>CAZPBE010000028.1:63188-71197 GCA_964584615.1 uncultured Pirellulaceae bacterium | reverse complement strand
TTCAATCCACCTTCGCTTCGGTTGCGTCGGTGTCGTAAAAACCTTCCGTTGTGCGACCTAAACCTATGGCCAAACTCGCTGCCCTCTTAGCTTCCGTTGCTGTAACAATATCAGGATGCGGGCCACAAAACGGAACAATTGAAATATCCGGGACTACCGCAGAACGCGTCGCTGTCGTTTCACGCTTATTCTCGTCGGACACCACGCCGCCCTCTGACCTTCAAGATGCACATTTGATCGAACTACAGTTCGGCGACGGCCAACTAGGTCCATCAGACATCCAAACTTTTGTGTGGGCAAAGGTTGCCCCCAGTGATGTTGTTAAATGGCAATCGGTCCTAAAGTCGCCACCAAGTAGTGCTCCAGCATACGACACCCCGCCATCGAAACCGAAATGGTGGCTTTCAAAAAACACGTATGACCAACTCGACAAATTCGATTCGCGTTCCATTTTTCCTCGGCAAGGTTGGATTGCGATTGACGATGACGGCAACATCTATGCACTGACATTCACGCAGTAGTCGCTCGTCGCACAACTGACTTACTTCGGCTAAAAGGAATCAATGAAAACGGACTTAATTCGGCCTGTTGCACTCCAAGAAGGTGACTGTGTTCGCTTGGTATCTCCGGCAAGCTTCCCAAGCCAATCACATGTCGATGACTACATCAGAACGTTGGAGAGCTGGGGGCTTCGTTGTGACACTGGAAAGCATGTGCTCAGCAAGCATGGCTACATGGCGGGCATTGATGCTGAGCGGCTTGAAGATCTCAACGACGCTTTTCGCGACCCTCACGTTCGAGCCGTGATCACGACAACTGGCGGAGCAGGTGCGTATCGACTTGCAAACAGAATTGACTTTGATGCTGTCCGTGCTGACCACAAGCCGATCGTCGGTTTCTATCACAAGCTTACACCTTTCAATGCTTAAACACTGCAACCTTGGTGGCATTCATGGCTGCCTCGTCGGCCACAAGGCTCAGGCTTCAGTAAAGCAACTACTCATGAGCACCGAGCCAATCACACTAGAACGTGACCCAAGCGCCGTGTCAGCTGAAATTGAATTTCCCGGTCGCGCACGCGGCGTTCTGATTGGCGGGAATCTTCAAATGTTGGCGACGTCCGTAGGAGCATGGATGCCGTCGATGGAGGGAGCGATTCTGTTTCTCGAATACCATCGAGCCGGGTTGGGAACGATCGATCGTTACCTTACTCAACTGATTCAATCGGGAGCGATTGATGGAATTGTTGGGGTAGCTCTTGGGTCGTTTGAATGCTGTCGGGACTTTACCGACCGCGGATGGGGCATTGCTGATGTCTTAAACGACCACCTTCAAAGTCTCAAAGTCCCGGTCCTTGGCGGCCTCTACGCTGGCCATAACCTGACTGACGAAAACGGAAACCACGATCAATCGGCAATTCCGCTTGGCACTTTCGCATCTCTGGATGTTAACGCCGGAACCCTGACTGTCGAATCTCTAGTGAAATAGTTGCGCTCTCTGTTTGTTGTTCGCGCTCGGTAACCGTAGCGCACCGTTTCGTAGCGCACCGTTTCGTAGCGCACCGTTTCGTAGCGCACCGTTTTCCCAACGACCGCCGAGCATCAATTGGGATCCTACGGAACGAATATTTTTGCCACGTAGTAGCTGATGGTGATTACCAACACGATCAACGCGACGGCAAACATCTGAAGCCGACCAACATAGAAACCGCGTGTCAGATGGTTGAAATGGAGAAACCCATACGCGATTCCCAGTACGCCGAGTAAGGCAGCACCAATCAAAGCCGTATAGATCAGTCGATTGCGCGTTCGATTTCGTCGCCATATTGATTCAGCCGTCGCCCGAAACTCCTTGTCGAATCGTAGCTGCGCGTAGCAACGGAAAAACTCTTCTGAGTCAGTGTCAAATCGTTCCGAGTCATCTTCGTCAAATTCGATATGGTAAACCTCGGTGTGTCGACGATGATCCGGAACCAATTTTGCCAACATCGCAGGATCACTGATTGCAGCGACTTTGCCCGCACCAGCGCCGAACCACTCATCTATTTTTTTCGCAACGGCCAACTCGATCGCCGGGTCAATCGACATCTTGGCGAGAAACGGTTTCGCGAATTGACTTTTTTTGTCGGGATCAGTCTCGACCAACACGAATTCGACTTCGCCTTCAACGAATGAACCCTTCTCAACCCATTCAGGCATCTCATTCGGCTCAAGGCTCTTTTGTTCAACCGCTGGAGGTTCCTGTTCGGCCTCGTTCTGGTCCGAGCCCGTCGTCTGAGCCACAAGACTGGCGGCAAACACAAACCACACCAACGCGATTGTCGACAAAGTAACCACGTTCGAGGTCCAGAAAACTTGCACCGGCGTCCTATAGCTTTCAAGTTTTCGCACTAATTGATCCACTTGAAACCTTGAACTACGAAATGGCTTTTGATGACGAAGTGAGAGTTGACTGAATCAACTCGCGTCGATTGGAGCTGAGCCAAGGCGCCCCCAGTTGAACCGAAACTGAAATCGCAGTCGCCAAAACACAATTGCCGATCAACGGCAATCCAAACAATTGGCTGATCACGGCAGCCCAAACAAGACTTAACCCGACCGCCCAAATGCTTAGCCTTGTTTCGCGAACCGGGTCGGCTTGCTGCCACCAACGAAGCGCAACAAAGAGGATGACGAAAAAGATAGCGTATCCAAACAGGACTGGAACTTCGATGATGGGCGAGTTTGTAGCGACCGCACTCACCGATCGTTCAACATGACTGATCGGACTGGCCAAATCGATACTGAAGACATTGGCGAAGAAAACAGAAACAACCCACGTCGTCAGTCCGACCCCCCCCATCATCAACCGTCGCAACCAGACTTCACCTTCCCGCGACTCCCATAGTTTGGCAAAAACAAGCACGATCCACGAAGCGATGACGCTGGTGATTGCAATCCAGGTGTAATAGGCCCAGCTTTCAACAACCGGGCTGAACAATGAATCGTGCATCGCCATTGCCAATAGACTGAGCACGATGCAAGAAAGTGCTGACACAAAAAACGATCCGACTAACTCGGTTAATCGATCGGACATCGGGCGAATGTCGATCCACTCGCGTACTGCATCTGTTTGTCGAAGCAACGCTGCTGCCCGGATCTGACTTTTTCGCTTCAACACCCTGGCAGTTTTGCTCGGTGATTTTGGGTTAAAGTCACTAAGCCACGTCTGCATCAAAAAGTCTACGCCAAACACCAACCCCATCAAAAAAGCCAACGGCAAAATCCAATTCGGGTAAGCCAGGACCAACGCAGCGACGAGCATCAAGAGAGTCATCTTGATCGGCGTGGACACGTTTGAGTTTGACCACCAATACGAAAGTAAGTCGTATTTCTCTGCCACTCCGTCCAACCAAGTAGGCGACTCGGTGGCGCTTGTGGCACTTGCTTTGGCCAGCAAATGATCGGAGGACCGGACAACTTGGATTGGATCGTCCGGATCGTTCACGTCCAACCCCAACGCTTCTTTACCGATGACGGTCGTTCGTTTGGCTAGCTTTCGTGGACGAATCACAGACGGTTTCTCAGCCTCAATCTCACCTGGCAGGGTTCCATCGCTGCGGCGAGGAGGTGTCGTTTTGCGAATTCTGCGATCGATCCTACTTTTTTCTCCGACGTCAGATTCGTTAGCTGCCGGGTGTTCACTAAGGGGACCAAAAACAATATCGGGCCGAACCACCTGAACATCGTCGTCGGTAATCAAAATCGGTCGGATCGTTGCACCTTCCACATTGACCGGATTTCTGGTCACACTGGCGTCAGCAAAAACTTGCGCTGGCGACTGCTCTTTAGATTGATAACCGGTTTGCAATGGAAACGAGCCCATCGAGTGCAACGTCGCGATTTGTGCGCTTCGCTGAGCAATATCTTCCCAAGGTAAATCTGCCGCGAATGAGCTGACGTTGTGATATCGGTCACGCGGAGATTTTTCCAACGCTTTGCCGATCACACCGCGAAATTTTGGAGGCAACACGTCGAGGTTGGGAGATTCGGTGAGATGTTTGACGAGAATCTCCTGTGAACTTTCGCCATCAAACGGTACGTCACCGGTTATCAGCTCGTAGAGGATGATCCCCAACGCATAGATGTCGATCTCTTTTCCGTATTCACCTTTTCCAATTTCAGGCGCCATGTAGTGGACGGTACCGATTGTTTCTGTGTGTCCCGAGCGACGAGACGAAAACAGTTTTGATAATCCGTAGTCGCCGATCTTCACAACATGTGCATCATCGTCACGAAAAACGTTTCCGGGTTTCAGATCGCGATGCAAAATCCCGCGTTGGTGAAGGTGAGCGACGCCCGAAGCGATCGACACCATCCAAAGTTTAATATCGGCTTCAGGAAGTCCTTGAGGATAGTCGTGAAGGATGTCGCATAAGCTGGGACCAGGAACATATTCCATCACCACCCAGCTTTCATTTTGGGCGCTAGTACGAATGTCCCACAAAGAAATCAGGTTGACGTGTTTAATATTGAGGCACTGCGTGACACCGCGGACTTCGACGTTGCGATTGCGCAGGATCTTTTTGAGCGCAACTTCTTTCCCCGCATCACT
This sequence comes from uncultured Pirellulaceae bacterium, assembly GCA_964584615.1. Taxonomy (GTDB): domain Bacteria; phylum Planctomycetota; class Planctomycetia; order Pirellulales; family Pirellulaceae; genus Mariniblastus. The sequence goes on along the minus strand of CAZPBE010000028.1, from coordinate 66,604 downwards.
AAGCGCAAAGTACACCTCGCCGAACCCGCCAATGCCGATTCCACGTTTGATCGTATATCCCTTTAGTGGTCGCGAACCACTCGGGTAGGTGAACTTCATCCCACGCTCGCCGGCCGAATCGGCCAATATAAGAACGACAATTTGTAATTCGCATTGCTGAATTACAGAACGAACTACGTTTTTGTAGAACGTCCATTATACCGTAAGGACTCAATAATTGCCCCAAATTTGAATGACTACTTGATTGCCTTCGATCGCCAGCGACTATACCTAAACCGCACAACCAGCAGATTTTTTGCACTGCGCAACAAAGATCATTCAACCGATTGAGATCATTCAACAGCGACGCTATCGACTGGCTCGAGGCTGAAAGAAAAGTCTTCTCCTTCGACGCGCGAGCTACTGTTCAACAGACCTTCGGAAGCGACGTCAACAGAGTCAATCGAAATTGCGGCCTGACAACGACAGAACCACTGTCCCTCACGACGAATTAAGATGACTTCGCGTTCCCACGTCGGACAGAAGACATGATGGCTCCGACTGGGGCCCAACAAGATTGTATTGCCCGCAATAATCACCGCGTCTGACCAAGGACTGGTGCGGTGTCGAGACTCAAAGTCGATCAGCGCTGTCGTGCTATACGAATGCGGTTTTCGATATCGCAAAGAAACAGACTCACCTAACTTGAACGTTCGATTGTGAATCAATGCAACCGGTTCAACAATGTTTGAATTCTCCATCTCCACGGAGCCAATCGGTTGAAGCAAGTGTCCGCCGTCGATACTTTCAATCCGTGCGTGTAACTGGTCGATGTCGCCAATAATGGGTATCGCGACTTGCGTCATCGGAACAGCCTGCCCAATCGAATTCCTGTTTCCAGTACAAACAAGAAACCCGCCAACTCCATCTACCCAAATCATGAATCTTGAAAAACTCTCTCCGTCAGGTTGGGGGGTGACTTCTGAGTTCATGAATCTTCTAAAGGGTGGCGTTCTTTATTGCTTTATTTGCTGTCATTTCGAATCGTTGGAACGTCAATTAAAACAACTCAACGATGGTTGTACAGGTTGCCACCCCCACAAAGTTGTGCGTAAAAACGATTAATTGGGCTCTTTTTCAAAATCTCTGTCGAATTTCGTCACATGTCTGGCAGATTCAGGCTTACACCCCATGGCACCATCAACGGAAGTTGATGCGTAAATGATACCTGCTGATTCTCGAATCATGATGTCACTTGCGTGGACGCCAATTTCACGGGAAAGATGCACCCATGCACGACATCATTTGTTTCGATCAGACAACACGCCATCTCTTCGATGAGCCAACTCTTGAAGTTCTAGATTTGCTTCAAGAACGTTTTGCCCGTGTAGAAATCGAGCCCCCCATTCGAGGTCGCTCACCGGTTCAGTGGTTTGCCCAAGTGTATCGAGAGGGCAATGAAAGTGTTCCCGAGGGCTTTTATGGAAGCACAGCTCTGGAAGCGGCATCTAGAATTGCGAACGCTTTAGGGGTCAAAAGCAGTTAGTAGGTATTGCTGCCCGTGACATCTCTCAGTTTAAAGACCGTGACCGGGGCTCCAGTGGCGGTGTATGCCGTCGACCTGCAACCAGAAACCCCGACCACGAGGTTGGCTCATTAGTCGAATGACCGAGATAAGCGCAAGGAACCCATCTCGGCCAGTCAACTTCTATATAAATGGCTGACATCCGTGCCCGCCGACTTACGAAACCCTCTTTCGAAAAATAACGTGACACTTACGTCGGGTTTTTCTCAGTTTTTTTAAAAGATTGACCAGCCGTTTGGAAATCACTGAGAATTCACCGAATCCGCGCGCGTCTAGGTGAACGTTTCGCCGTTGCTCGTAGAATCTCTACACTTCAAGCCGGACAAATAGAGGGGCGAAAGAGGCTTACAGAAAAGCATAGCGCCGGCAAAGCATAGCGCGGGCAAAGCATAGCGCGGGCACTCAAAAGGATTACTATTTTGGGTTTTGATCGTGCTCGTGGTTAAGAATCGACGATCACGTCATCCCAGTCGATTCCATTCTTGTAGTTGGTTAACCAGTTCAACGAATAGAGTCGTTCGTAAACAACCGATGGACTCAGCTTTCCAATGGAGCCGCGTTTGTGCATACGAAAGTCAGTACACATCCAATGGCAGCGGTAGTACAAATCAGCTTGATCAAGAATCTCATTGGTTGAACGTAGCTCCTTGGCGTCCAAAACTTCTTCGGCTCTCTCCATCGCAGCAGCAATCACCAATTTCGCGTCGCATTCTTGATCGCCAAACTGAAGCTCGTCAGTAAGTTTCAAAGCCCACAACAGAGTCCAAGCCGCTTCGTATCTCCACGTCATGTTGGAATTTTCAGGCGCATCCCCCGGTGCGGAAATAAACTCTGACTCCGCCGGCGAAAGCGCGTCAGTCAACTTGTGCGTTTCCAAAAAAACTTTCGCGTCGAACTCACCTTTCGAATCAGCTTTCATGGCAACGGCTGCCAAGCAAAGAAAACGGCGTGCGACGTCTTCGGGAGTCTTCAACCGAACAGCTTCGTCAGCCGCAATTTCAGGAAGCCCTTCAAACGGCGTCAGCTCTTGCTCCGCCAGCTGTTCCATGCTCCGACGCTTTCTCTGAACCGAAGACTCAAAGGAAGGGAACTTTGCAGCTTCGTCTTGAGATTTACCTGGGCCAAGCAGTTCACGCAACTGATCGTCAAACACTTCTGACGATTCGAAGACGATCGCACGCTGCGACATTGCAAACTGACGCGCGAAATTGATCGACTTGAAATTCATTGGCGCGTCCGCCTGCAATACAAACAGATGGTTGGTCCGTGAAATCTGCGTGATCACCGCAAAGACGTGAGCGTCCATCTGCTTGCCGGCCAACTGGTTGAAGACGTAACCCTGGAACTCCTGCAAATGCTGAAACAGTTCTCCGTCGACGACCGACTCACGAGTAAGGACCATCTCCAAGTCAGGCCAACGCACGATCAGACGTTGCCAGTCAGATTCTTCGCCAATCTCGATTCCGACGACCGCCGATTCGCCTGCCCACTGCTCGACTTGCTTAAACGAAGGCCCGTTGGCTTTCATGGCGTACAAGCTGAGATTCTCTGCTTTTCCGATCAGCTTGTGATCGTCAGCCAGTTCGGATGACTCGGTTGACGAGTTTTCTTCTTGAGCGTTGGCAGGCTCATACGAGGAAACGACCAAGGGTAGCAAAATAAAAACAAGCACCGGTAGAAGTCGGCGGAGGACAGTCAAAATTCTGGGGAAGGAAATCATAGCGATTCAGATTTGTTGCAGGTGAAAAAAACAACTTTATTGAAGTTGCAGCATTAGCGCCAACATTCTCGCAGCCCGCCGTCTATTGCCAAGCCGTCTATTGCCAAGCCGTCTATTGCCAAGCCGTCTATT
>CAZPBE010000028.1:48483-63088 GCA_964584615.1 uncultured Pirellulaceae bacterium | reverse complement strand
GCCGTCTATTGCCAAGCCGTCTATTGCCAAGCCGTCTATTGCCAAGCCGTCTATTTATTGCCAAGCCGCCTATCGGCAAACCGACGATCCGAAATTCAACGGCGAGTCGTTTTCGTATTCCTCAAAAACTACGCGGCGTCGACTTCTGCCAACAACTGCAAATCTTGAAAAGCAGCGATCGTCTCATCGTTGGAATGGCGTTTCTTGTAGCCCTGCATGAATAACTTGGAACGAATGACGCCTTCGCAATCGACGATCATGGTTCCTGGATGAGGTAGCCCACGCTCGAATTCCAATCCCATCTCGCGAATGATTTTGCTTCCATCGTCGGAGAGCATTGGAAACTCGATTGATTTCTTCGTTGCAAAGACACGTAAGTCGCTGACTTTGTCGTAGCTGATCGCCACAACTTGCAACTCTGCGTCTTGGAACTTTTTAAGTTCGCGCTGGAGCTTAACCAAATGCCGCTTGCAATAGGGACACCAATTGGCTGAGCGATAGAAGACCAAGGCAACTGGGCTTTGTAGCAATAGCGATTGAACGTTGACCCATTCGCCATGCTGATCTCTCAGCTCAATTTCAGGGATCGACTCACCAACCTTGAGTCCCGGGATCTCGAAAGGCACGACTTCAGGAGCATTTTCGATGCCGGAAGAAATCGCCAGATTGCTGCCTGTTGCAACCTCTTCTGATGATTCAACGGTGCCAGAGGCCGAAGGATTTTCGGCGAGTAAAGTGTTGGATTCGAATTCGGTTGCAGAAACCGTTTTGCTTTGTCCAAACAAGTATTTGGCGCTTGCTGTAACGGCGAAGCCACACACAAAAATGATCGTCATGGACAAACGCAGCGCGCGAGAAAGTAGCGGAATTTTCAAGGAAGTGACCTGAAAAGAGAAAGAAGGGGAGGGGCAAGGGAGTGAAGACAATCAAGTCCTCCAGAGCCCTTATTATAGAATGGGGCTCTTCGTTTTCTCAATAGTAACCGTATTTTCCGGGGTGTATGAGCTTTCAATACTGGACACCTAGATCTGCAATGGCTTTCCCTAGGACATTGTCTTAGTAGTTCACAACTTGGCGAAAGGGCAAAGCTCCCGCCCGCCCAAAAACGATTCTCGCTAACGCGAACCTTTTACGATGATCTGCGAACCCGAATTCAAGATGACTTGGCCTACGATGTCTTCCTCAGGAATTCCAAGCGAATGAATCATGAACATGCGGAACGGGTCTCCGCGTTTGAGCGGACCCAGGTCGGCCAAGCGGTAGCGCACGCGAACTTTGTCACCAGGATTCCAGTTTTCAAGATTTCCCTTGCGAACGTTTTCGATCATACAAACCGCATCGCCCCAACGAACTTCCTTGGCGGTGACACGTGAGAATCTCCACTGCAAAGTGCCATTGGCGCGACCTGATTCATCAAAGCTCATGTCTTTGTGCAGGATTTCAAATTCACCATGAACCATCCCGTACTGGGTCGCGAACCACGCACCACAAGCAGAAACGGCGACCAAAAGCAGCAACCAACGCATGTTGAATCTTGGTCTCATGGATTCACCAACGCCGCGAGTTTTTGCAGATTGGCTTTCATCGCAGAAAAGTAATCACCCTGTTTCGGCTGGGACTCGATTGGATCAATTGAAATTGAGTTCTCACTCAAGGCGTTGGTTGTGGATGAGTTTAGATTAGCCAACCCGTTGTCATCGCTGACCCACATGAACGCAATTGGCTTTTTCTGGTCAAGCGATTTCTCCATCGATTCAACGTCGGATTTCGCTTGCGCGTCATCGCCTGGCTCGAACCACAATAGACTTTGATCATCAAGTCCAACGGCGCGGGTAAGGAATTTCAGTCGCGGATCCGACGTTACCACCAACTTTGTCGGCCATGTTTTGACTTTAGATTCCAACGCTTGAATCTCGTCAGTCAAAACGTCGAAGTCCTGATTCAATTGCTCCACGTTGTTTTCAAATTCAGCTTTTCTGTCGGGAAAAACTTCGCTCAACCGTCGCACAATCTCAGCCGCCTGCCGTTTGGCGATAGAAGGATCAAGCCAGCAGTTGGGAACAACCCAATCGTGACTGTGTTCACCCTCGGGGCCATGGGAATGAACGACCTTGAATTCTTTCACGACGATGAACTCCAACAGGTCGAGTACATCAGCGGTCTTGCAGAGCTTTGACTTGTCGACAGTTACGAAAGTCAACCAGTTGGCGAACTGTGCTCCGGGACCGTTGACGATAACCAGATCCGCTTTCTGAAGCTCACGGATTTGCTCGGTTGCGGGCGCCCAATCCGTTTCGCTGTTCCGACCGGGGCCAACGTATTCGACACGAATAGATTTTTCACCTTCGGTCGAGCCAACGACTCGTTTGGTAAATTCAAACAATGGATAATTCGTGACAACAACCCGACGAGACAACGTTGGTTCGGAGCTCGACGTCGACGACGAAGTTGGTGTGCAGCCGGTCAGCGGAAGCAACAGCGCAAAACAACACAGGATTTGAACAATTACGAGTTGGCGGTAAGCCATGAATTCACCAAATCAGCAGAGAAAAACCAAATCAATCCGGTCGCAGCAGCAACCAACAATAAGGCCACAAAAAAGATGATACCCATTTCGGCAAGTTGAATCGAAACGATGGTGTCGCGGCTGCAACCCAACCGGAACATTGTGTCCATTTCACGTTTTCGCAATCGAAGTGACAAGAGGACCACCAACGCCAACAACATCAACGTTGAGATGGCGACCAGAATTGCGTTAGCATCGAAAAACTTTTTAACGCGAAACACAAGCGACATCAACTGACGAATCGCAGAAGCCGGCCGAACGAACTGGGCTTTGGATTCATCAGATTGAAAACGACCTTCGAGAATCGTATCCCCCTTCTCATCAACCGGTACAACAATCACGGCCGAAACGGGAAACTCGCTTTCCTTCCCATGGAAATGAAACGAGCGTAAATTTTTGTCTGTAATCCTGGTGTACGGAACAACCGCAGAGCTGGCGACGATGGGTTCACCCTCTTTTGAGAGTAGTTTGTCTTTTTCAGTTTCGTCGGTCAGGTCCTGATGACCGTGGCCAAAACCTTGAATCACCCACGCCGTCTTTACATCTACAAAAACAGCCGAGTCATCCGCCGTTCCACTTGCTTTCAAAACACCAACCACATTCATCATCAACGGATAATCAGCCGCCAAACCAAGAACATTTTCACTATCAGTCAACAATTGGTCACCCGACCGAAGCCCAAGCTCGCGACTGACTTTTTCTCCCAACACACAATCGCCCAATAACGCGAGCTGGTTTCCTTCTTCCAACTGAAGTCTTCGAAATGAAAAGTACTCCAATGAAGTTCCCACGACGGGAAAGTCCTGAGCTGTATACAACGAGTGAATAGGAATCGCTTGTGCGAGCGAATCTTTGTTAATGTCATCAGCGACTTGATGCATGATCAAACTGGCTGGCTGATTGCGGAAGTAAAGTGTGTGGAGGGCGAGGTCGAGACTGCTTCCTTCAGCGCCGAGAACGACAGGAGTTTCGTCGGCGCGGGCAACAATCTGTTCGTTAAAGCTGCCCAGCAAAATCGCAATCGCGATCGGCAGGATCATCGTGAGAAAAATACATGCGATCAAGATCAACGATTTGGCTTTGTGAAAGAGAATATACTTCCACGCCAGCTTGATGGTTCCGGTCATTGGGCAACCTCAGCACTGGACTCAACGCGGAATTTCTCGAAGTCGATCGTCCGGTCAAACCCATCCAGAATCCCCAGGTCATGCGTCACGACGACCAGCGTTTGGCCTTGCGATTCCGATTGCTGAAACAGCAGATCCAGAATTTTTCTTTTGTTCGCCGGATCAAGATTTCCAGTCGGCTCGTCTGCCAAAATCAAACTCGGTCCGTTGATCAATGCGCGACAGATTGCAACTCGCTGTTGTTCGCCTTGAGAAAGCTGATGCGGATAGCGTTTTAGTTTGTCGCCGATGCCCATTTGCGCTGCCAACTCTCTGGCTCGTTGACGCGTTTCGCTGTTCAACTGCAACGACTTGTTGATCAAATAGGGGAGTAGAATATTGTCTTCCGTGTTCAAGTACTCCAGCAACTCGAATTGTTGAAAGACCATTCCTATTTTTGAAATCCGAAAATCTCGGCGCTCACGGTCAGCCAGCCTGTCAACAGGCTGCCCATTAACGGAACAGCTTCCTGTTTGCGGCTTGTAAATTCCGGCGATCAAGTTCAACAAAGTGGTTTTGCCGCTACCGCTGGGCCCAATGAAAGCAACTTTCTCGCCAGCGCCGACGGTCAAATCCGCAATCCGCAATTCGAAATTGGATCGCGGATAGTTGAATCGCAGGTTTTCGATCGTAATCATATCGCACGCCATTGAGCAGTATCACAAACTCCCATCATAACTTGGATGCTGGCTGCATCCACCTCTGTAGCTCGGTTAGATCGTCTCGTTCAACAAACAGCAGCCACCAAATTGATTGTTAACAAACAAAGAGCTACAACATCCTTCCAACACAAAGAATACGCTTCTGGGTATCGAGTTCAGGATTTTTGAAAAAGAACATGCTTAACAAATTTGGGTTCGGGCTCGCGGCGATTGGACGGCCAGGTTATATCAACCTCGGTCATGCCGAAGACCTTAACAACAATTATTCCATCCCATCGATGCGTGCTCACGCCCATCAGTTGCTCGACGTCGCGTGGGAAAATGGAATCCGGTATTTTGACGCTGCCAGATCTTATGGCCGGGCCGAAGAGTTCTTGTCTTCCTGGTTGCGGAAACGAGAGATCGACCCCAACGAAATTCGTGTTGGATCAAAGTGGGGATACACCTACACGGCGGCCTGGCAAGTTCAAACGCCCGAAGGGGTTCAGCATGAAGTCAAACGTCACGAGCTGGATGTTTTGAAGAAGCAATTCCAAGCCAGCTGGAACAATTTGAGTCCTTACCTAGACCTTTATCAAATTCATTCAGCGACGATCGAAAGCGGAGTGTTGGAGAACGAGGAAGTAATGAATTGCCTCAATGGGCTGCGTGAATCAGGAACTGAAATTGGACTGTCTGTTTCCGGAGTCAATCAAGCGGCGACGATCGAGAAAGCTTTAACTGTCAAATTCGAAAATGAGTTGCTGTTCAGCTCGGTCCAAGCGACTTGGAATTTGCTTGAACAGTCTGCAACAAGCGCTTTGCAAGCCGCTCATCAGGCTGGACTAAACGTAATCGTAAAGGAAAGCTTGGCCAACGGTCGGCTTACATTGCGAAACAATGTGAAACATTTTGCTGCGAGGAAACAACTGCTGGAAGAGACTGCAAAGGAGCTCAACTCGTCGATCGATGCGTTGTCGATAGCCGCCGCCTTGAATCAACCGTGGGCGACGACGGTGCTTTGCGGCGCCGCAAATGAAACTCACTTGCGTTCAAATTTAAAGGCGTGCGATATCGAGTGGTCTGATAGTCTTTCCAGTCAGCTCGATGGTTTGACGCAAAACCCACAAGAGTATTGGGCCGAGCGGTCGAAGATGGATTGGAATTAAATCTCAAATTTCAGATCTCAAATCTCAAATCTTAGATCTTAGATTCTAAGTTCAAGCCTGAACTCTGAATTGTAGAAGAGTAAAAAAATTCGGCTTCACTTTGAATTCAATTTCAACTTGAATTCAGCTTCACCCTTAAACCATCGCCGGCGTCGTTTCGACAGCCGCATCAACCATGGGGACCGGCATCAAATAGTCCCAAGCTGGTTTAAGTTCAACGTTCTCGCAATACTTCATACAAAAGATCCGTGGCTCTTCGCGACAGAGACACAATGCCATAAATCGGTCCTTCCCGACGAATCGAATTGGGCTGACAACTCGCGTGGTCAATCGGTTCTTTCGATCGCGATACTTCAGCTCGATCACATAGTCGTCGTGAGCAATCATTGCTTTTTGAATTTGTTTTCTCATCTTTCTCTCTCGCGTTTCGAATGTCCTTGAAACTTCATTCAATTATTCGCCGCACCAGAGACACATCAGGTCCAACCGTTTTTCAGTTTTACGAAAATCGGCAATATTTCAGGCTAATCCCGTTTTTTGCCGGCTGTATAATTTGGAAGTCCCCAGAATAAGCCTGGCTTTTACCAGCAGTGCATTCGGGACGCATAGCGTTAGAATCAATGACTGCTCACATTTGTACTTTCACGATCCAACTTTCACAGAACTTCACAGAAAAGCGAATGACTTCATGTCTTACTCTTATACCAACCTGTTTCACACGGTTCTTGCAACGACCGTCTTGATTGCCCTGACAGTAGTTCCGTGCTCAGCTTTTCAGACCGCACCGGATTCCGACTCGAAAACGCAAACGACGGAGAATGCCACGTCTGCTCCAGCCGCATTGGATTTCACGATGAAGTCAATCGACGGAGAAGATGTCGACTTATCCAACTACCACGGCAACGTGATTTTGTTTGTGAACGTGGCCAGCAAATGCGGTTACACCAAACAATACGAACAGCTTCAACAACTTCATCAAGACTATGCCGAACAGGGGCTTTCCGTTGTTGGAGTTCCTTGCAACCAATTTGGCGGACAAGAACCTGGCTCAGAAGCCGAGATCGCCGAGTTTTGTAGCAGCAAGTTCGGAGTCGAGTTTGATTTGCTTGCGAAAGTTGACGTCAAAGGGTCAGACAAGTGTGAGCTTTACGATCATTTGACCAATCTCGATCTTGCCCCTGTTGGAGCTGCGGAGATCAAATGGAATTTCGAAAAAATTATCGTCAACCGAATGGGTGAACCGATCGGACGATTCGATTCAAAAACAAAACCAGACAGCGACGAAATGATCGAAATGTTGGAAACCGCGTTGGCGGAAAAAATCACTCCTTATTCTCACGAAAGCAAAAAGCTTGGCAAGAGTTACTATCTGTTCAAGAAAGAAATTCCGTTGAAGAATTCGGACAAAATCCAGACGATTTACTTTTTCGCAAAAGATCCCAATAACGAAAAAGGAACTCCGATGCTGAGAGTTCCAAATGATCGTGTTGTTTCAGAAACGAAAACCGGCATGCTTGTCTTGAAGAAGAAAAAGTAACGTTCGACTCAGGGAGAGTCATCTGTTGCGAAAGACAAGTGCGGTTTTTGACGGGATTTACATGATCAACAGGATGCCGCGCGTATTTATTTGTCCATCCTGTCTTAAGCAAAGTAGGATGCGAAACAATTTTGAGGGTCAGGCGGCGTGATGTCAGGCGGCGTGATAATTGGCACCCATTCGTGATGCCATTGCCTCGCCAAGGCATCTCCCGTTAAGCTCTTTATTGAAACCGAAGTCCGATTCAGTCTTGTGAAACCACGAGACGGTTCGAACAACTCACTACCCAACCAAAACGCTTAACGGCGGAGTTCAACTTATGCTTTCTCCAACCATCAACAAAGCAATCAACAAGCAGATTAACGAAGAAATGTTTTCTGCTTACATGTATCTGGCAATCGCAGCGAAAGCCGACTCAATGGGGCTCTCCGGATTTTCGAACTGGTTCAAGATGCAATACAACGAGGAGCTGGCACACGCCGATCGCTTTTTCAACTATGTACTCGAAAGAAGCGGCGAAATCGAACTGGATGCGATCGCGAAACCAACCGTCAGCGACGGATCGGCGCTGAAAATGTTTGAAGCTTCGTTGGCTCATGAACAACATATCACCAAGTGCATTTTCGAGTTGAAAGATTTGGCGAAAGCAGAATCCGATCACGCGACCGATGTGTTCCTTGAATGGTTCGTCAATGAACAGGTCGAAGAAGAAGCAACAACGCAAGCGATTATCGATCAACTAAAAATGGTTGACGGAAACCCAAGCGGACTGTTCATGATCGACCGAGAACTGGCAACGCGACAACCCGAAGCTGATGACGCTTAGTCGAAGGCGTGCCATGTTATGTTGGTCGTCCAGTCGCACTAACGCTTTCGCGTTGAGCGGCCGATGTTCCGAGTGATGAAAGCGGCTTTGGCTCGAACCTCTGGCGGGCCATTGACGTCGGCTTGGCTTTTGACTTCACGCATAAACATACCTTGCGCGATGACGTCTTCTTCGATCTCACTCATAATGATGATCGTCGGCGTGACCGCAGCATTGGTCGCACGCGCTTCGTAGCCCGAAGATCGATTGGCAAATGGACGAAACGGGCCGAACGAACTGTTACTGTTCTGACCGCTGGAATATGAACTCACTCCGCCAAGACTCATCGTGCCACCATCGGGAACACTGACCACGGTGTTGACGCCAAAAAACCCAATCGTTGGCAACTGGACTGGCGTGTTGGTTGCAACTTGCGCCGAAGTCTCGGCACTGAATACAACACCTACCAACATGGCGGCGACTGTTGCGACGAACAGGGACAAAGAATTCGAGTTGAACATGATTCTTACAATCGATTCGAAAGATGAAACACTTCACAAAACTTCATTGGAAGTCGTTGCATTAAATACTTTCTCGCATCCAAAGTCAAATTTTCGACGACGACGATGATGGAATAAACTCGCCAGCAACTATATCTTCGGACGTTTGACGCTGACGAATTAAGTGAGTTTCCCCGGCATCGATCAGGACTTCTGCAGCCATTGGCTTACTGTTGTAATTTGATGACATCACAAATCCGTAAGCCCCCGCACATTCGATCACAAGGAAGTCACCTACCGAAGCCACCGGCAATTCCCGCGAGCAGACAAATCCACCTTCTTCTTGCGTAAAGATATCACCCGACTCGCACAGCGGACCACCCACAATGGCTGACTGCGTTTCGGTCGTCGACTCACCCGAGAAAGCGATCGACATCGGATGATAAGCTCCGTACAAAATCGGTCGTGCCAAATTATTGAATCCCGCATCAACAAGATAAAACAAATTTTTGCCCATCGTCTTGATCGCACGGACTTCTGCAATCAGATAGCCGGACTCGGCAACCAAAAAACGCCCTGGTTCGATTTCCAGAGAAACCGGATGACCGAACTCCGATTCCAACTCTTTCCGTGCGGCGTCCCACAACTGAAAGTAACGATCGACGTCCAGTCCAACATCGGTATCACGATACGGCGTCGGCAATCCGCCGCCGGCACTGATCATCTTGATGGACGAACCGACAGTCATCGCAGTTTTTTTCATGGCTCCGCAAACTTGCGAGAGATGCTCAAAGTCCGTGCCCGATCCGATATGCATATGCAATCCAGTCACCGTCAGTTCATGCTTCCTAGCCAGCTCAATACAATCTTCGAGTTGATCGTGCCAAATTCCGTGCTTGGAATGGTCGCCACCGGTATTCGTTTTCGCGCTGTGCCCATGTCCGAATCCCGGATTGATTCGCAATGTTATTTCGCTGCCCGGTGCGCGCTGGCCAAGCTGGATGATCATGTCTGGCGAACCGCAGTTGACGTGAATCTTTTTCTCGACGCATAAATCAAGAGCCTGACGATCAAAGATGTCAGCCGTGTAGACAACGGGATCGGGGCTGCCCGTTAGTTCGAACCCAGCTTTCTGTGACCGGTAGACTTCACCGCTACTTACTGCATCAACAACCACGCCATTTTCACGCATCAAATTCAAAATAGCGATGTTCGAATTTGCTTTCTGAGCAAACCGAATCACGTCGAATTGACTAAGCTGTTTAATTCTTTCGCGAATCGTTTCGGCATCATAAATGTAACTCGGCGTGCCATACTGCTTGGCCAGCTCTGTGACCGAAAAGCCGGAGATTTCTTGGCGGACAATGGAAAACTGTTGCTGAGTCGTCATCGATATTCTTACTGGATTAAGCTGAATGAATTACCGACGTCCATCTTGCACATTTTTCGCGAACTGAAAATGAGTAATCTGTTCAAATCAGAAATCTCCGCCAAGCCAACTAGGGGGAGTGATCCAATGACGGATCATGAATCGACGCAACGTGAACAGCTAGGTCAGCGGCTTGAGCTGGCTTTCAATTTGCTTCAACGAGACGCCGAGCACTTTTTGCGCAACGGTATCAATTTTCGCGCGATCGCCTTCAATTCGAAACGTCCGAACTACGTGGGTGAAAGATTGCTGCGGTTCGAGTGCCAACGCCGGACTACACGTTTCCAGCTCATAAAACCCACCCAGTTTGCCGCCCGATTCGTTCGGCCCATCGTTGTAAGCGTTGATAACGTCACCATTGAACGGGTTTTCCTGATACGACCAAAGGTTGTTCGTGTATCCGTCGGGTGCACTTAAGGGCAAATTGAAATCGACCACTGTCAGCAAACCAAGTTCAGGGTTCCAACTGCCGAGTCGAGGCTGGGCCCGCGAAAACGTCAGCCCCAACTTGCTGCGAAAATCTCCGTCGCCTCGCAACGTGATGATGCCAAGCTCTTCGTCAACCGCCAACCGCGTTGTATCGAGCTTGCCGAAATAGTCTGCATTGACGATGGGACCAAGCTCTGCCAGCGAGCCTTTCTTGAAAGGAACAATCATCACTGCGCCAGCCGATGGCTTGTTCATGCACAGCGTCCACAACCCGATCAAGCCGTTGGACCGGCTCCACTCGGTCGTGCCGGTATTGGTCAACTGGTTTTGGCACTCGTGAGCGACAGCCGCCAAGCCTTCGATACTGCAGTCAAGCATTTCACTGATGGCGTGCCGCGACAATAAAGTTACTTTGCGATCGATTCGACAATCAAAAGTAAAACGAGCCATATTCTGCAGCGACATCGATTTGGAAAATAAAACCGAATCGTTTGTCTGGTCGGCAACTTCCCAAGGCACCGAGTCGAACTCTTTGGGAGTCCGCCAGTTCTTGAACTCCATCTCCACACCAGGATCAAAGAAAATGGAGAATTGACTCCCCTCAGGCGTAACCCAGAGCCGGTCTTCACCACCGTTGAGATTGATTTGAGGGTCGTCTTGCTTGCCAGAAAGAATATCGTAGTTGATGTAGCCGTAGCTGTTTCCATCGTCGCCGTTGGCGGTCGAAGTCATCGTCCGCGCTTGCAATTCTTTCGACACAACGATTTTCGCGTTCTCCGCATTCTCTAACACGATGGCGTCGAAGTGTTTGCTGATCAACGCAACGTCCTCGGCAAACGTCAACTCTTTTTTGGTGTCAGAATTCGTCATCTGCAATCGTCCTGATTCGCTTCAATCTCACGTGTTATCAATGGACAACAACGATTCCCCAATTTCTAACTTCCTTCGATCTGGTTTCCATCTTCGTCATAGCGAACAAACCCAAAATACAGAAATGAAAAAAAGCTAATTGGAATCGAAGAATAAAAAACCGGCGAGAACTGCGCAGCGATCACACCCGCGCCGACCATTAACAACCAAAGCCACCATGTATCGCGAAACAAACCTCGATAACGCTTCATCTCGTTTACCAATCCTGGTTGACTATCGTTTTACGCGTGCGCTGTCGCCAGCCACCAAAGCCTCGACTTCATCCAATGAAGCCATCGTTGTATCCCCCGCTGTGGTCATTGCCAATGCGCCGTGCGCGGCCCCGTAGTCGACAGCCTTCTGCCCATCACCGGTTGTCAGGAACCCGTAAATCAAACCAGACGCAAAACTATCGCCGCCGCCGACGCGGTCGAAAATCTCGAGGTTCTCTCGATGTTGAGCTTGATACAACTCTCCACCAGTCCAGCACAACGCGCCCCAATCGTTGACGGTCGCTGTCTTGACCGTCCGCAAGGTCGTGGCAATGGCTTGAAAATTCGGGAAATCAGAAGTCGCTTGCGCGATCATTTTTCGATAGCCTTCAATCGGCAATTCTTTCATTTGGTCGTCCAAGCCTTCAACATGAAGTCCCAGACACGCTGTGAAGTCTTCTTCGTTACCAATCATGACATCGACAAACGGAGCAAGCTGGCGATTGACCTTCTGACAATTTTCCTTGCCGCCAAAAGCTTTCCAAAGCGAACTACGAAAATTCAAGTCGTACGATGTAACTGTGCCATGATTCTTTGCCGCCTGAAGCGCTTCGCTAATCACTTCTGGAGTTGTATCAGAAAGCGCTGCAAAAATTCCGCCCGTATGAAACCAACGCACGCCCAAAGTTCCAAAGATGTGCTCCCAGTCAATGTCACCGGGTTTTAGTTGTGACGCCGAAGTGTACCCGCGATCCGAAGTTCCTAACGCCGCACGAACACCGTAACCGCGTTCTGTAAAATTCAAACCGTTTCGTGTCGCCCGGCCCGCGCCATCAAACTCGTCCCACTTGCAATAAGTCATGTCGACTCCGCCAGTGAGAATCAAATTCTCCAGCAGTCGGCCAACTTCGTTTTTCGTAAAAGCTGAAACAAGTCCGGCACGCATTCCGAAACAACGTCGAAGTCCGCGGGCTACGTTGTACTCACCGCCTCCCTCCCAGGCTTCGAACTGGCGCGCGGTACGAACGCGACCATCTGATGGATCAAGGCGCAGCATAACTTCGCCCAAGGAAAGAATATCGAAATGGCATTTATCGGCGGATTTTATCTGCATCGTGTCTGTTTTTGATCGTGAAAGAAGGAACGGAATCTTTGTAAAACCGCACCATGATCTTAACTGAACATTATTCCATTGACAGGCTCTCTTTAACCCACCATCCACAATTTTCAAAACCCACGCTGGCCCTCAGAATTAGACTGAAACTTAATATGGACGACAAAAACACATCTGACTTGGCAAGAATTTGCTATTCCAAGCGAATGTCTTGATACGATAGTTACGTCAGCCATGCTTGAGACTCAGTCTGAAAAAATGGCTTAGTCTCGCAACCATTAACTTACCGAATCCTAGATCGAGGAATTTCTACTGTGCCGATCGATGTCAGTTGTTCGCAATGCTATTCAATGCTTCGAGTCGGAGATGAACATGCTGGCAAGAAAGCAAAGTGCCCTAACTGTAGCGCGATCAACGAGATTCCGTCTGATCCCCCACCGACATCTGAAAATCCGTTCACCTCGGGAATGCCGCAAGGACACGACCAAGCCATTCCCACACACGGACCTGAAGGATATCCGCATTACGCCGAGCGAGGGCGTGGCGGGATCATATTCGCGTTGGGACTAATCAGTTTGTTGTTTACATGTTTCATTCCAGGGATTTTTGCTTTTGTCATGGGCAGAGGTGACTTGGCGAGAATGAGAGAGGGCACGATGGACCCGAACAGCGAAGGGCTTACCCAAGCCGGTATGATCCTTGGATTGATCTCCATGATCTTGGGCGCGCTGTCACTGATCGTCGTTTTCGGCTACTTGATCATCATCTTCGTTTTCTTTGCCGCTGCCGGCGCCAACGGCGGGTTTTAAAGTCACCATCGATTCACTTGGTAATGGGGCTATTCTCGCTATCGAGTGGCGACACTTACTCCAGACAAACTACGTGATCGACAAAGGTTACCATCGAAGTTCCACCTGCATCAATTATTCCCGATCTGCCAACTACCGAAACTTCGACCAGCAAATCGCGTTTTCTGATTTAGTCCGATGAGCACGACGAAGAACAGTTGTGCGGGCGTTTGCGCGAAATCGTTTTTCGCGATGGGCTCCAGATTTGGACCCTATAAAATTCGCTCGCACCAGTAAGTTCCTCGATCAAGGATGATGAGGCTATGAAGCGCCATCAACTGATTTTATCTCTTGTTTTTGCCATCACCAGCGGGATCGTTGTTCAAACCGAATCTCAAGCTCAAGACGGACCATTCCAAAGGCTTGTTCCTCGCGGTCGATTACTGCAAAAATTGCGCGACGATTTGAATAATGGCAAACCGTTTATTTCTGATCCTTTCGCAAATAAACCTGCGGCTACCGCACCGGCGAATAATCGCGCGCCCGCTAATGCTCGCCCCAAGGCAGCCCACAACAAACTCCCAACTCCAGCGGCTAAACAGCCCGTTGGCCGATCGCCTAACGTTGCAGGTGGCAAAGCAAAGAGCCCGATTACGAATGCTGGCAATCAGCTTCGCCCTAACAACGGAGTTGTTGGCAACGGACGCAACGGCTTGAGCCGACCCCCGCAAACGCTCGAAGGTAAATTCACAGCATCGGCGCCAGCGAATCAGCCACGAACCAGCGGAAGCAAACCGCGATTGAATTCGTCACCAAACTCAATGGCCAGCAACCAAGGCCAGATTGTTGGAGATGTCGACCCGCTTAAGATCAAGGCGACAAAGGGTTTTGGCATGGTTCTCAAACCAGTAGCAGAAAACTCGTTTGTCATTGCTCGCATCAATCCAAACGGAAACGCGGCAAACGCCGGCATAAAACTTGGTGACAAGGTTGAGTCTGTTGGCGGCGTCGGAATCGATTCGTTAGTTCTTTACGATGAAATAACGAAAGAGATGCGGGGCGGAGACCAGTTGGAGTTTGTGGTCGTTCGAAAAGGCAAACAAGAAAAAATATTGGTCCAATTCGGCGAACTTCCAAAGGTTGACGATCAACAGATTGGAACGAAGGCGCCTGCTGCTCCGGGCTTTTCGCCAACATCATCGGAGGCGATGTTTGACCAACAAAACCCAAACACAAATCGCGGCGGTCATTCACCAACTTTTGCGCCTCCGACGACTTCCAGTGGAATGCAGTCGGTACTCGTATCAGGCGCGGCGGGAAACAACCAAATCGATTTCCCG
>CAZPBE010000028.1:37448-48383 GCA_964584615.1 uncultured Pirellulaceae bacterium | reverse complement strand
AATGCAGTCGGTACTCGTATCAGGCGCGGCGGGAAACAACCAAATCGATTTCCCGTCACTGAATGGCCCGTCTTTCAATGGCCCTAAGAGATAGTCCGTCTTGTGCCCCCAGTTTCGCGATCAAACGAATGAATCGGCACGACTGCCCCAAACGATCACTCGATTTACAGCGTCGTTTGAGCAGCAGGAGCTTTCCAATCGATCTGGTCAGAAAATCCAATCACCGATACCGTATAGACTTCCCTGAAGTCTTCATGCGCAACTGGATGATTGGCACGGTCGGTGAGCAAAAAGAAAAACAAACCTCGCAGTAAGTCCTCTCAAACAAAAGAGGATGGATCGGACTCGCAATCGAAAACGGAAGCCAGCACGGAACCGGCCAATCCGGCGACATCACGTCGACGTGACTTTAAAGTCCTTTACATCGCGTTAGCTTCCTTCGCCATGTTATGGGTTTCGTTTCCTCCCATTGGAGCCGGCTGGCTGGCGTGGTTTGCGCTAGTTCCTTTGTTGTGGCTCGTCCAAGCTCCAACGCTGCCGAAAAAATCGTTGCGACAAATCTGGTTCGCCGCGTTTCTGTTTTTTCTTTGCACGTTTTACTTTTTAACGATTCCATTTTGGGCGCTGTGGTTTGGCTGGGCTCTACTTGCGTTTTATCTGTCGCTCTATGTTCCGATGTTCATTGTCGCGGCACGAACACTTCGCCACCGATTCGCGGTGCCAGTCTTTATCGCTGCGCCCATCGCGTGGTGCGGACTTGAATGGGTTCGCGGCACGTTTGCAACCGGCTTTGGCATGGCATTTCTGTCGCACACGCAATACAAGTATCCGCTTACGATTCAACTGGCAGACACATTCGGTGCCTATGGAGTCAGCTTTGTCATTGTCATGTTTGCTGCAGGGCTGGCTGTCGCTTCGATGCCCAAACGGTTGCCACGTTTTTGGATGGACTACGATCCTGGTGTTTTCACAGATCGTGATCGCAACACTACTCGGTATCAAGTGACGCCAATCATTCGCGTCGCTCACGTCGTTGGTTCAATTTTGGTGATCGCAAGTGTCGTTGGATATTCGTTTTTTCGAATTGGCTCTGCGCCAAAAACAACTGGACCAAAGCTGATCGTCGCATTGATTCAATCTTCGTTGGACACAAATCTAAAACGGCTATCCGAAGCAGAGTATTTGGATCGCGCCAAAAAGCAATTTATCCACCGTCGAAACTTGACACTCCAAGCACGCAGTCAATGGTCAGATCTCGACCTGATCGTTTGGCCTGAATCCAGTATTGCTTACGAGGATTTGCTAACCGACTACGACTCGCAATACACAGTTGGTGTCGCACAACAAAACTTCTCGAGTATCTGGCAAGAGTCCACGCTGGATCCCACCAGTCAAATTCTGGATCCGATTCCGTTGGTAGCTGGAACCACGACTCGAGATCCTGAAAATGACTTTGTCTATAATTCCGCCGTGCTGATCGGCGATCAAGGCACCATCACCGATCGATACTTCAAAATTCATCGCGTGATGTTTGGGGAGTACTTTCCTGTTCTTGAATCAATTCCGTATGTGAATAATCTGATCCGGGGATTTCGCGCACTTACACCGGGAACCGAGTTCAAAAACTTTACCGTCAAAAACACAACGTTTGCACCAAACATTTGTTTTGAATCAACTGTGCCCCACTTGATTCGTCGCCAACTCAACACCTTGGACGAGCAAGGCACAGAGCCCGATGTTTTGATCAACATTACCAACGATGGTTGGTTCTACGGAACCAGTTGTCTTGATTTGCATTTGGCATGTAATGTGTTTCGCGCCGTCGAAATGCGAAAGACGCATCTTGTCTGTGCCAACACTGGATTCTCTGCCGAGATTGCCGACACAGGCGGACTCATGCAAGTCGGCAAACGTAGGCAAACCGATTTGATTCGATGCCACATCAATCCAACCGCTTTGACTTCGTATTACCGAACATGGGGAGCCTGGGTTCCAGCGATCTTCGGCTGGCTTTCGTTGGCGTCGATCGCCACTGCATTGATTAGTTCGCGCCTCCGGACAACCAAGTAAAATGCGGTCAACATCGATAGCCGGTTCGTTGAAATGAACGTCTTCAAGTCATTGATGGCAACACGCACAGATAACTGCTTGGCGATACCGAGATGGTGCCTGGAACAACGAGCACGCTTGTTTGTCCTTGATACAACAGTTTGCCATCGGCACCTGCCATGTTGGGGTTTTTCGATGGCAAAACATTCTCGCAAACGATTGCTGTAACCCGACTTACACACTTTCAGGTTTCGCGGTACATTCTTGACAACGTCAAGGTGTCTAGCAGGATTTTCCCGGCTGTGTGGCCGCTGAAGTACATAGAAAAACGGGTTCTACACCGAATAAACCGTTGTTCTATGGAGATTCTAGCGCAGGTTGCCATAATTCTGCTCCAACCTAGACAAACCCCACATTACTAATCCTTTGGGGTAGCGCAAGTGGTGCGCAACACCCATTAAGCAAAAAGCTTTTCGTTGGCTTGGCCGACAGACAAGCATTTTCATATCCCTTCAGACCTTCCTTCGAGGAGTTTTACAGTGAGTTTTTCTCAAACTTTAATCGCGCAAGGTGCTCTCGATAGCGCCTCTGGCGCTGCCAAAGATACCGCCAATATGGTGGGTGGTATGTGGAGTAACATTACCGGATCGTTAGGTTCGCAAGTCGGCGACTTTCTACCAAAGTTGCTTGGCGCTCTTGTGATCCTGGTCATTGGCTACATTATCGCCAAAGTCATTGCCTGGATCATTACCAACGTCATCAACCGAACCGGAGTTGGAAACAAACTCGGTAAATATCTTGGATCAGGAACGTCATCCAATGCAGGCAAAGGGTTTGGGACGGGTGCTTTTTGGGTCACCATGATGTTCGTCGCGATCGCATGCTTGAAAGCGCTTGAACTCGATACCGTCAGCGAACCACTGACTAACTTGCTCAACCAGTTCTTCGGATTCGTCCCGAAGATCATCGGAGCCGCAGTCGTCGGTGCCGTCGCGTACCTGATCGCCAACATCGCTAAGATTGGAGTCCACAAAGGCCTTACACTCAGCGAAGCTGACACTCGTTTGCAACTGAAGCAAGGCACACTGACCAACAGCCTGCCAATGGCAGCTTTCTGTTTCATCATGCTGATGTTTCTACCTGTAATTTTCGGCGCCCTTCAAATGAAGGAATTGAGCGGTCCTGTCGAAGGCATTGTCAAGCAAATTACTGACTTCTTGCCAAACATGATCAGTGCCGGAATCATCCTTGCTGTGTTCTTCTTTATCGCAAAGTTGGCCAGCACGCTGATCACGAATTTGCTAAGCGGAACGGGATTCAACAAATTCCCACAGCATTTGGGATTGATGAGTGACACCAGCACAATGGCGTCACCGCCATCTGAGTTGGCAGGAAAAGCTTCAATGGGCGTTATCTTGTTCATGGGCGTTGCTCAAGCGATCAAGATCCTCAAGCTGGACATGGTTTCTGGATTCTTTAACGAAGCCGTTGAGTTCGCTGTTCCCGTAATCATCGGTGTTGCGATTCTTGGCGTTGGCTTGTGGTTGGCAAACATGGCTCGTAAAGCTGTCGCCGCCAGCAACATGGCTAACTCAGCTTCTGTTTCAAACATGGCTTTCGGCGCGATCATGGTTTTGACCGGAGTCATCGCACTGAAGAAAATGGGCTTGGCCGGAGAGATCGTAGACCTTGGTTTCGGTTTGACCCTTGGCGGAGTCGCACTTGCTTTGGCTTTGGCGTTTGGACTTGGCGGCCGTGAAGCTGCCGGCAAATACCTTGCCAATAAAATGAAGTAATGAGTAAGTGATTGAATTCTAAATTCAATACTCGAAGGCATCTGCAACTTGCAGGTGCCTTTTTTTGTTACTTGAACTGAGCAGCAAGCGGGCCTAAGCCAAACTCGACCTTTCAAGCGTCGCGATTCGCATATGCGTAGAACAAAACTGTTGCAGTTACGTCCAATTCCCGTCAAACTACATGGTTCAGCGATATAACAAGGACCAGTAGCGTGCCTGAATTCACCATCAACAAATCCGTCCTGCTCACCGACATTTCCTGGTACATCAATCGGTATCGGCATTCCACTCCGGGCATTTATGTTTGCCTGCAAGTTCCCGTCGTCCTCGACCCGGACCACCGCTTCGTCCCCGGTTTAATTGCGATGGTAAATCACGGTCGGTTAAAACAGTGCGAACCTCAAGTTACTCATTTTTCGGGTCCGCCGAATTTCGTTCTCGACGTTTTTGATTCAAGTGAACTTGAAGAATACGCAACGCGCAAGAAAGCGTTTGAACGGTTCGGCGTTACCGAATACGTGGCAATCATCACGGGCGAAGTCACTAAATGCGAATGGAACAGGTACAACGACTCACAATTCGAATCCATCGCTCCTGATGAAAACGGCGTCATCAAGAGCAAGGCTCTACCCGGGCTATGGTTTTCAACTTCCCCTTTGGAAAATCCCGACGAGTGGGCACTGGGAACGCAAATCGAAGAAGGCATGTCTCGTTTAGGCCATCACGAATTGATGGAAACCATTTTTCACAAAGAAGGTCGCAAACCCGAATGGGGCGACTGGATGCCATTCGATGCAGGATAGTCGGCCCGACCGGCGGAGTCACCAGCATCGCGAACAGAAGCATCATCTTCTAGCTGGACTGGGCCAGTTATTGGCATTGACCCTACTGCTTGCCGACCAGAGGTCCAGCAATTTGCAAAGCCTGGGTCGCAGGCCCAGGTGGGTGGTTCAAGAATTTTCAAAGAGCCAACGGCCAGACTATTCAATTAACGGCCGGGCCGGTTTGATTTACTACTGCCGCGACCATTGCACAGCCGGCGAATTCGGCTCACAAGCCTCAGCAATCAATTGCTTTCCTTCGCCAACTTGAACTTGATTGAATTGATCATCGTTCAATTCAAAAAATACTTGGCTTTCAATCCGCCATGCCTCTGCTTCACCTGCATCGATTTCAAAATAAAGCCAAGCTTGCTTAAGCTCCAACTCATATCCAACCCAGCGAAATGATTCTGGCAACGCTTGCTCAGCCGAAAATTTGCCAGAAACGATTTCGTTTTCCGTGCCTTCCGCTTTTTCTTTAACGTCGTCATCAGCAACTGCTTCTTCAACAACGGCATTGGCATCAACAATCCGAAATTGATTGGCAACGTAGTCGCGAATCAAGTCTTCAACGCCTTCGGTCGTGTCCAAATCGACTGACTGTTTTGAAAGCTTCGCAACCGCTTTTTCCAGATCTTCCGGCCAAACACAGAGCGCAACCTGAAATTTATTCGTTTGAGCATTGAATTCAATTTCGGCGCGACTGACATGATAGGGATGCGGCGCGAAAGCCATCGCATTGTTTGTCGCCAAAAGCAAAATAACGAAGCACACCCACAATCGTTTCATAGCAATCATCGAATTGATTAACTTCATTATTTGTCCTCCTTCTCTGCATCAGCTTTACTCTTTTCTTTCTTCTTTTTAGCGGCTGACTTTTCTTTTCCAGTGGTTTTCTTTCTCGCCTTTTCTTTTTCGCCGTCTGCGTCGTCTTCAGCACTTTCACCCAATCCAGCTTTCTGCATCGAGTTCTTTTCTTTTTTGGATTTGTACAACTCGAACCGCGACTTCGAAATTCTTGGAGGGTAAAAGTTGTTGCTCAAGTCGACATCTGCCGTTTCCAGTTTCGGATCCAACGTGAGTGAAACCAGCGGCTTTTCCGTGATGAACATCCGCGATGTCTTTTCGTTATCCTTGCTCCAAATCTCGGCTGGGATAATAAAATGTTCCATTGATCCGTCTTCAAATTCGGCATCAAAAATAATTGGCATCACAAGACCGCCTACATTTTCGAATTCGACAACGTAGATATTCGACTTCTCCTTCAACATCTTTTTCTCGTCATCATCGAGACCCTCGAGATATTTCTTGTAGGATTCTTTGTCGGCATCAGTGACATCAAGCCGATCGAATTCGTTGTAGAAGTCCTTGAGGTCTGGAAACTCATTGGCACGAATATCCTTCAGCTCTTTATTCCGCTCTTGCGAAAGCGTCGTTGGTTCCGCATCTCGTTCCTTCTTTTGCAAACCCTTTTCGACAACTGGATCACCCGTGTTCACGTTCAACTGACGTACGCCCGTGATCGCAATGTCGACGTGATCGGTCGAATAAAACCAGCCACGCCAAAACCAGTCAAGATCGACACCGGACGCATCTTCCATCGTACGGAAAAAGTCTGCCGGCATCGGACGCTTGAAACGCCAACGTTGGGCATATTCTTTGAATGCGAAATCAAACAACTCGCGACCCAGAATCGTCTCTCGCAAAACGTTCAAAGCAGTCGCCGGTTTCGAGTAACCATTGGGGCCAAACTGCAGGATCGATTCTGAGTTGGTCATGATTGGAACCTGGTTCGTCGACCGCATGTAACCAACAATGTCTTGAGGCTCTCCACGTCGCGAAGGATAATTCTCTTCCCATTCCTGCTCAGTCAAATATTGCAAGAAAGTGTTCAGGCCCTCATCCATCCAGGTCCACTGTCGCTCATCTGAGTTCACGATCATTGGAAAATAATTGTGACCAACTTCGTGAATAATCACCGAGATCAATCCATATTTTGTGCGGGCACTGTAGGTACCATCTTTCTCGGGTCGCGGACCGTTGAAACAAATCATCGGATACTCCATGCCGCCAACAGGACCGTTGACCGAAATCGCAACCGGATAAGGATAGTTAAACGTGTAACGCGAATAGACATTCAGCGTATGAATGATCGAATGCGTTGAGTACTTACTCCACAGCGGCTCGGCTTCGTTCGGATAAAACGACATCGCCATCACAGGCATGTCACCAACATTGTGTTGCTGAGCGTCCCAGATGAACTTTCGTGAAGAAGCCCACGCAAAATCTCGGACTTGGTCGGCTTTAAAGATCCAGGTCTTGGTTCCTTCAGGTTTGTTCGATTCGTTTTCTTTGGCTTCGTCCGGAGTGACAATAAAGACGGGTTCTTTGGCTGATTTTGCTTCTTCCAATCGCTCACGTTGAGCTTCGGTCAAAATTTCTTTGGGATTAAGCATCGTTCCGGTTGAGGCCACAACATGATCGTCAGGAACCGTGATCTGCACAACGTAGTCGCCCATCTCCAACGCAAACTCACCACGGCCAAGAAACTGCTTGTGTTGCCAACCGTTCGTATCGGTGTACGCACAAAGCCGAGGAAACCACTGCGCCATTTCGTAGATCCAGTTGCCGTCTTCTTCAAAGAACTCACAACCCGATCGTCCCCCAATGACATCTGAGTTGTTGACGACGTAGTGCCAATCAACTTCAAACTCAAAAGTTTCACCCGATGGAAGCGCCTTCGGCAAGTCAACTCGCATCATCGTTTTCACGACGGTGTGGTCAAGCGGCTTGTTCGCTTTCACATCAAGGCATTTTGTGATCTTGAATCCGCCGTCGAATTCTTCCTTGGCCATCAATGTATTAAACGTTCGAAACGGAATTCGGTCGAAGTCGACGTTACCTCTGCCCATTCGATTGGCAGGTCTTGCCATGTTCGCATCCGAATGTGGCATGTGAATGTTTCCATCCAATTGCAGCCACAAATACTTCAACGTATCGGGACTGTTGTTGGTGTAACTGATCTTTTCGCTACCAGTGATCGTTTGCGTTTCGTCATTGAGCTCTACCGCAACTTCATAGTCAACTTTCTGTTGCCAGTAAGCGTGTCCCGGTGCGCCAGAGGCAGTCCGGTATTCGTTTGGCGTCGGCAAGATCTCTTCCAACTGTCGAAATTTGTCGACCTGGTTGAACTTGCCGTTGTCACGACGATTGGCTTGAGCAGCCGCGTCCTGGACAAGCGTTGTGAATGAAAAGAAAACAAAAGAAAGAATCAACAAATTGCGAATCATATTGCGAGCTCATCAAAGGCGATAAAAATTTCTTGTCTATATAGTCTTACACAGCGTTTGTCCGAGTCACAAAACGCTGACGTTCAGAGTCAGGGATCTTCAATTAAAGATCGCATTATGCCGATTTCAACATTTAAAGGCAGCAGGCAGGCGAAAATCCGCAAATCAACAACCAACTTGATGTTGCAAACGGCATTTAAGGTGGTCAATCGTACTTAGGCAGTCGGCGACGCGGTTGGTACACCAATGTTGGTCGGACTGGTGGGAGGTCGCGGCTCCAATGTTGGTCGAGCTGCAGGGAGGGCGAGCTCTAACGTTCGTCGGGCTGACGGGGGCGAGGCTACCGCCGAATTGATCGATCAATAACCCAACGCTTTTCAAAAACCCAACGCTTCTCAAAAAGCCAGCCCTTCTCAAAAAGCCAGCCCTTAACTGGATGACCGCCGTCTACGGTTGCCATTTAGGTTTTCGTTTTTCCAGAAACGCAGCCAACCCTTCCCGCGCGTCGTCGGTTTCTCTGGCTTCCGCCGAAACAGAAACGGAATGACGAATGTTCTCCACCAAATTCGCACCACCACAATGGTTGATGTGTCGTTTGGTAATCGCCAGTGCCGACTTGGATCCTTGCATGATCGACTGCACCAGCGAATCGACCGCTTGGCCCAACTCATCTGCCGGGACAACTTCGTAACACAATCCGATTGTGTTCGCATCAGTCACGGACAGACGACGACCACTCAGCAACAAATGTGACGCCGGTCCCGCGCCAACACGATGGATCAATAATGGAGTTACCATCGCGGCTGTGATTCCGCGCATTGGTTCTGGCAAACTCAGAAACGCACTGTCGGCAGCAATAATAAAATCACAAGCCAACACCATCCCGACTCCGCCGGCCAACACAGGACCTTGCAGACAAGCAATCGTTGGAACGGTCAACGAATAAATGGCTGTCAACAAATCACAATAAACTTCGGAATCGCGTTGCCATTCTTTTGGACCGTCGTCCGACTGGGCGCGGGCTTGCATCTCTCCCAAGTCCATTCCCGCACAAAACACAGTGCCTTGAGCTTTGAAGACCACCACCCGAACGGACGTGTCACCCGCCATCTTCGCAACCGCCGCCGCGATTTCTTCGATGAAGTCTCGCTTGAGCGCGTTTCGCTTTTCGGGGCGATTCAATTCGATCGTGCCGACCGCGTTATCTATCGTTACGTTGACCAAACTCATTTTTCTGCCTCGTTTAATCTGTTTCAGCTCTCAGTGCCCAAGCTGGAAATGGCCAAAAACGACAATCGTGGCCTGAACAACATCTTATCTCGAAACGGCAGCGGCAAAAACCGGCCCCTTCAGTAGTCGTCGATGGAGCAAATTTTCATTAGAATTGAATTTTGTAAAAGATCATAAGATCGACGATCACCACGAAACGGCCGTCAACGCCGTCTTAAATATTTAAAGTTGTAATCATGCCACCAACAAACAAACGTGACAAAGTTCTTATCGCCAACGGACAAGGTTTTTGGGGCGACTCCATCCTTGGCCCGATCCGCCTAGTCAACGAAGGACCGCTTGATTACTTGACGCTCGACTATCTCGCCGAAGTCACGATGAGCATCATGCAGAAACTCAAAAGTCGTGATCCCAGCAAAGGCTATGCGACTGACTTTGTCAAAATGTGCGAACGGATTCTGCCGACTTGCCAGGAAAAAGGAATCAAGATCATCGCCAATGCCGGTGGCGTTAATCCAGTCGCTTGCCGTGAAGCACTATTCGAAGTCATTCGTGAGCTTGGACTGACAGGAATCAAAGTCGGCATCGTCGAAGGAGATGACATTCTTGCCGACTTGCCCGGCATGATCTCCGGCGGAGAAGCTTTCAAGAATATGGACAACGGTGAGTCGCTGGAAAAATATCTCGAAGCCGTCCAAACAGCGAACGTCTACATCGGAGCCGCGCCAATTGTCGAGGCCCTCGAACAAGGGGCCGACATCGTGATCACAGGACGCGCAACCGATCCATCCATTGTCCTGGCGCCGATGATTTATGAATTCGGTTGGTCGATGGAAGACATGAACTTGATGGCCGCTGGAACCATCGCAGGTCACATTGTCGAATGCGGCGCTCAATGCACTGGTGGGAACTTTACCAACTGGCGCGAGATTCCCAACATGGCCATGATCGGCTATCCCGTCATCGAAGCCGCTCCTGACGGAACGTTTTGCGTTACCAAGCACGAAGGAACTGGCGGGCGCGTCTCGATTGAAACGGTTTCCTCGCAACTTGTTTATGAAATGGGCGATCCGGCCAATTACATTACACCCGATTGCATCGCAGATTTTTCATCGATCCAACTTCGCGATGACGGTCCCGATCGAGTTCATGTGTCGGGCATCAAAGGCAAACCCGCAACCGACACCTACAAAGTCTCCATCGCGTTTGGCGAAGGATACAAAATGCTGGGCCAGTTGACGGTCGCTGGACCAGACGCCGTCGATAAAGCCAAACTTTGCGCTGACATTGTGTTTGACCGATCAGCTTCTGACGGAGCATCATTCAAAGATTCAGAACGTTTTGTGGAAATCGTTGGCACCAACGTCTGTCACGCAGGAATCATTGATGGCCCGGCCGAACCTGCCGAAGTCGTGTTGCGAATCGGCGCCAAAAGTGATGACAAAGCCAAACTAGATCGATTGGGGATGGAGATCGTTCCCCTGGTTACCAGCGGCCCTCCCGGAGTAACCGGATTCGCTGGCGGCCGACCGAAAGCTTCGCAGATCATCAGCTACTGGCCCGCCTTGATCAGCAAAGAAAAAGTTCAAACGCGCGTGTCCGTCGAAGAAGTCAAAGTGTAGGGCCGTTTGATGCGCACCGAATGCCAACATTATTGCTTTTATAGGCACGCTATCGGGAAGCTGTATTGCTGCGGCAATGTGCAGGCTTTCAGCGGAAGTACTGGCTGAGCCCGAGTCGTTGATCGGT
>CAZPBE010000028.1:10113-37348 GCA_964584615.1 uncultured Pirellulaceae bacterium | reverse complement strand
GGCAATGTGCAGGCTTTCAGCGGAAGTACTGGCTGAGCCCGAGTCGTTGATCGGTGAAAACATCCAACGGCGCCCAAAAAGTCTTGGCTTGACATCACATTTTGGCGCCATTGCAACAACGTCTCTTTGAACTAGAGATAACGGCAAAACATCCTTCGAGACATCTGAGCAACAGTGCCGTGGTCGTCTTAAGCCACCAACAGCTGGCTTGGTGAAATCGTAATATGGGAAATCGAAAGTCGATCATCGGTTGAAATCGACAATTGAGTTAATTCATTATGCCGTATTCGATTCTGCCTTCAAATTGATGACGCTACAAAAAAGCCTTAACTCGCGAGGAAGGAATTCAACACCTGACCTTCGGTTCTTGAATACTTCATCCCTAAATCATCTGGTGGGAACTTTTCAATTCCGTGTTGGCGCAGACGCGGAGCATGATGAACCTCATAGTTCTCGAATGAGTCTTGCGACTCAAATTCATAACGAATCTCAAATGTCGGAACTTCTGAATTCATTTTCAGAAACACAGCTCGACTGGCGCCACCGTCCAAGACATCTTGTATGTGCGATCCAACCAACCAGTCGACCCAGCGACCAATCAGTTTTTCGTTGGCTAAATTAAACTCGCAGCGGACGGTATAGTGGTACATCTTCTGGCCATCAATAATCAAATGCAAAACCGACAGAATGGTCGGAGGCGAATTATTGGCGAACGAACGAAAGAGTCAATACTGTGAATTACCTACGTAACTGAAGGCAGATCGCGATTGGCAATTAATTGCAAATCGATAAGAATAACTTTTTCATGACACCGCTTTCAAAAGCCATTTGCTTATGAGTTGCAGAAGGTGAATCATCAATTACCAACCGTTACGTCAAACTCCCAAATGAAAGTTCTTCATTGGACGATCAATTCTACTTTTATCTTGCGCTCGTCCCACTTCTCGGTATTTTGGCGCAACTCGTCGCCTGGTGGATTCGCGTCCCATCGATTCTGTTGCTGCTCGGATTCGGAGTTTTGCTTGGCTTGTGGATGAACCCAGATGAAATTCTCACCAAGATGGGGGGAGACGCGAATATGGGGCCCAAAGTCCTATTTCCATTAGTGTCGCTGGCCGTTGCGGTGATCCTTTTTGAAGGTGGACTCTCCTTGAGGTTCCGTGAACTCAAATCGGCTGGCAGCGCTGTGGTCCGCTTGTGTACGTTCGGCGCGGCCATTTCGTGGATCCTTACCAGCCTTTTGGCGTGGTGGCTTCTGCAAATGGATTATCGAATGGCAATCTTGCTGGGTGCGGTTTTGGTGGTAACCGGTCCAACCGTTGTTGCGCCTTTACTTCGACATATCCGACCCAATCGAAAAATTGGCTCCATCGTAAAATGGGAAGGGATCATCATCGATCCAATCGGAGCGATCCTGGCGGTGCTTGTCTTCGAGCAACTGTTTCACCTGCACGGACATAGCGAAGCAGGTTTTGGTTGGCTCGCGCCATTCGTCTCGATTCTAAAAACAGCCGCCGTCGGTGGCGGGCTTGCGATTGCCGCTTCAGCCGCACTCATCGTGATGGTCAAGAAATATTGGATTCCTGACTATCTTCATGGCGTCGCATTTCTGTCCGTCGCCATCGCAGTGTTTGCGCTTTCCAATGGCTTGATGCATGAGTCCGGATTGGTAACCGTAACTTTGATGGGAATCATTCTGACAAATCAAAAATATATTTCGATTGAACATGTGATTGAGTTCAAAGAAAACCTTGGCGTGTTTTTGATCTCCTGTCTGTTCATCGTGCTTGGCTCTCGACTGGATCTTACTGCGCTGGCTGATGTTGGTTGGCGTGGGGCAATTTTTGTGGCGTTGATGATTTTGATCGTCCGTCCGGCTTCGGTCATGGGTTCACTGGCAGGTTCGAAAATGTCAAAGGAAGAAAAATGGTTTCTGTCATTTCTTGCTCCGCGTGGGATTGTTGCCGCAGCGGTCATCAGCGTCTTCGCGCTGGAAATCCTGGCGCTCGCTGAGCATGACGAAGCACTAAGACTGGACGCGGCCAAACTTGTTCCCGCAACGTTCATGGTGATCGTCGGTACCGTTGCCGTCTATGGATTGGGCGCAGCTGCTTTTGCCCGGAAGCTTGGTTTGGCTGACGGAAACCCACAGGGAATTTTGTTCGCTGGAGCCGACGACTGGATTCGCGACATTGCCAAAACACTACAAGAACATGGCTATGCGGTTGCCGTTGTCGATACCAACTACAACAACGTTTCATCTGCCAGAATGTTGGGCGTTCCGGCCTACTGCGCGAGTATTCTTTCTGAGCACATCCACGAAGAAGTCAATCTTGCGGGAATCGGTCGCATGCTTGCGTTGACGCAAAACGACGCCGTCAACGCCATGGCGGCCAGAGAATACGCTCACATGTTCGGTAGCAAAAACGTGTTTCGACTCTCTCCTGCGGATCACTCAAAAGGGGACCGGTCGAAAGTGGGTCACAAAGCCACGGGTCGAGCTTTGTTCTCAGACGACTGGAGCGAAGAGCGATTGCAAAAGCGTTATGCGGAAGGCTATCGCCCGAAATTCACAAAACTCTCAGCTGAGTTTACGTATGAAGATTTCAAAACCCAATACGGTAATGACGTGCTCGTGTTGATGGTGTTCGACTCCAATGGAATTATCCAAATCAACACAGCAGATTTCGATCTGGAACCCAACAACGATCAATCCGTCTTGGCGATTATTCATCCTGACCGTGCAAACAACGTTACGTAGTCAAGTCAAGCAAAAAACCGAAATCTAGGGAAAGGCAATCATGAGCGAACACTTCAACGAAGGCTGGTCGGAGTTCACCAGAAGAGTCTTCATTTCCGCCGATGCAAAAACCGTGTTTCAACATTGGACTCAATCTGGATTGCTTGAAAAATGGATGTTCAAGAAAGCGGATTATCTCGATGGCGACGGGAACGTACGTGACGCTTCAACCGATACCATGGCGGGTGACCAATGCCACTGGATCTGGAACGGTTGGGACCACGTTCACGAAGGAAGCATCTTGGCCATTGAACCCGCTGGATCAAGTGGATCCCCTTTCATCATCGAATTCTCGTTCGGACCTGCAGGAAAAGTCCGCGTCGATTGCCTTGAAGTCGGCCCAAGTCGAACCGAGCTTGTGCTGACCCAATCCGAAATTCCACACGCGACCGAGTCGGAAATCAAAGACTACTACTATGGCTGCAGCATGGGATGGTCGTTTTGGATGTTGAATCTGAAGGCTTTCCTGGAGCACGGAATCGTCTTGAACGAGCTCGACCATCCGTACACCGAAGACACCAAACGACTTTGCGAACTGGTGAACCATTGAAATGGAAAAGAATTTCAAAACCTAAGTTCGAAGTACGACATCCAATCAATGCTGGTTGCTCAAAATTCAACCGCCACCAGACTGGCGTTTTTCGCGTGCCTACTATTTTTACGGGAAACTCGTACAAAAACATTTCGCCAATTTGTCGTAACGCCCATTGCGGGCTATAGTTTCATATCTCTCAATCCAACTGGTTGAACAACCGAATGATTCGCCGCTCACTAGCTCTTTTCCTCATCACTGCCTTGATTTTGAATCAAGCCGCATTTGCGCTCGCGCATGTGCATGAAGGAGAGGGCGATTCGGCACCTCACATTCACTTGCCGTGGGAATCACACGCAGCGCTCGGACACTCCCATTCGGCGCAGTCGCATAACCATTCGCACGATCATTCGCATTCACATCATCACGATGTGCCGGCGGACTGCGAAACCGATTGCGTAGACTGCGATTCGCATTCCGATGAACAACACGAAGCCGTAGTCTTTGTTCATCACGACGCGTTCATTGCTTCGGGAAGTCGGTGTATGATCGCCGCATTCTGCGTCTCGATGTTGACATCATGCTCCACGACGGAAATCTTGGTCCACACCGGCACTGAATATCAATCTTCCAAGCGTTTCTTGGATGCTCCTGCGCGCACTACTCGCGCTATCTATCTACAGACGCGCTCATTGCGCCTGTAATAACGGCAAGTCTTCTGCTTGTGACTTGTTTTCTGATTGAATAAATGGCCTCGGATATATCCTTTGGTCGATTTATCAAGCAACCGCCTGCATTCCCAACTGTTCTGCATTTCCAAATGCGCGAGGACATTCAATGCGATCAAAACCCAACAATATAATCAACATTGGCGTTTGGCTTGCCGTCATTATTGGCCTAGGAGTCGGCGCATGGCTGACCCGCAGCCATTGGCAACCTTTGCTTGTCGCCGCGCCGACTGAAATGCATGATGACGATGCGCACGGCCCTCAACTTCCAACAGAAGAACGCAAGACGCTGGAATTGAACAAACAGGCGCGCGCTAACTTGAACTTGACGTCCGCACCGGTCAAACTGCAAAACTACTGGCGAAAGGTTCAAATCCCAGGCGTGGTCGTCGACCGCCCTGGAGTCACCGACCGCGGCATCACGTCTCCACTTGAGGGCGTCGTGGCTCAAGTCCATGCTTTCGAAGGCGACGTCGTTCGGCCAGGAGAAAAACTTTTCACGCTTCGTCTCGTAAGTGAAGCGTTGCAACAAGCCCAATCTGATCTGTACCAGGCCGTTCGCGAAACGGAAATCGTCCGCAAAGAAAAAGAGCGGATCGGGAACTTGATCAATGCCGGCATCGTCGCTGGAAAACGAATAATCGAGCTGAACCAAAACGTTCGACGCCAAGCCGCACTCATCGACGCGCATCAACAGGACCTGATCGCCCGCGGGCTCAATCAGGAACAAATCGAACAAGTTAAACTGGGATCGTTTCTGACTTCAATCGACATCGTTGCCCCGTCAGTCAAAGCAGCTGATGCAAACATCAAATCGTCTCCTGAAAATTCTGGCTTCTTCGAAATTCAAAAACTCGAAGTCGGTCTCGGACATCAAGTCACCGCCGGCAAGCCTCTCGCAATTATTGCCAACCACAAATCGCTTTACATCAAAGGACACGCATTCAAAAAAGAGGCGTCCAAACTCGCTCGCGCCGCCGAAAAAAGCTGGAACGTCGAAGTTGAGTTTACGGAAGACAATCCGGAAGACTGGGAACCGATCGAAAACAAGTTCCAGATCCGTCACCTTGCCAACACAACCGATCCGACCAGTCGCACATTTGACTTCTTCATTTCGCTGACCAATCAATCGATCGTTTACGAAAAAGAGAATCGACCGTTTATCGTCTGGCGATTTCGTCCCGGGCAAAGAGTTCGCATCTCAGTTCCCGTTGACGAAATTGAAGATGTCATCGTCGTTCCTGCCGAAGCCGTTTTTCAGTCAGGCCCTGAAGCGTTTGTCTTTCAACAAAACGGGGACTTGTTCAATCGAATTGCGGTCAAGGTTGTTCATCAAGATCGCTCAAACATCGTGATCGCCAACGACGGCAGTGTTTCGCCTGGTTTTTACTTGGCTCAAAATTCGGCCGCTTCGCTCAATCGAATCCTTAAAGCACAGTCGAACAGCGGCGGACTGCCACCCGGCTTCCATGTCCACGCCGATGGCTCGATACATGGTGACCATTAAGGACTCGAACATGCTTGATGCCATCATACGACTTTCGCTTCGTTACCGATTTCTGGTCATCATGGTCAGCTTGATCCTGTTGGTCTACGGATCGTGGCTGACGACAACGATGCCAATCGATGTGTTTCCAGATCTCGATCGACCTCGCGTTATCATATTGACCGAATGCCCCGGGCTGGCGACAGAAGAAGTCGAAACACTCGTCACACAACCAATCGAAATTGCATTGCTTGGCGCCAACGGCGTCGAAGCCGTTCGTAGTCATAGTACTGCTGGCCTCAACGTCGTTTACATCGAATTCGGGTGGGATACCAAAATCCGCGAAGCCCGACAGACGGTGCAGGAACGACTTTCGACGGTTGCCGGCGTGTTGCCCAAGGGCATCAGTCCACAGATGACGCCGCCCTCTTCGATCATGGGTCAGATCGTGATCGCGGGCATGTACCGTCAAAAAGGACCAGCCGGCGGACTGCTTGCGCCGATTGAAAACTCGAAGCTGATGGCAGAACTCGTCGATGGCGAAACCTCTCAACCAGAAATCAAATTCTGGAATCCAACAGACCGACACGAACCAAAAACATGGACATCCGTTGAGCTACCTTGGAAAAGAATTTCCGACGAAAACTCGCTGGCGTTCACAACGGTTATCGAGAACAAGGAGCAGCCTTTTGTCTTCCAGTCACATCTTGAACAACAGATGGAATTGGGAACCATTGGTGACTGGGTCGTGCGACCACGTTTGCTAAAAGTTTCCGGCGTTGCCGAGTGCTTTCTTCAAGGTGGCGACCGAAAACAGTTTCAAATCTTGATCAATCCTACAGCGTTGATCGACTACGGCGTTACCCTGCAGGATGTTGAACGCGTTCTTTCAGAAAGCAACATCAACACCAGTGGCGGGTTTGCGATCACTGGCGAATCCGAACGTCCGATCCGCGTGCTTGGTCGCGTGGGTCCCGACGCGAGACAAGTCGTCAAAGATCTCGCCAGCGTTCCCGTCAAAGTCACCGAGAAACGTTCGGTTCTACTCGGGCAAGTCGCCAATATCACTCAAGGCGCCGAATTCAAACGAGGTGACGGCGCGATTAACGGTCGTCCTGGTCTGGTGTTCACGATCGTCAAGCAACCCCATGTCGACACACGATCATTAACTGACAACATTGCTGATGCTCTCGATGAAGTTGAATCATCACTGCCAGCAGACGTCGTAATCAACAGCGATCTTTTTCGTCTGCGAAATTTTATCGATCGCGGCGTCTTCAATGTTGGAGAAGCTCTCGTAATCGGGGCCGCGCTGGTGATCATCGTGCTGTTTTTGTTTCTGCTCAATTTTCGCACAACGTTCATCACGCTCACAGCCATTCCGCTTTCATTGGTGATCACGACATTGGTGTTCAGACTGATCGACTTCTTCACCGAATCGTCACTCTCGATCAACGTCATGACGTTAGGTGGTATCGCCGTTGCGATGGGCGAGCTGGTGGACGACGCGATCGTTGATGTTGAGAACATTTTCAGGCGATTGAAAGAGAATAACACTTCAGAAAATCCGCGACCGCCGATCCACGTTGTCTACGACGCGAGCCGAGAAATCCGCAGCGCGATTGTATTTGGAACCATCGTGGTGATTCTGGTTTTCCTTCCGCTGTTCGCAATCTCCGGTGTTGCGGGGAGATTATTTGAACCGCTTGGAATCGCGTATATCGTTTCGATTCTCTCGTCACTGCTGGTTTCACTAACCGTCACGCCGGTGCTTTCGTATTACCTGTTGCCAAAATCGAAAGCGACCCATCGCGAGGCCGATGGATTTTTGCTGCGGATGTTGAAGAAGATTGGCGGCGGCCTGGTCCGGACCAGCATGGCCATTCCGGGTCAGTTACTTTTTCTGACGTGGGTTGCTTTCGCACTCGCCGCTTGGCAATTCGCAAACCTTGGCAGCAGTTTCTTGCCGGAGTTTGACGAAGGAAGCGTGCAAGTCAATCTGATGTTGCCTCCTGGCTCTTCGCTGGATGCTTCTAACGAAGTCTCTTCGATCGTCGATGCAAAGTTTCGCGAATTACAAAAAGGAATCGATAATCCTGACGGCGAAATTTTGCACTTCGTTCGCCGAACGGGCCGTGCGGAAATGGACGAGCACGCGTCGCCGGTCAACATAACCGAATACATTTTGAGCATGAACCAGGAAGCAAAAATTCGTCGAGATGAAGTCATCAACAAACTTCTTGAAGAGCTAAAAGAAGAAGTACCGGGCGTGTCGATCGAAGTCGAACAGCCGCTGGCTCACTTGATCAGTCACATGGTGTCGGGAGTTTATGCCCAGATCGCAATCAAGATTTATGGCGACGATTTGGACAAGCTTCAAGGGTTTGCCAATCGAGCAAAGAAAACGATCGAGAGTGTGGAGGGCGTAACGGAGCCGATTATTGAACCGATTCGCCAAACGGAAGAGCTCCATATTCGTTTGCGGTCTGAGGATCTCGCGCTGCATGGCGTGACACGGGCTTACGTCGCGAACATTCTGCAAACTGCGCTGCGAGGGGAAGTTGTCTCCCAAGTCCTCGACGGACAACGTCATTTTGATCTGCTCGTCCGGCTTGAAGAAGAATATCGAACCGACTACGCCAATCTTGAGCGGCTTCGAATTGACCTGCCTGACGATCGTGGTCAGGTGGAACTGGGCGAACTGGCGGACGTTGAAATCGGAATGGGACCCAACTTCGTCGCGCGCGAGAACGGGCGACGACGAATTGTGATCCGGTGTAACACACAAGGACGCGACTTATCCAGCTCGGTAGCTGAAATCAAATCGCGGCTGGCAAAAGGACTTACGCTTCCCGAAGGTTACTTCCTTGAATTCTCTGGACAGTTCGAAAGCCAGCAACGCGCGACTCGGTCAATCTTGGCCCTTAGTGCTGTGTCACTGGTCGGCATGTTCATTGTGCTGATGGTGCTGATGCCGTCGACGCGAATCGTGCTGCAAATCTTGAACGCACTGCCTACGGCTTTCATCGGCGGCGTTCTGGCTCTGGTCATCACGCAACAGACGTTGACGGTCGCGAGCCTCGTCGGATTCATTTCACTTGGCGGGATCGCTGTAAGAAACGGAATCCTGTTGGTAACTCACTACATTCATCTAATTCGAGAAGAAGAATGTGAGTTTTCCAAAGAAACCATTTTGCGAGGAAGCCTCGAAAGGCTTGCGCCAGTGCTCATGACGGCTCTTACAGCTGGCATAGCGCTGATACCATTGGTGCTGGGCGGGAAAGAACCCGGCCGCGAAATCCTGTATCCTGTAGCGACTGTCATCCTTGGCGGTTTGTTTACATCCACTTTTTGTGAGTTCTTGATTCATCCGGGACTGTTTTGGAAATTTAGCGGGAAAGACGCTGTGAAGATTGCCAAACAGGATGACGCAGAAGATATTTAGAGGACATTTCAAAACCTAAAATCGTGCGATCATCGTAGTGGGATTCGCCAGAATTCCCTTTGTTTTGAAAGCGAGCTGGGACTTCTGGCGAAGTCCACTACAGGTTTTGAAATACCCTCTAGTTAACAACCCACATAACAACCACGTCGCGTGAACATTTTTCGACGTTACGCGGCCAACCAATAGACCGAAAACATCATCGGAGCCGAAAATGAAATCATCACTTAAACTCGCCATTTTATTGGTTGTAACCGTCGGTTTCTTATCTGGTTGCGATCAACCCACTGTCAAAAATGACGAAAAAAAATCTGGGACTCACGTTCACGCCGATGGCACAACTCACGATGATCACGGTCATGACCATAGCGTCGAAGGACACGCACACGGGGCCGGCCCTCACGACGGAACCGTTGGTGACTGGGGCGGCGGGAAGTTCCATGTTGAGTTCACCGTCGATCACGAAAAACAACAAGCCACCGTTTACATTCTCGGGAACGACGAAAAGACTCCCGTACCAATCGACGCCAAGGAGATTTCTTTGACAATCAAAGATCCTGCTTTGACAACAACGCTTGCAGCAAGTCCGCTTGAGGGGGAGGCAGAGGGGATGGCATCTCGTTTCGTCGGCACATCGGAAGGACTCGGGGTCGTGCAAGAATACGAAGGCTCGATTTCTGGCGTGGTAGACGACACACCGTATTCGGCGAATTTCAAAGAAGAATCTCACGACCACGAATGATCGTTCAGTCGATCGATCGTATGTAGCTGAGCTGTCCAGCTTGGACTTTGGCAGCATTCCCTACGATGAATACGGACGTTAGTTGAGACTACCTTTGAGCAGCATCCCGCGTACTTCGACGCTTTGCCGCCACATTTGTCGCAAACTTTCGAGATAGGCTAAGTTCGTCTGGAAGTAGGTTCGCTGGACGGTCAACAATTGCAAGACATCCGTTTCACCTTGCTTGTAACCTTCCAGGAACAGCTCCAACGTTTCTTGCGCGCTGGGAATAATCTCAGCGTCGTAAGCGTCGATTTGCAGCTTGGCATCAAGATAAAGTTCGTAGGCCAAAGCCAGTCGTTGTCGCAAATCGAGCGCTTTCTTTTCGGCCTTACGTTCTGCGGCCACGACATTGTATTGGGCTTCATAAATTGCGCCTTGATTCTTGTTCAAAGTCGGAATCTGCCAGCCAACTTGAAAACCACCGATGATATTGTCGCTAACGGTGTCATAGTCCAACGTCGTCTGCCAAGTCATATTCGCAATCGGTTCGACGCGTTGGCGATCAAGTTCGCGCCGCGCACGTTCGACATCAGAAAACAAGGCGGCGATTTCCGGGCTGTTGGCCACCAATTCGTCGTACCAAAACTCAAAGTCATCCAGTTCGATCATCTTGCGAGCACTGCCTGAAACGTGAGTCGCCGGTAAGTCAGGTTCGCCAATCAGTGCGGCAAGCTTCCGTCGGGCGGCAAGCTGTTCGTTGGAAGCACGGAGCTGAATGACTTTCGCGTTTTGCTGTTCAAGCTTGGCTTGCAAAACAGCCGTTCTGGCAACCTCTTCTGCTTCAAACAATCGCTCCGACACTTCGACGGCGTTATCCGAAATTTCAACCAGTTTGTCAGCAAGAACAACTTTCTCCTGCGCGACGAGAACGTCATAGTATCGCTGATGAACGTCGGTTAGCAGACGGACTTGCATCGTCGTCAGCTGTTGCTGAAGGACTTGCATTTCGGCACAAACTACAGATTGAGCATATTGAAGCTTGTTGCCTCGAATGACTTCACGACCAAAGAAGACTCCGTACCGGCCAAGTGTGCTTTCTTCAAAAATATCGTTGCCTCGAACACCGACGATTGGATTGGGGGGAAGTCCGGACTGGGTATGCTTTCCGCGCAGCGATTCGAGCTGGGCGGTAAGCTCCGCGATCGCCGGGTTGGCGTTGAGCGCCGCCGATTCGATTGATTCAAGCGACAGACTCGATTGAAATTGCGAGGTGAGTTGCTCACCGAAATCGACTGTGCCGCGTGTCGCGGCTTCGTCGTCAGAATCCGTATCGAGTTGGTCTAGCTTTGGGTTATCCGACTTTTCGGCGTCGCTGATTTCAACGTTGAGTTTGGGATTCTCTTCGTCTTCAGCATCCTGCAGAAATGTAACTTGAGCAACCTCAAGCGGGAGTCGCTCGGGCTCCGTCTCAACGGCTTCCCGGGACGAACGGGCGATGTTCGGAATTGTTGATCCGACTTGATTTATTGCGCCGGATTGAGAATTCAACGGGGAGCTCGTCGCGCAGCCCAACATCAGTAAAGAGGTAAACAAAATGACAGCACAGCACGAACGCATCGATCTAGTCCTATGGGACCATAGTCCAATGGGAGTCATCCAAATGCTCTCATCGAGTCGATTAAATCAATACTTTGGGAAGAATCCGTACGGTCGCTAAGGTCTACCAAACCAATGAAGGTCGTTCCGGTCAGGTAAACTTTGACGCGCGAAGGGC
Organism: uncultured Pirellulaceae bacterium; assembly: GCA_964584615.1. Taxonomy (GTDB): domain Bacteria; phylum Planctomycetota; class Planctomycetia; order Pirellulales; family Pirellulaceae; genus Mariniblastus. Next base: position 25,862 of record CAZPBE010000028.1, on the reverse strand, counting down.
GAGCTTGATTGACCGGTGACCGACGCGCATTCGAATGTGAAAGATAGATTTGGAACCGGTTCATGTTCTGTCCAAACCAATTGGGGGCAAGAGCGATCCGCTAGCTCGGCAGGAGCCTCGCCCGCCTCGCCCTCCCGGCAAATCTCTCCCGGCAAATCCCTCCCAGTAAATCTCTCCCAACAAATCCGCCCCAACAAATCCGCCCCAACAAAAACGTCTGCCCGGCAAACCATCTGCCCCAACAAGGCAGACTACCGAGCGGCAAATTGCTCGGCGAAATCCACGATCCAACTGTTGATCGTATTTTGAAACAATTCCATCTCGGCTTCATCGATGTCTTTGAAATGATTCCAGCTAAACATTTCCTTATCGGCAATCGTGCCTTTACCGGCGATGTTGACGACATTGAATTCGTTGAGGCTTTTGACCGTAATTTCCAAACGGCTGAAAAACGAACCTGAGCGACCGTCGGGACCTTTTGTCAAATCGTTTCGATGAATGGCTCCGCCCCAGCCTTTGCTGCCGTAAATGATTTCAAACTCAAAGCCAGGAAAATGTTCGGCAAGCCGTTTGAGCGATGTCTCGATGTAATCAGAAAGCGACAATCGATACTCGTTGTGTCGCCGTTTGAGCTCTTCAGCGCTGAGCGTTGCCTTTTTTTCTTCCTCTTGTCGCTTGGCATTTCGCTGTTGTCCGCGTTGGATCGCTTTTTCCAATTCGTCATCAAAATCCATAAACGCGGCTCGATATTCACAAAGTGATTGGTCTATTTGCTGTTCGTTTTCGTCGTCAGAATTGGTTTCGTTTTAATTGCGCGTTCTTTTAATCGCGCGTTCTTTTGCACGGAAACCACTTTGTGATTCTGGGCAAAACCAACTTTCCGTCAAGTCGTGATGGCTGCAGTTGCAAATCCATGGCGACTGTTGCCAGCATCCGATGGAGACAGGAAGCATCGTCCCCAAAAAAGTTCGCTACTTTTCTTTCTTCGATTTGTCCATGAATTGAATCAAATCCGAGAAAGAAGTCATCGGCTTGTCACCTTTAAGCATTTCATCGGTGATCGGCTTGGCTGGGGCAGCCTTTCGTGGCTTTTGTTTTGCCTTGTATCGACGATCAGAGCTTCGTGCGTGTGACCTGTCATTGCGACCCCCCGACTTTCTCGACCGATCGCCACTCTTCCGGTGACCACCACCGGCTTGTTTGTCGGAATCTGAACGTCTCGGTCGCGATCCGCGACGGCGTTCACTTCCAGGTTTCACGGCTGTCAATTTGACCCGGCGACGGGAAGTATCGATTTCCGACACCCAGACTTTGATGACATCGCCAACCGAAAACAACTCGTTCGGGTCGGTAATGAATCGATTCGAAAGTTGACTGACGTGCACAAGACAACTTTCACCAACTCCAATGTCAACGAAAACACCAAAGTCCACTACGTTGACAACTTGAGCGTCGAGTTCCATACCCTGCGTTAAATCATCGGTATTGAGCATTCCACGTCGGAAGATTGGCTTGCGGGTTTTATCTCGCGGATCCCACTGCGGTCGCTTGAAGGTTCGCAAGATATCGGTGAGCAGCATGCGGCCAACCGAAGTTTCCTTTTCCAAGTTTTCGATTTCGATCTTGGAAATCTGCTCCAGAATCTCTTTTCGCCGGGCAACGACTTCCGGTGGCAAGCGAAACGGCGCCGATTTGACCGGTGCTCGGGTTTTGGGCGCCGGCGTTTCTTTTGCCGCAGCAGGTTCAGGCGACGATGCGGGGACTGTCGCCGCAGAATCAGTCGCCGCAGGTTCCGCTTGCACAGCTTCGGCAGAATTCTCTGGAGTCCCTGGAGTCTCCGAGTTGGGAACGGATGCATCTTTGGCTGGAGTTGATTCGGTCGACGTTTCAACGGGCGACACTTTCTCGGAGGTAGGTTGCGGGCTTACCGATTCAACCTTCGCATCTTCCACTTTCTCCTCAGCAGGTTTTGCGTCGGCAGCAGGAGCTTCGTCCGGCTCCGGTGGAACTGGCTTCGCCGGTGCGATCACCTGCGGTTCACACGGAAACAGCTCGGCCGTATTGGCGGAAACTTTTTCGACAATCAGCTCAGCGACCGAATAGCTTTCCGGATGGATAGGCGTTGAGTCCAGTGGATTTTCTCCGCCCCGGATTCGCATGAATCCAGCAGCCTGAACGAAAGTGGCATCGCCAAACCCGCTAACCTCTTTGAGCTGTTGACGGCTCTTGAATCCACCAATCGATTGGCGATGCTCAAACACACGTCGTGCCGTCAAGGCGTTAAGCCCGCTGACGTAACGCAACAAAGATGGGCTGGCCGTGTTTACATTGACACCAACACGGTTAACGCAAAATTCAACGACTTCGTCCAACGATTCACTCAAGTGTTTCGCTTTGACGTCATGCTGATACATCCCAACACCGATATTGGCCGGTGCAATTTTGACCAATTCGGAAAGCGGATCTTGCAGGCGACGGCCAATCGAAACCGCACTTCGCACTGCGGGAGTCAGCTCGGGCAATTCTTCCCGGCCGATTTCACTTGTGGAATATATGCTTGCGCCAGCTTCATTGACCATCACATAATGGACGTCGGTCTCTTTGAGATGCTCGGCGATGCAATCAGAAACCAGCTGCTCGGTTTCGCGACTGGCCGCTCCATTTCCAATCGCAATCAAGTCAATATTTTCTTCTCGAACAAGATTCGCGATCTTCGTTTTGCTATCCTCTCGCCGCGTCGGATTGCCGACAACAAACACATGTTCCGACTTAACAAAGTTCCCGTGCGGATCGAGCACGGCAACGGAGCAACCACGCTTGAAACCTGGATCGATCGAAAGCACACGACGATTTCTCATCGGTGGTTGCAACAATAGGTTCTTGAGATTGCTGGCGAAGACTTCAACCGCATGCTTCTCAGCGGCCTCGGTGATTTCACGACGAATCTCGCGTTCGAGACTGGGCAAGATCAACCGCGAAAGTGCATCGTTGGCACACGTCTGCAAATAGTCTTTGAAGGGGTGCTCATCGGGAACAAGCGTTTTGTAAACCAGTTCTTGCAACTTCGGGTCGTCACACTCGATTTTGACTTTAAGTTTTCCCGCTCGCTCTCCGCGGTTAATGGCCAACGTCCGATGATGTGGAAACTTCTTGATTGGCTGCTTGAAGTTGTGATAGTCCTTGAACGGATCATCAACTTTCTTTTTCTTCTTCTTTTTCTTTTTCTTCTTTTTGGGTTCGTCAGTTTTCGCAACAGGCTCAGCGGTCAGAGGCTTTTTCTCACCCTCTTTCCCTGTCGTATCAGCCGGCAGAGAAACCTGAACTTTCTCAGCGGTGTCCGCTGTCGACGGCGTTTCCGCGCTAGGCGTTTCCGTTTTGGGAGTTTCTGGCTTTATGGTTTCGGCAGACGTTGCTTCAACGGTAGCGGGCTCGGCTGATTCTGATGCGTCGGTTGTCGCATCGGCCTTGGTCTCTTTGGTCTCAACCGCTTCCTTGGCCTCAACCGCTTCCTTGGCCTCAACCGCTTCGGCAGGCTCTGCAGCAGCCGGAGTGCTTTCGGTTTTCTCTACGTTAGACGCAACTGGTTGCTCAGCCGGTTTTTCAACTGCTGCAGCTGACTCAGCAACAGGCGAATTTGCTTCAGCTTTCGCGTCCTTGGTCGTTGCATCCGCAACAGGCTTTTTCTTCTTTTCGGCGTCAGGCGAAGCATTCGGTTGCGGTTTCTTTTCGTTCGCAGGTTCCTTTGGCTTAGCCGTTGTCTGAGCGACAAGCTTTCCCGACTCCCACAACAAAGCTCGCAAATCGTTTCGCAGCTGGACGTTCTCACTGAACTTTTCAGCCAACAGGTCGCCAACACCCTTGATCACATCGTCAACCGATTTCAAACCTTTGTCGACGCGAATGTATTCTGTCGCTCGCGTGGGAAAGTCAACCTCCGGCGCGGTTCCTTCGAGAATGTCCTGGGCAAGCGGACCCAGCCCCTGCTGTTTCGCCGACGCCGCGCGAGATTTCTTTTTCGGCTTGAACGGCAGATAAAGATCTTCGACTTGCCGGCTCGTCGTAGCGCTATCGATCTTCGATTTTAAATCGTCAGTAAGCTTGCTTTGCGAGTCGATTGATTTGGCGACGAAAGCTTTTCGTTCCATCAAAGCCCGAAGTGAAGCTGCACGTTGCTTGACGGACAGGATTTGCTCTTCGTTCATTCCCCCCGTTTCGTCTTTTCGGAAACGAGTGATGAAGGGAATTGTATTTCCATCGTCCAACAGACTGAGCGTGCGTTCCACTTGTTCTGGTGGAAGCTTCAAGTCACGCGCTACGACTGCAAGGTCAATTTTCATAGGACTACCCGAAGTGGGAGAATCCGGCGGCAAAGGAGAATTCAAGGGAGGACCTAATAAAAAATGTAACAACGGAATTTTATCATGCGTTGTTCCCATTCGAACAGGGGCAGCTGCCCGGTACAGCAAACAAATAGAATAACGGTTCAGAGTTGGGGATTCAATTTTTGGGAATCATTTTTATCAACTCAAGTCGCCGTTTGGGCGCTATCGATGGTTAAATCTCGGACGCATGTCGCATTTTGACCGACATTACTCGAATCGAATCACTAACAACGTCTTTTGAACATTGAAGTTAAGTCCAATCCACTGAAGCGATGAGCAAAAGCAAAATCCTCAATACCCGGCCGCTTGTCCGTCTTTACGAGACTCCGAAGCCCCTAAATAAACATCGTTGTCGGCATCGTATCCAATCCCCTGATAGCCGCCGTACGAGCCAACGTTGTAGCCGATCTTGTGGCGCCGCTTGAGCAACACGCGAATTGTTTCATATTCAAAACCCGTTTCCAGCGTCAGCTCGCCACCATCGATCATTTTTTCTCCCGTTGGCTGAGAAGAACCGCTGTGCAGTATTCTTGGCGCATCTCCGGCTTCCTGAAAGTTCATTCCGAAGTCAATCACATTCATCATGATTTGAACATGCCCCTGAGGCTGCGTCGCTCCACCCATCACACCAAAACTAAGAAACGGCTTTCCATCTTTGGTTACGAAAGCAGGAATGATCGTGTGGAAAGGTCGTTTGTTCGGTTCGTATGTGTTCGGCCGGCCCGGAGTCAAATCAAAAAGCTCGCCTCGGTCCTGCAAACAGAATCCTAATCCATCAGGACACATCCCCGATCCCATTCCACGATAATTACTTTGTATCAACGAGATCATGTTGCGGTCTTTGTCGGCGACTGTCAGATAAATCGTATCTCCATGATTGATTCCCGCGTCGTACCGCCTGGCCGCTCGATCTGGCTTGATCAACTCTCGTCGCTCATTGCCGTACTCGTCAGAGATCATTTTTTCGACCGGCGATTTAAAGAAATCCATGTCGGCGTACAGCCGCGCCCGGTCTTCGAACGCTAACTTTTTTGCTTCAACAAAATAATGAATGTGGTCCGGGCTTCCGAATGGAATTTTTTCGAAGTCATAGCCTTTGAGGATCGTCAACATTTGCAGCGCAGCAATCCCTTGCCCGTTCGGCGGAAGTTCCCAAAGCTTGTACCCTCGATAGTCAACACCCACTGGTTCGACCCACTCGCTGGTGTGTGAGGCGAGATCGTCATACGAAAGATAGCCTTCATGCTCTTTCATAAACGCATCAATCGTCTTGGCGATATCGCCCTTATAGAATGCGTCGCGTCCATCGGCAGCAATCTTCTCCAACGTCGAGGCTAACATCGGGTTGCGGAACATCTCGCCTTTGGCTGGAGCTTTTCCGTTGGGCAAAAATGTTTCTTTGAAGCCCGGGTAACGCCCCAACGATTTGCTTCGACCCCAATAATAAGCGATCAGTTCCGAAACCGGGAAACCCTCTTTGGCATAGGCAATCGCCGGGGCGAGATTCTTTTCCATCGGTAGTTTGCCAAATTTTTTGTGCAACTCAAACCAGCCATCCACGCAACCGGGGACGGAAACAGGCAGCGGCCCCAGCGCTGGAATCGTTTCGCGATCGCCAATTTTCTCCTTCAGGATTTCGAGCGTCAAACTTTTTGGCGAACGTCCGCTCGCGTTCAGCCCGTACAACTTTTGATCGGCTTCGATCCAAACGATGGCAAACAAGTCCCCACCGATACCGTTGCCCGTGGGCTCCATCAATCCCAGTGTTGCATTGGCTGCAATCGCCGCGTCAACAGCGCTGCCGCCTGATTTCAATATATCGAGCGCAACTTGCGTGGCGAGCGGTTGGCTGGTCGCAGCCATTCCGTTCTTTGCAATGACTTCGCTCCGGGTCGCAAAATCCCGACCGGTAACTCGGTCTTGCGCAACGGTACAAGAAACACAAGGAATTTCAGAGACAGAAGAAATCAAAGTGAGTGTGCCGACAAAGCATAAAATCGAGAGCAGTTTTTTGATCATTGTTTCGAATCGGGATGAGCTGAATGAATGGGGATGCGTTGATGAATTGGACATCGGAAGCCGCGCATCTCAAGTCTCAGAACTTGATGGCTCGACAAGCTTACTCGATTCGACTTCGAAATCTCGCCCGCTTCGACAAGCCCAGAAAATGAATCCGGCAACAACAAACATTAGAACTGACCCCAACAGGTAAGGCAAAATAAGAAATGCCTTCAACATCGGAATTCCCAAGCCCGATCCGAAAATGCGAGCCAGTGCACTAACGCTTTGCCCAACCCCCAGGACTTTTCCTTGCTCGCGCGGATCTGACCACCTTGAAAGCAACGAATACAAACTGGGTTGCAGGCAGCTATAACCGGCAACAATGATGGCCAAAGCACCAAACAGGAAGTTGACCGACCCTTTGTCGACAGCGACACACAAAAAGTAAAACCCGAAGACTTCTATGATCGCGCCGGCGATCGCCAGTTTTTCTTCCGAAATTCGTTTGGACAACTGCCGAACGATTCCGCCTTGGACAATCGCCACCATCAATCCGATCGCTGCGAACGTTCCGCAAACTTGCGAGTAAGAAAACGCAAACGGAGAATTTTCAAACCGATCGTTTTCGCCATTGATCAACAACGATAAAGTTGTTTCAAAGTTGGCGAACGCAAAAATGCAAACAAAGAATCCGATCAGCAGGAACACAATCGCTTTGGAACTCATCGCCGTTTTCCAGGCGTTGCCGTCCCACCATTTCTTGGCTTTGTTTGTGGTCTCAGCCGTTTTCGATTCTGGCAAGATCACGACCGCCAAAGCCAACGCGACTGCCGACAAAGCTGACGCAACAAAGCCTGGACCGACTCCCGGGTCGCCGCCGCCATTGTTCACCGCAAACAGCGCAAACAACGGGCCCAGCGTAAACCCCAACCCAAACGCCACACCGATCAGCGCCATGCCGCGCGAACGATCTTCGTTCGACGTTGTGTCGGCGATGTAAGCCTGAGCAGTCGAGATGGTCGCACAAGCAATCCCCGCGCCGATTCGGGTTAAAAACAGACCGGTCAAACTTTTGTACATCGCGGCAATGCCGAACAGAAAATAAAACAGGGTGCTACCGGCCAAGCCCACGATGATCACCGGACGACGGCCGACTCGATCTGAAAGCGACCCCCAAAAGGGCGCGAACAAAAATTGCATGATTGAGAAGCTGGCCATCAACAAGCCAATCGTCCAACCCGCTTCGTCGGTAGAAAATTGAGTCGCATAGATCGGCAGCAACGGAAGCACGATCCCAAAACCCAACAAATCAATGAAGACGGTCAGGAAGATCACCAGCAGCGATCCGGTTCCGACTTTCTTCGATTCCGGTTTTGCCTCGGCCAACTCAACCGGTTCGGTTATTGGTTCCTCGCGTGTCATGGATCCTGCATGTATGATTGTTGAAAGTTGAAATGAAGCCGACAGTCTAAACAATGTCTTGCGAATCGGTAACAGGCACGATCGCGAAAGGCCAAGGGATCTGTCAGCAGGGCGAGCCCTGTTGGGGCGTGTCTATTCGATTCCATTGACTTTGCCAACCGAAGGCCCGTTCAACAATTGGAAAACGCCTGATCCACGGCATCGAACGTACGCAGGCATGGCGGACGATCGACAAATGGTTAGCGAGCTTGGCGCACCGGTTCGGCGGAAGCCTCATCCTCCCGAGGTGCTCGACCAAAAATCGCTGACGCTACAACACACAACTCTCCGATCGAAGCGACAATCGCCAACGCGACTCGGACCGTTGCATCCTGTTCGGGCTGAGTGATGAAGCAGTTCACATAAAAGACCAATACCGTCAACGTTGCAACCAGGATGGTGATGACGGCCGGCCACTTTTTCCCGGCCCGAAACAAGAACGCCCCGACAATCGCAATCAACGCCGTGGCGAGGCAAAAATAAAACGCATTTGGCTTAAACGTTTGCGCTTCAATGCTACGCAGCAGTCCCGTCCAAACGATGAACAATGCGTAGAGAATCGAAAATACGAATGGGTATTTCAAGATATTTTAGTTTTGGAAATCAAGATTCAGGTTTGGACGGACATTCTAAACGAAAAAAGGCCACGGCGGTTAGCCGTGGCCTTGGAACCCTCGTCACTCACTGGTTCTCTTACTCGATGCTGACGAATTCGTCGTCTTGAACATCGATCATTTCGCTATCCGATTCCTGCGAATCGAAGTAAGCATCCATCTCCTCAAGAATGTCTGAGTCAGTTTCGATTGAATCTGCATCGACTGGAATCTGTCCAAAGAAAGTTGGTGCCATGTTCAGCATTTCTTCTTCGGTCGCCAGTTGAGCAGCGATGTCTTCGATCATTCCACGAGTTCGAGCCAGTTGGCTGTCGTCCATATCGTCAAGCTTACTGGCCGTTTTGACCACTTCGTTCATGCGATGCTGAGCCGTCAAGTGCTCGATCTGGATCGCCAACTCACGCTTTTGTGATTGAGCCTCTTCCAGTTTTTGGAAAGCGCTGCTCAAGGCTTGTTTGCGAAGGTCAAGAACTTTCTCGTCTTTCGCGATTGTGGCTTCTGCCGTTTTGTGAATTGCGAAACGCTGACGCAAGTCTGTCGTTACTCGCTCATTCGAATAAGCTTTCGAGTTTGTGCCGACGTAGAACTTGTCACCCGACTCCAGATGACCGCGGAGTGTCAACATTTGGTCTCTGCTCTTATCGAGGCTTTCGTTTTGACGCACGATGTCGGCCTCAAGTTTTTTGACTTCCACCGTCTCCTTAGCGATCTGGTGAATCATGTTCTTGATTTCCGGATCGATGTTCTTCAACTGAGCTTTCGCCGAATCGATTTGGAAAGCGATCGGAACTTGGCCCTGAGCTGCGTCGGAGACTTTCTCATAAGCTGTGCTGGCGTACGGGATTAGGTTACTGCCGAAAAGCAATCCGCCGAGAATTGCGACCCCCAAAACACCAAGGGTTAATTTTTTAAACATTGTGTTCCTCCAATATGGAAAATGTGTCGTTGTTTTTCTTGCTGGTGGGGTCCGACGATTGGGGCCCTTTTTCTGCGTGCTTGATGGCACTGATAAGATGTTCTTCGCTGGCTGTTGGGTGATCTTTGGAAAATTCACCCTTTTTATTGAAGCAAGCCGCTAAATACATGTTTTGTCGGGAAAAACACGGGCAGGGCGACGAATTGCAGGCGAAACGGGCAACTTTAGGTCGCGTTTGACAATTCAACATCGATTGAAATTCACGCGCTTACGTTGAGCGGCCTATCGCCCTTCAGCCATCGCAAAACGCCAACCTCGAATCCGGATTCAAGACTCTGGATTCTTTCGCTGAAAACTCGCATCGGCGATCGACCAAACAAACGCCCAATGCGTCCCCAATCCAAACAGCACCAGAAAGTGAAACGTCTCGTGCGGCCCCCAGACTTTGGGAATAAATACCGGCCAGCCGAATCCGTTGATCAACGCACCGACTGTATAGAACAGCCCGCCGGCAATGACCGGTCGCACGCCAGCCCAACCATACTTCTTCCACAGCAAGTAAGACGACCACGCGCCCAGCCAGCCCATCAGCAGAAAAATTCCATCGCCAAGAATTGCAGGAATGCTGTGAAAGAAAATGGTTCGCAACGTCACTCCGGCAATCACGATCAGCCACAGAATTGCCGGGATCAACCAACGTTTACGACCGACAAACAAGATGCCATGAATGACTGTGAACGTACTGGCAATCAATACAAAGATCGATGCGACATCCAATCGCAACATTACATCGCGAGCCGTCCCGCCAACGGCCATCATGTGAAAAACAAAACTCATCGACAGCATGAACAATGTCGCGACGGCAAACTGAAAGCAGAACCAAAAGGTGGAACGGGTGTGCCAGGCAGATCGCAACAGGAAAATCGAAAACACAAAAAAGATGACCGTCCCAACCAAGTGAGACAGGCTACTCATCGGGTCATTGAATCCGCCAATCGAATACCAATCATCCATCGCCAATCCGTTCCGCAGTCTTCTGTTCCGCCATCTCCGTCGCGCGAAGCGCTTCACTTTGCCCTTTCGCTAATCCGCTTCGAATCAAATGTGACAACCAAGCTTTTGACTTTGATCGCGAGAAGAATTTTTTGAATTGGTAAACCCAATATTGATGGATCGATTGAAGCTTCAGTTTCCCGGCGTTGTCTCCCCAAGCGTTTCCTTTGGCAACCAACGCCTTTCCCTGTCCGACAAAGTAATCTCGCACGTAGCTTTCGCTAACGCGGCTTGGCTCGATCACATGCTGGATTTTCGCCTCCGGCACCCAGCGACCTGACAAGCCCTGACTCAACAGCCGCTTCATCATTTCCAATTCGTCTTCGCCCAATACGCTTTCACCGCGCCGCCCCAACTCGGTGTTAAACGGATTTGCTTGTTGAACCGCAGTCCGCACAGCAAAATTTGCACCGTATGGCAAAACAGAATCGTTGAATTCGATCGACTGCTCTCCAAGGTCACGCTCCGCGAAACAGCCTTTTAAGACTTCCCAATTTTTATTCACCCAAGCCGGCGGTTTTGAATCGAACTTGGGAAGGATCTTGCCGCCGAAAAAGGAAGCTGCCGAGTATCCGTTGGCAAAATTCACATAGTGTTGAACCAGGAACGCATCAACGATTACATCGTCGTCAGTCCAAATGACAAGATCGCTATCGAGATTTTCAACGGCCTTGTTTCGAGCAAACGTGTGGCCCTGTTGCGTTTCGCTAAGCAGCAAGACGGAATGGCGTTTTGTGAATTTTCCGTTTGCAAATTCGTTTAAGACTTCCGACGTTCGATCGGTCGAATGATTGTCTACTAGAACAGCCCGTAGCTGACAGTCGTAAGGCACCACTAACCGCTGGAGGCTTTTCAACGTCTGCTCCAACAAGTCCGCTCGGTTCCAAGTGCAGATCGCGATGTCGATTCGTTCAATACTCAACCGATTGCTCTCAGATCCACGGAAACTAAAAACGCCTGCACTGTTGTCGGGGCGATTTTCAGTATACCTTTTGAATCAGGAAAGAGTGCAATGCAATGCGAGTTTTCACAACTCTACTTCAAAGACATCACGACGAGACATCCATGGCCAAGAATGTACTGGGAACCGATTTGCAATCTTGCTGCACCAATCCGATGACAGGTTACTTCCGAGATGGTCTGTGTCGTACAGGATTGGATGATCTTGGCCTGCATTTGGTCTGCGCCGAGATGACAGAAGAATTCCTGGAATTCAGCAAAGGAGCCGGCAACGATTTGAGTACGCCTGTTCCCGAATATCAGTTTCCCGGCTTGGTTCCCGGCGACCGATGGTGTTTGTGTGTCACAAGATGGAGAGATGCCCTCGAAGCTGGGATGGCGCCCAAGGTTGTGTTGGAAGCAACTCACATGTCAACGATTGAATTCGTTTCGTTGGAATCACTGAAGAACAATGCAGTTGTGTAGCGCTTGCTGAAAATACCGAATCGAGGATTCGTTGCCACTTATTCCAGCCAGCCATCGCTGCGACGACCCTTCCCATCGCATGACCAATCGGGAATAATCAAATAGCCGGTTTTTTGCAGCAAACGGGCTTTCAAAAGAGCTTTTGTTCAAAAGGGCTTTTTATTCGCCGGAGTGACCAGATGTGTCACTTCGATTGCGAACACTTAAGGATAGCGGATCGAATTAGTCATTTCGGTCCAACCATACCGAACGACGGGACGCTTCCGGTGATCAAACGGATTGAGTTAATCAACTTCATGTCGCACAAGCACACGGTCATTGAACCGTCGGCTGGGTTGACGGTATTGATTGGCCCAAACAACTGTGGCAAAAGTGCCATCATTACCGCTTTGCAGATTCTCTGCCACAATCTCAACTCGACCTATGTCCTGAGACATGGCGAGAAAGAATGCCAGATTATCGTCGAGACTGATGACGGGCATCGTATCGAGTGGAGCCGCAAAAAAAGTGGCTCGCCGAAATACGTGATCGATGGAAAAGAGTTTGACCGACTCAAAGGTGGAGTTCCGGAAGAGCTGTCTCGCGCCCTGAGATTGCCGCGCGTCGAATCGGGCAACGAGCAACTCGACGTGCATTTTGGCGAGCAAAAAAATCCTGTCTTTTTGCTTAACGATCCTGGCAAAACGGCGGCTCAGTTTTTCGCCTCCTCGTCTGACGCCAGCCGCTTGGTTGAAATGCAAGCAGTCCACAAGAACCGGATTCGAAATTCACGTTCCGAAAGAAGTCGGTTGACGACTCAATCGTCGCAGATCGAAACGGCCATCGAAAACCTTGAGCCGATTCGCGGACTACAAGAAGCAATCCAAAAATGCGAGACACAGTTTTGCGACTTGTCCAATGAATCGGCCACCATTGATGAGCTGCAGATCAACATCCGTGCCATCGAAGAACAAACGCTTGAATCGCTACAGCTCGCAGGGATGCAAAAAGCCCTCGACTTGATTTCTGATCCTCCTGAGTTTGTTGAAACTAAACCACTGGAACAATTGATTGATGGGATAAAAGAAACCCAGCTCGACTTCAATCAGACCGAAGAGCTGGAAAAAGCACTCTCGCAATTGAACGAACCCCCAACCATTGAGCCAATCGAACCGATTCGTGAGACGATCGTCGAACTCCGCCAGTCCAATTCGCTGCATGAACAGTTGCGACGGTCACAAGATCGACTTCAAAATTTGTGCGAGCCACCGGTTAACGACGAAGACATTGTCAAGCTTGAGCAGCTGTTGATTGAAGCGAAAGGAGTTCAATCCGATTTGAACCAGGCGCAGGAACTTGCGACGAAAACCGACACGACCTTGCAATCGATCCAGGAAGAAATTGCCGTTTGGGCAAAAGCCAATCCTGCTTGTCCTACCTGCGGTGGCGAAGTCGATGCGGAACAAATCCTGCTCGGTGCCGCCAGCGGAACAGGAGGCCACGCCCATGGTTAACTCTCCTGGATTCCGCGACGACTATCGTGGCCTGCTGGTCATTGGTGATCCCCACATTGAAGGACGACAGCCCGGGTTTCGCAAAGACGACTTCCCGAACGTTATTCTTAAAAAGATTCGGTGGTGCCTTGATCATGCGCGCGACCGGAAACTGTTGCCGACTTTTTTGGGCGACCTATTCGACAAGCCTCGCGACAATCCGACTTGGTTGATCGGCGAGTTGGTTGAAATGCTGTTGGCTTACCCAGCGATCGGAATCTATGGCAATCACGATTGCGCTGACCCTGAGCTCAACCAAAACGATTCGCTTTCGATCCTGATTAAAGCCGGATGCTTTCGGCTCATCGGCGCGGAAGATGTTTGGGCCGGTGAGTGTGGCGGCTACCGAGTCGTCGTTGGTGGTTCATCGTATCGTCAACCGATCCCCAATGAGTTTGCCCTCGACTCGGTTGCGGCAAAAACTCTGTTTGATGAACCGCCAACGGTCTTGTGGCTCACGCATCACGACATTGATTTCGCGGGATATGAAAGCGGTCGATTCAAACCGTTTGAAATCAAAAACGTTGACTTGTTGATCAACGGACACATTCATCGCCGCCTCGACTCGATCGCAGCCGGAAACACGCTATGGATGAATCCGGGCAATATTTCGAGACGCTCTCGAAGCGAAGCCAACAAGAACCACGTTCCCCGCGCGATGGAAATTACTTTCAACAAAGCCGGTTACAAAATCGACCAAGTCATCATTCCTCACCAACCGTTCGAAGAAGTCTTTCACGAGGCCATTGAATCGGCAGCCGATGAAGTCAACGGTTCCGGATTCGTAACGGGGCTTCGTGAATTGATGGAACGTCGAACGCAGAGCGGTGCCGGACTGCATGAATTTTTGAACCAGAACCTCGACCAATTTTCACCCGTTGTCGCGAAACACATTCGTGGCTTGGCGGAAGAAGTGACCAACAAGGAGGCAACTATCGATGCCTGAACGACAAACAATCGAACAACTGCAAAAACGTTACTCGAAGTTTCGTGATGAGAAGATCACGGTGCAAACGCGACAAGCCGAGCTACAAAAACGGTTGCTGCAATTGAAAGAACAGGCCAAAAAGAATTTTGGCACTGACGACGTTGACGCGCTTTGTAAAAAACTCGAAACGATGAAAAAAGAGAATGAGCAGAAACGTTCCCAATATCAAAAGGATCTCGACAAGATTGAATCCGAATTGGAATCGGTGAAAACTGAATTCGCCAAAAACGAAATCGATGTTTAACGCTGAGCAGGAAAAACCGGAACGTCAATGAGTTCACAGCAAGACAATTTGAACGTCGCGTTATCGCCAGACGACTCCACACAACCTAGTCCGGATGGAACCGCCTCTTTGCGCTCACCACAAAAACTAAAGGCCGAAATCGACCAATTGGCCTGGAAGCGTGACGACTTTGCCAAGACGCTTAAGCGATTGGCCAAGCAAACCAAATCGCTTGACGAATTCCTGGCGATCGCAGACGACATTTCATCGGCACTGGAAACGTTAAGCGAAAGCTTGTTTGAGAAAGTCCTGCGAACGCTGGAGAAAAATCTGACCACGGCACTGCAGGAAGTTTTAGGGCAACCGATCGAATTCAAAACGGAGACCAGTTTCAAACGTGGCTCGGCGAATGTTCAGTTTCATGTTGAGCGCGACGGTAATAGCGAAGACATTCAGCGAGGGCAGGGGGGCTCGGTCCAAAATGTGCTGAGTGTTGGCTTAAGAATTTTCGCGTTAGCCGAACTGAGCAGCACCGACCATCGTCGTTTTCTTGTGCTTGATGAGCAGGATTGTTGGTTGCGACCGGAGCTTGTTCCGCACTTGGTCAACATTGTTCATCAATCGGCCAAGGAGTTGGACTTTCAAGTCATCATGATCTCTCATCATGACGAACGTCTTTTCGAAAAGTACGCGGACAAAATCTATCGTCTCGATCCGTCCCGAGATGGTTTGAAGATAGATTGCGTCAATCCACAGGCTCACACTTCAGATAAGTGGGACGATGAAGCGACCGTCAAAGATTCGGCCGAGACGACGGATACCTAGTTAGGCATCGCTACAAACTGCGGGGCGGTATCTGTGTCTTTTTGCTATTCAGCTTTCTAGATTTCCCTGTCGCCCAATGGCACTTACTTTAGAAGTTTCAATTTGAATTTTAGCTAGAATTTCAAGTAGGTGGCATTGGGCCGCCCTATCGGGGCTTGGAGATTCAATGTTTACAGTTTCTCAGGGCTTACATCCGAAACTACCCGCTGATGCAACTTCGGTGTTAAAAGCGTGCTTTCCGGCCAACCCTCAGAGGTGGGTTGTAGCGATTCGGGCTCCATTTTGCCCGCTCAACATTCGAAAAGCCCGAAATCCACAGTTGAACAAAT
>CAZPBE010000028.1:0-10013 GCA_964584615.1 uncultured Pirellulaceae bacterium | reverse complement strand
GCTCCATTTTGCCCGCTCAACATTCGAAAAGCCCGAAATCCACAGTTGAACAAATCCCACTACGTATGCGACAATGGGTACTTGCTCCACGACGAAACAAACATCAGTAACACCTGAAATGGCTATCGCACCACAAACCAACGTGACTGCTCGAAAAAGATCAATTCCAGAAGGCACATGGATCCAGTGCCCCGACTGCAAAGCTGCTGTCTTCAACAAAGATGCAGAAAAGCGCCAACGCGTCTGTCCGGATTGCGGCTATCACATGTACGTTCCGGCAAAAATGCGGATCGCGCAAGTTCTTGATGACGGCACGTTCGAAGAATGGGACGGAAGTTTACTGTCAGGTGATCCGCTAACATTCACGGACAGCCGGGCTTACGTCGACCGTCTTAAAGAAGAACAAAAGAAGACCGGTCTCTCGGACGCGGCCATCACGGGCACCGGCATGATTCGGGCTCGTCGCGTGGCGATTGGAATCACCGACTCACAATTCATCATGGGGTCCATGGGCTCAGTTGTTGGGGAGCGATTAACGAGGTTGATTGAGCGCGCCACAGAAGAATCACTACCGCTGATTATTATCAGCGGTTCGGGAGGTGGAGCCCGAATGCACGAGGGAATTTTATCCTTAATGCAAATGGCGAAAGTCTCTGCTGCGTTGGCACGATTTGACAAAGCCGGCGGGCTATTCATTTCCGTCTTGACTAATCCGACGATGGGTGGAGTCGCCGCAAGTTTCGCTTCGCTGGGCGATGTCGTGTTCGCAGAGCCCAAAGCGCTGATCGGGTTTGCCGGTCCACGAACTGTCAAAGCGACCATCGGTGTCGAATTGCCGGAAGGCTTTCAAACCAGCGAGTTCCTTTTGAAGCATGGTTTCATTGACCGGATTGTCTCTCGCGAAAAACTAAAATCTGAAATTGCGCGAACGGTTGACTATTGCGGCAAGTAAGTCGGACGCGAAATCACTGTAGCGTCTGTTGACAAGAGAATCAAAATTCAGTGAGTGAGGTGGTCTGGACGAAGCCACATCGCGATACTGACTCCTTCCGACTTGCCCTCCGTTTCAACTTTTATTTCGAACGGTATATTTCGAATTGGCCGCTTTGGAGGCTTAATAACCAACTCTTTATCAAGGCATCTGGATCGATTTCCTCCGCTCAATGGAATCTGATTTTGGACGCTGAGAGACCTTTCGCTATACTTAAGTAATCGATCGCTTAATTGCCCCATTCATCGGCGAACCCTTCGAGCCAGTTTTTCGCGATCCCAACCAACAACGACGGCTTGCTCGCAATGCCGAACCCATAAGAATCGAACATGAGCCTTTTTGAAAAAATCTTCGGCAAAGACGGAAAGCCTGCTCGGCTGGACGTATCATCGCGATTCCAGTTAGATCGCCATGCGTTTACCGGTACTATGTCGAAATTCCATGTTGCCAAAGAAATTGGTACCGGGAAATTTTTCGGTATCAAGTTTCTTGACGAAGAAAAAACGGCTTACTTCAATGCCCGATTCAAAGGACTTAACAAACCTCACGAAGGTGAGATCGCTTTACAGATGAAGCATCCGCTGATCGTCGAGACTTATGAGTACGGCATGACGACGGCGGGCCAGGAATACATCCTGATGGAGTACATTCGCGGTCCCGGTTTGGACATCGCAATTCGAGCCAAAGATGCAAAACTCTTGCCGCACCGACTGCATCTGATTCGTCAAATGGCCGAAGCCGTTCATGCGGTCCACACTGCAGGCTTTATTCATCGCGACGTTTGCCCTCGAAACTTTATTTGTTACGACCCGCTCGACAATCTCAAGCTGATTGACTTTGGTTTGACGGTTCCCAATGAAGGTCCGTACAAACAACCAGGCAACCGAACGGGAACACCGCAGTACATGGCCCCAGAAATTGTCCGGCGACGCTCGACCGACGAACGACTTGATGTCTTTGCGTTTGGCGTAACGTGTTATCGCCTGTTGACGTTTGAGCATCCGTGGGGCTCAACCGATACGACTGGCATGGCGGCATTGGCTCACGATACGTTTGAACCGACCAGTATTCTTGAACATCGGCCCAATCTCAATCCGAAGTTGGCCGCAGCGATCCACAAATGCATGAACATCGATCCGGAAAAGCGAATGGGAAGCTGTAAGAATTTTCTGGCGACCATCCGCAGCGTGGAACACGAAGAATCTGAATAGAAGCTATCGGACCGTTGGCTAACGACTCGTCGTTAGCCCCAAGGCTTCCGGCAATTCCGAAATCCAATTACGATTGGGCTCGTAACCCATGTCAATCAAACACGATCCGCAAATCGAATCGAAGAGCTCGCCATCTGCTTTGGTGAAGTGATTTTTCCAATCACCAACGATTCCTTTACGCGCCTTGGCAGTCGGGTCCGACGCGTCACCTGCTTTTCGGCCACTCATTTTCGCAAATGAAGCATCGGTCGCTACCTGTTTTTCATTCGCGCCAATGGTTCGCAGGATCGATTGTAATTCGGCAGCAAGATTCTCTTTCATTCGTTCGTAGGTGACTTGGGTATCGGCGCCGGATTGATCGAACGCGTCGATGGTCTCGCGCCAGTTATTGGCCCACTTTTCAATCACAATGTCATCGAAAAACCGATCCAGCTTCATCCCCGGCTCGCTTTGAACATAAAATCGATATCGATCCGTCCCCTCTGCGTCTTTGAGCAACCAATCGTACGTTCCACTGGTAAGAACATCGCGGCCATCCCGAACCAGTTGTATGATTTTGGAATCTGGAAACAGCTTTCGAATCTGTTGAACGACAAAGGTCGCTGTTCCAGGATACGGTGTGATTTTGTCAATCACGATTCGCTTGCCCGATTTCCGCTTGGCAAAATTAACGATGTAGTTGACGAAAGATTTTTGAAAACCGTCAATGAACTGACTCTCGTCCATCCCCAACTGTTGGTAAAAGTAATGGACAGAAAAAGCTTTCGCGTAACTGTCAAACGTAATTCGGGGCGACGTCGAACCGTCGTTGTTTTTCCAGAGCTCACAAAACTGGCCGAACAATCGGTGTTCGGTGGCAAAGACTTCCGGATGCTGATTAAGCGCAGTGGATAGCCACGTCGATCCACTCCGTGGTGCGCTGAGAACAAAATGGATGTCGGGGCCGGGCATAGGTGCTTGGTTTAAGTCAGAAATAACGAGCCTATGTTAGCAGTTTCCGGCGAGCATAAATATCGGGCCGACCCATTGCTGGCTTTGAAGTGACTCGGGTGGGATGCACGGGAGAGAGGCTCGGGAGGGCGAGGCGCCTCGCCCTCCCAATGCCTAAGTCGCTTTGGATAAATGTGAGCGCTGCTTGACACTTGCGTGCGATGCATTAACAAACACGTTCTCGCATCCAGCCTGGATCTACCGCATGTCCCATTGATGGTCAAGCTTGAACATGCCATTGATCCCGCGGCCACTGGCGTTGACTGACGGTCCAACGATTCGAAAAGTTCCACATCCGCTGACCCGATGAAAAAAAGCCGTCGTCTCAGGACCATAAAGTGAAATGTTAAAGTGATACGCGCCAATCAACAGTCTAATATCGTCAAACTTCAACGTGACTGTCTTTCCATCCGGATCAATCTTTGGATCAAGACTAAATTTGACACCGTGATAAACCGTTGACATCGAAGAAATCACACCGTGAACTGGCGAGCACAAAGCAACAACCAGACGAGCATTCTTAATCGGTTGCCGACACGTCAGCTTGATTTGCAGCTTAACGGTTTGACCAGTATCGAATTCCTTTTGCGGTTGACCGTGTTCATTTACGATTTCAATTTGTTCGATTCTCGCCATCTGATCTTTACTGTCGTGCTGCCTTTCACGAACTCGGTCACTCGCGCCCAGCATCTCTTCGTAAATGGTGCAGCCAGTTTCCAGCTCGCCATCGTGAATAATTTTTCCTTTGCCAAACACGATCGATCGGGTAGCCACGCGCTGAAGCATGCCAACGGCGTGCGTCACCAAAATGATTGACACGCCATTTTTAACCAATGTCCGTAAGTGCTTAAAACACTTCATTCGAAAACCAACGTCACCAACGGCGAGGACTTCGTCCATCAGCAGCAGCTGCGGTCGCAGGTTTGCCGCAATCGAAAACCCTAACCGAACACGCATTCCGGAACTGTAAGTTTTGATCGGGTCGTTAATCACGTGACCCAGCTCCGCAAAATCAACGATCTCGTCGAACAGCAAATCGACTTCCCGTTTCGGCATTCCCAATACTGCAGCGTTGATGTAAATATTTTCTTTACCCGATAGGATGGGATTGAATCCAGTGCCCAACTCGATCAGCGCTCCGATTTTGCCTCGAATCTGAACCTGGCCCGCATCCGGTTTGATCAACCCGTTGATCATCTTCAACATCGTGCTTTTGCCCGCGCCGTTGGGGCCGATCATGGCGACGCATTCACCAGGTTCAACTTGAAAGTGCGCGTCACGAACGGCAAAGAACTCTCCCGGCCGTAAATCCTCTTGCGCGCGATCATGACCAGTGCCAAAGACTTCGCGACCAAGATCACGAATTCCATACCGCATTGCCCTTTGCAGATTGCGGCAATAAATTTTCCAGACATGGTCGACGTCGAGGACCAGGTTGGATGGGTTCGAATTATCAGATGTGTGAAACATTACTTAAGCGTTCATCCGTTCAACAAGGACCGGAATGGAAACACGATAAATGGCCAAGCCCACAAGAAACAGCGGAACCGTGAGCACTGCAAAGGCTAAACCCAGCCCCAAAGATCCGGACGTGCCAAGCAGCATCCAGTCGCGGGACAGCAGCAACAAAGGGCTGGCCGGATTTAGCCAGGTTAACGGATGTCCCGATGGCACGACATAAATGATTGGCGTCAGAATCATCCAAAACGGCAATACCAAAGAAATGAATCGCCCAACATCCTGATACAAAGACCCGAAGGGCATGATCAGCAGCCCCAACGACATACTGAACATGACCATGAAGGCAACCGCAATCGGCGCGAGTAACATCGTCGCATGCCATGGCACACCGAAAAAAATCATCGCGGGTATCAGCAACGCCATCCGAATCGCAAAATCAAACAGGACTTCGCCCAAACCAACCAACAACAATGACTCGCGAGAGAATCGAAGTTTGCTGATCATGTTTTTGTTTTGAGTGACGACTTTGGATGGCATTTGAAACGCGTCAATAAAAGCTTGCCACAAGACCATCCCGGCCAAAATGTAGATCGTTCCGTTGACTTCGCCTTCTTCCATTTTGAAGACACCCATCTGTCTCAAGAAAACCCACACTGCCGTATTGGCGATCGGCGGAAGAATGGCCCAAAACAAGCCCAGCAACGTCTGACGATAAAGCCCACGAATGTTTCGCAAAAACAAACGCCAAGCCAATTCACGTCCGCGCCAAAAATCAGTTGCGATACCGCGAAACAATTTCACCGGAGCACGGATTTCAGATTCCGCACTGTAAACGGTTACCTCGTTGCTGACCTCTATTTCAAAACTCGACAACTCATCATGATCTTCGCCCTCACCGTCAGGAGAACCCTGCGCAGCAATCAAACCATCAGAACGATTGGAATCGTCTGAATCATCGGCGTGCGGAAGAGTTTTCGGGTCAGTGGTCAATGTTTCGATTCAATAATCTTGCGGTTCAATAATCTTGCGGTTCATAATTTATGCAGCAACGGTTTCGCGGCATCAAGCCAAACCGCTGCGAATCAAGTCATGCAGGTGGACAACGCCGACCAAACCATGCTGATCATCCAGCACCGGCAACACGGTAATTTCCCGTTCTTCCATCAAAGAAAGAGCCTCTGCGGCAAGCGAACTTGCAGAAATGCAGGCTGGTTTCATCGTAGCAAAATCGGCAACATTTCCGGCAAGCGGATTCTTACTCGGATCAAGCGCAGTGGCTTCGAAGATCCGCCTCACGTCGCCGTCAGTTAACACTCCTAATAGCCGACCATCGTCGCCGACGACAAACGCGGCGCCCATACGCTTGGCACTGATAACTTTGATTGCTTCGGACAACGTGGCTTTTTCATTAACGGTCGGCAATTTCTCACCCACATGCATCAGCTCATTCGTCTTTAGTAGTAGCTTTCTTCCAAGTTGTCCGCCTGGATGAAATATTGCGAATTGCTCTTTTGTAAATCCCCGCTGCTGCATCAAAGCAACCGCCAGTGCGTCGCAGATGGCCAACGCCACGGTAGTACTGCAAGTCGGCGCGATGGAATCCGGATCGGCTTCTTCTTTGACACTGGCATCAATAACGACATCGGCAAGTCCAGCCAATGTCGAACCTGTGTTGCCGGCAACAGCTATGATCGGAATTTCGTTTCGTTTCATAAACGGAATCAACTCAAGTACTTCTCCCGTTTCGCCACTGTTGGAAATAGCGACCAACACATCCGCGTCGGTAACGATACCAAGGTCGCCATGCACGGCTTCGCTGGGATGAAGAAAGATAGCTGGCGATCCAGTGCTGGAGAAAGTTGAAGCAGCTTTGCGAGCAATGCAACTCATCTTTCCCATTCCGGTCACGATGTATCGTCCTTTGCAATCAAGCAACAGTCGAATCGCATCAACAACGTCAGCGTTGTTCCGACTTGAGATATCGAGGATCGCATCCGCTTCGCGTTTAAGCGTCTGCACATACTGACCGTAGGCCTGCTCCAAATTGAGATTGGAGTGATTGCTCGAATCGACTTTTGATTGGTCAGTTGCCACTTAGGTCCGCAATGGAAGAGTTCTTCGTCATCGACGAGCGCAAATCTTTCGCCGTTTTTATGCGTGAGAAAGCCCCGTTGCTACTTCGTTGATCTGAAGTAGATTTTCATCAGCCACTTCATTTCATGTGACTTTCGCTCGAAGGTTTCAGTATAGCTACAATTTTCGTGCACCTGCAGGATATCGGCGACGACTTACCCGTCCCTTTCGATTTGATGACAAGCGACAGATCGCTCCGCCCGCCAACCGACATAACTGTAACCATCGGCAGAGGTTGACCCGACTCGCTAGCCACTTCAACAACAAAAACCGGAGATCCGGCAAACCGCGTGCGGATCCTCACATGCATCGGCGATACTAATCTTGCTGAGCCAGCCAGAAGCTCGCCGGCAAACAAAATAGTTTCGTGCAGAATCGTAGCAACGCTACGGAGTGCACTCAAAGACGCGTGCGACACCAAAAAGTCGCCGCGTTTTTTTTGTTGGAATTTCGATCCGTGAAAATGTGGTGTTCTCCTGCTTTGGCGGACATCGTCGCGACATTGCGAGTTTGCGATGCTTGAGTCATAATTTGATTGAGTCATAATTTGACACCAAGTATCAATCTTCATTCCACCGAAAAGCAGTTCAATTCAATGTCAAAGCGCCTTGGTTTATGGTTAATTGGGGCGTACGGCGGTGTGTCTTCAACAGTCGCTGTCGGATTGGCCGCGCTTCAGCAAGACGCCGACAGGACGAGTGGGCTTGTTTCTGAACTTCCCGAGTTCAAACATCTTAACCTGGTTGGTTGGAATGATATCGTTGTCGGCGGACATGAAATCCGACAAACCGACTATCACACCGAAGCCATGATTCTGGTTGGCGCTCGCGCCATCGATCGTGAAACGGTTGAGTCCTGCAAACCGGTCCTTGCCCAGTTCGATGCAAACATAAAGCCAGGCGTATTGTTTAACGTCGGCGATACGATCCATAGTCTGGCCGACAAGAAATTTCTTGAGTCGTCATCGACGGGTCAGCCGGCAGATACGCCGCGGCAATGTATCGATCTCATTCAAAAGGACTTGGATGAATTCGCTGCAGCCAATGATTGCGATCAAGTCATCGTCGTGAATTTGGCGTCAACCGAACCGCCCATTGACGAATCAAGCTTACCAGCCAAGTGGTCCGAACTATCTGCAAACTTGGACTCAACTGCAAGCGAACTACCGGCCAGCTCGCTGTATGCGATCGCCGCCATTGAATCGGGCAGACCTTTCGTGAACTTCACTCCTTCACTGGGAAGTTGTCCTGCCGCTATTCGCGAACTTGCAATCGAAAAAGGCGTTTGTCACATGGGCCATGATGGCAAGACCGGAGAGACGTTTTTGAAAAGCGTGATGGCGCCCGCGTTTGCTCATCGCAATTTGGAAATCATGAGCTGGGTGGGACACAACATTTTTGGCAACATGGACGGCCAGGTTCTCAACGATCCGATCAACAAACAGACCAAAGTCACCAGCAAAGACAAATTGCTGGGGCAAATTCTTGGCTACGATCCGCAGACCCACATCAGTATTGAGTACATCAAGAGTCTTGGCGATTGGAAAACAGCGTGGGATCACATCCACTTTCGCGGTTTCCTCGGAACGCCGATGACACTTCAGTTCACGTGGCAGGGATGTGACTCGATACTTGCCGCACCTTTGGTATTGGATCTGGCGAGGTTCACCGAGCTGGCCTCCGGCAAAGGAGAATCAGGGTTGCTGACATGCCTCTCTAGCTTTTTTAAGTCACCGCTGGGGACTGATGAAAATGACTTCGCGAAACAGTATCAACAGTTGGTTGACTGGGCGAATCAATAACGTGAGGCGATTCGATAACGTGAGGCGATTCGATAAGGCGAGTCGTCCATCAATCAAGGGCCAATTCGAATTTACTCTTCATAGGGAGCTGGCTGACCGATCTTGCCAAGGTATTCAGCTAGCCTCGACTGGACTTCCAGAATCTGCTGCCAGTGTTCGGCGTTAAGCTCGACGACATTGCTGCGCCCTTTAATGTCCGCGTCATCGATCACTTGTCGCATTTGAATGTGCAGATATTCGATGACTTCCGAAAGCTGCGCGGCTTGTCCAGGAGAAAGTCGATGGGGAATCCGAGGCGGTTCGCCGTCAAGTTTCGCGCGAACATATTTAGGATCTCGCCAGTTTTGCTTAAGGATCTGCTCTTCGTCGATCGCTTCCTTGTTGTCTATCCCATCAGCGCCAGAGATGCTGTGAAGACGTTCTTTGATTTCTGTTCGGCTACCAAACAATAGAGTGCTTCGGCCGATCGTGATGACATCGCCAGGACGAAGAATTCGCAATTGAACTTCTTCATTGTTGACGCGAGAACCGTTGGTGCTTTCGAGATCGGTGAGCACCAAGTCGTCGTGATCTTTTTGAATTCTCAGGTGAAATCGACTAACACGTTCATCGTTCAGTTGTATCGAGTTGCCTTCTTCTCGACCCACTGTCACGGGAACTGAAATTTCGTCGAATACTTGACCACGGTTCGCGCCGTCAATAACTCGAAGCGTAATGGATGTCATATTTGTCTTTCAACGACCAATCTTGGATCGTCGCTCTTTTGTCACTCTTCGCCTCAAGCCTTGGGGCAATGCCTCATGCCCGCTCTTTGATTTTACCACAAAATTCCTTAGGAATTCACGAGAATTTTTCTCTCTGCGGAAGCTCGAGGTTCGCAAATTTCGGGCCATCCAGTTTCAGAAACCGCGATTCGCAGCAAAATACCCCACAAATGGGATTCATTTCACGCGAAAGCCAGCCCGCTTGCCAGAAAGTTAATCTGTTGGAGCTAAACCGATCGTAACGTCTGCGGATTCCTGGATGCGGTCTTAAGCGGTAGAAAATCTCACTTTTGTGGACAGGTAGTTATATCTGCGAAATTGAGCCTTATAGCCTTATAGCGCTGAGCCTCACAGCAAAACGTCGTGGTGACTTTGTCGGCTTCTGGTCACTGAGTTTCTACACCTGACTTTCGAGATTTGGCCACGCGAAAAGCCAAGTTTACGTCTCGTATTTCGGCTGGGGTTATGTTGTCAACATTTCGAGCCGTCGGCCGCGGGATTGGTAGCTTGGTTTTGAATTCGATCGATTTCAATCCGAATGTAAAACAGGCGTTGAAACCGGGCTTCACAATCGATATTCTTAAACCGAGTTGGAGTTGTGAATAACGATCACCAACACGCACCCGTAGTTCAACTGGATAGAATATCGGTCTTCGGAACCG
>CAZPBE010000027.1:41417-73009 GCA_964584615.1 uncultured Pirellulaceae bacterium | reverse complement strand
GCTGGGACTTCTGGCGAAGTCCACTACAGGTTTTGAAATACCCTCTAGTTGAACGTGCAGTCTAGTTGAACGCGGCAGCCCTATGGCACTTACTCTACCCCGAAGGGGTTTTAGAAATTAGCCGGAGGTTGAGCGCAGCGACACCTCCGGTTCGATAGGCGCCGAAAGGTAAACGACCCTGGAAGGGTCGAAGCATCGAACTGGCTGGCTGCGACCCATTCTGGGTCGAAAATGCACGAACGATTTCCGGTGGTATCGCTGCGCTCGACCACCGGCTAATGGCTGTAATCCTGTCAGGATAATCCTAACGCAAGTACCATTCATTTTTCATTGCGCGCTAGCCACCGACCTTACCGCGTCCGTGACTAGAGCCAAAACGGCTGGAGCCTCCGCAGCTCAGAACAATAAGCACCAAGCGCGCTTACTGTTCTTGTTGGCCGAACCCCAACGGATCGTTATGAATCCGATGCAGCGACTGAAGCGTTTCCTGACTTGTCTCCATCGCATTCTCAACTGAAAGCGGTTTGTCGTAAGACGTCAACGCTTCCATCGCCTGATACGAATTGTTGCTCGCATCCAGCCCGAAGTACCCGTAGACTTCCAGGTTACTTGTTGCAACTTGCTCGAATTCAATTCGATAGAATTCGTGTCCCTTCGCATTGTTGAACTGCATCATCCAGTTTCCACCCGGGTCAGTCATTGCCGAAGCATCGCCAACTAACGTACCCGAAGCATCGTAGATCCTTCCCACAATTTGAGTACCAGGTCGAGCGAAACCGCTGAAGATCGGCTCGGGAGCCAAAGTAAAGACCTTTTGAGACAACCGATGACGCCCCACGTCCGATTGATGATTACTTCCGCCAACAGTATTTGACAGATCGGTCTGGCTGAAATTGTTAAACGAATCAAACGCAAACTGTGGCTTCACGGTAATGACCACTTCTGCTTGACTGGTCGCACCGTTTGGATCCTCAATCAGGTAGAGCAACGTGACTTCGCCTTCGAAATCACCTTCCGGTGAATACGTGATACTTCCGTCTGGATTCACGACTGCCGTTCCGTTGTCTGGTCCGTCAAGAATGATCACCGTCAGCGGATCGTTGTCCGGGTCGCTATCGTTGCCAAGAACATTAACCGTCACTGGATTCCCAACCGTTGTCTCAATTGCATCATCGAGAGCCAGTGGTACATCGTTGGCTCCTGCAACCGTAACCATGACTTGGGAAACAGCCGTCTCTCCTGAACTATCAACGATCACATACTCAAACACATCGACCGCATTCTGGCCGGCTGGCAGATCGTCGAATGCTCCGTTTGGATCAAACGAAATCGTTTGATCGGCGTTGAGCGTAACTAACGCACCCGACGGAAGCTCAACCGTCTGTCCAACCGAAATCGGGACACCTTCGATCTGCGAGATCGTCAGCGGATCGCCATCAGGATCGTGATCGTTGTTCAACAAGTCTACGACCACAACTTGATTCGCGCCCGTCGAATCAGAATCCTGGTTCGCCAGCGGCACATCACTTGTCGAAGCAACGTTGATGGTTACAACTGCCGTATCGCAAAGCCCTGCTTCATCACAAACTTCAAACTCAAATGTCGTTTGGCCATGAAAGTCTTGATCCGGTGTGAACTCAAACGTTCCATCAGGGTTAACAACAACCGTGCCGCCAGTGGGAGGCGTCACCAATGAGAAAGTTAAATCAGGACTGTCCGGATCAGCGGTCAACGGAACCAAAGAACCATTGATCGGTGTGTCCTCGGTTGCAAACACAAGATCATCCGCCGCTACAGGAGGGTCATTAACAGGGTCAACGGTAATCGTCACCGTGGTAACATCCATACCGCCGTTTCCGTCACTGATCTCATATGAAAACGTGTCGGTTCCATTAAAGTTCGCGTTTGGCGTGTACGTGATCGTGCCATCCTGATCAAGCACAACCGATCCGTTATTCGGTTGGGAGACCAATGATACGCTTAGTGGATCTCCGTTGTCATCGAAGTCATTGGCTAATACGTTGACGGTAACGGGTGTTTCTTCGTTGGTGGAATCAACATCGGGAGTCGCGACCGGCGGATCGGGAGCTTCCGTCAAGTCAATAATGACAACCGCAACACTAGTTTGTCCGTCGGCATCCACGATTTGATACTCAAACGTATCCGTCCCAACGAATCCTGTATTCGGCTCATAAGTAAACGTTCCATCTGGATTCATGGAAACCGAACCGTTGCTTGGCGACGTCACGACACTGGTTGTCAAAACATCGTTGTCGGGATCGGAGTCATTGCCCAACACGCTTCCGTTGACAGGCTGATCTTCCACGCCGCTATAACTGTCGTCCGACGCTGTTGGAGCTGGATTATTGACAACCCAGGCAAACGTGTCGGTCGTTGATGCTCCAATCGGATCGGTTGCCGTAACGACGACCGTGTAAGGACCGCCTTGCGATGCACTTGAGTCCAACGTTCCTGAGATGATTCCGGTGCCAGGATCGAGCATCAGCCCCGGCGGCAATCCAGTCGCAGAGAAAGTTAACCCTTCACCTTCGGGCTCGCTGAAGTTGCCCGAAATATCCACAACGATTGCGTCCGTATCAATATTTATTTGATCAGTGATTGGCGTATCAACAACAGGCGGGTCATTAACAGGACCAATGTTGATCACTGCGGTGGCTGTTGATACATCACCGTCAGCATCGCAAATCTCGTAGTCGAAAGAATCTTGTCCGATGAAGTTCGCATCTGGAATGTAAATGAACGTTCCGTCCGGATTGAACGAAAGCATTCCATTGTTTGGACCACCGGGTAACAACTTGAACGTTACCGCATCACCATCCGGATCGCTGTCATTGTTGGCGACCGAGTCGCTGAGCGTAACGTCTTCGTCCGTTGCGAACACATCATCAACGGCAACTGGAGCAAGATTGTCAACCGTCCAGGTAAACGTATCACTCGCTACACCTCCCGCGCCGTCGTCAGCCGTAACGGTGATCGTGAACGGACCATTGCTTGACTCGCCCGGTTCAATGGTTCCTGTCACCAACCCGGTTGCAGGATCAAAAGTCAATCCTGCCGGCAGCCCTGTGACCGTGAACGTCAAGTTCGGATTGTCAACATCTTCAAACGCGTCCGTCACATTCACAGACACATTGTCGGCATCAAGGTCAGCTTGGTCTGGAGTGGGAGTTGTGACAACCGGCGGATCATTGACGGGTGTGATATCAATCGTGACCGTCGCCATCGTCGTCGCGCCGTCAACATCGGTGACTTCATATTCAAACGTGTCGGTTCCCGTAAAATCTGCCTCCGGCGAATAAGTAAACGTTCCGTCCGGGTTCATGGTGACCGAACCGTTGCTTGGGCCCGTGGTAACTGCAAAGGTAAGTGCATCACCGTCTGGGTCGCTATCGTTGCCTGCTACATTGCCAACAACATTGGTGTCTTCCGGCGTTGTGTAACCATCATTCGTTGCCACGGGAACAGGATTGTCGACGGTCCAGTTAAAGTCCTCAGTCACTGTGCCGCCTTGACCGTCATCAGCGGTTACCGAAACGGTGTAGACTCCGTTGACTGAAGCGCTACTATCGATCGTTCCCGTGATTAAACCAGCGGAATCAATCGACAACCCCGGCGGCAGTCCAGTCGCCGTATAGGTCAGCGTCGGACTGTCGCCATCAGCAAACGAAGAAGCAACATCGACCGAAATGACATCGCTATCCAGATCGTCCTGGTCATCCAGCGGGCTGGCAAGCGTCGGAGCGTCGTTGACTGGCGTGATCACAATATCAACGGTTGCGGTTGCTGTTTCACCGCCGGCGTCGGTCACCGTGTAAGTAAACGAATCCGTTCCCGAGAAATTTGCGTCGGGAGTATACGTAAACGAACCGTCAGCATTGAAACTGACAACGCCGTTAGCCGGAAGCGACGTCTGGCTGTAGACAACCGAGTCACCATCCGGATCACTATCGTTGGTCGCGACGATGCCGTTGACCGGAGTGTCTTCAGGCGTTGTGTACGAATCATTGATAGCCACAGGCGCCGGGTTAACGACAACCCAATTGAACGTCTCGGAAATCATTCCACCATTTCCGTCTTCGACCAAGATCGTAACGGGATACGTACCCGCGTCAGACGCATCAGAAGTCAGTGTGCCAGAAATGACTCCCGTCAAAGGATCGATCGTCAGCCCCGGCGGCAAACCCGAAGCAGTGTACGTCAACGCATCTCCATCGACGTCATCAAAGTTGCCCGAGACATCCAACAAAATTCCGTCAGCGTCAGCGTCCGCTTGATCTGCAATTGGAGTCGTGATCACAGGAGCATCATTCACAGCTCCGATTCCAATGTTCACCGTCGCAATCGAAGTCGCCCCGTCAGCATCGGTAATCATGTAATCGAAAGTATCCGATCCGTTGAACCCTGGATCAGGTGTGTAGTCAAAACTTCCGTCAGGATTCAATGTTAACACACCGTTGCTTATCCCCGTCCCGACAAGCGAATACGTCAAAGCATCGCCATCCGGATCGACGTCGTTGCCGACCACCGTCGCCGAAAACGGAGTGTCTTCGTTTGTTGAAAAGTTATCGTTCGTCGCGTCCGGTGCCGGGTTGGCGACCGTCCACACAAAAGTCTCGGTAATCGAAGCGCCGTTTGAATCGGAAACACTTACGTCAACCAAATAATTTCCGTCGCTGTTGGGACCGCCAACGGAAGCACTTGTGCCGAGAACGCCAGTGATCTCTCCTGTTGTCGGATCGATCGTTAGCCCCGGTGGCAATCCCGTTGCAGCGAAAGTCAACGGTCCTTCGACGTCGCTGAAGTTGCTTGAAACATCGACGCTAATTAAATCTGCATCGAGGTCGGCCTGATCCTCAATCGGAGAATCGACAACGGGCAGGTCGTTCACAGGATCAACCGTAATGGTTACCGTCGCCGTTGATGAATCGCCATCGGCATCGGTCAATGTATAGTCAAAGGTGTCGGTACCATAGAAATTCGCATCGGGAAGATAGTCAAATGAACCATCCGGATTCAAATTCAATGTTCCATTAGCAGGACCTGCTCCATTAAGTGCAAACGTCAAACCGTCATTGTCGGCATCCGAATCGTTTGTCGCCAAAGTCGAAACAACCTGGACGTCTTCGTTGGTTGTGTAGTTATCGTCGGTCGCTACGGGAACAGGATTGGCGACAGTCCACAGGAATGAAGTCGTTGTTAAATCGCCATTGTCATCGGTCGCAGTCACGGAGACCGTGTAAAGCCCATCGCTTGCCGGCCCACCTTGAGACGCATCGATATCAATGGTTCCCGAAATAATCCCCGTGGCTGGATCCATCATCAGTCCCGGTGGCAAACCGGTTGCACCAAACATCAGCGTGTCGTTCTCAACATCCGAGAAGAACCCGGAGACATCGACTGCTGGAGAGTCAGCATCGAAATTCGATTCGTTTGGAATCGTGGAAGCAACAGGAGCGTCGTTGGTCCCATCGATCGTGATCGTCAAATTGGCGTTCGCCGTTCCGCCTTCTCCATCGGAAATCTGATACGTGAACGTTTCCGTCAGCACTTCGTTGACGTCCAGAGCTTGTACCGCCGGGTTGTTTGGATCAAGCGTGTACTCATAAGACCCATCAGGATTGATGACCAACGATCCATACTGTGTTGAGACCGCCACTCCAACATCGCCAGCGGTTCCATCAACCGCGACGACCGACAAAACATCGCCATCAGGATCCGAATCATTTCCAATCACGTTTCCGGTCGCCAACATCGCAATGTCTTCGGTAACCGAATTCACATCATCAACAGCATTCGGCGCCGGGTTGGTGATTGTCCACGTAAATGTATCACTGACCGCACCACCAACATCACCGTCATCGGCAGTGATAGTTACACTGTACGGCCCCGTCGTTGAGGCACTATTGTCAATCGTTCCCGAAATGATTCCAGTTGCTGGATCAATCGTCAGCCCTGGGGGCAACCCGGTCGCGCTGAATGTCAACGCAGCACCTTCTGCGTCGCTGAAGTTGCTTGAGACATCCAAAGAGATAACTTCAACGTCTTCGTTAACCAAATCTGGAAGCGGGGTGTCGACGACTGGCGGATCATTCACATCGCCAATGACAATCGTGACCGTTGCCGTTGAAACCAATCCATCGGCGTCTGTGACTTCGTAGTCAAACGAGTCGACACCGTTGAAGTTCAAATTAGGCGTGTAAGTAAACGTGCCGTCCGGATTCATCGACGCCGTTCCGTTCGCCGGATTACTGACTTGAGCATAAGTCGTCGCGTCTCCGTCCGGGTCACCATCGTTGGTTGAAGCGTTGCCGTTGACGGGAACATCTTCATTCGTGTTGTAGCTGTCGTTGACCGCATCGGGGGCCGGGTTGGCAACCGTCCAAGTAAACGTTTCGCTGGCCATGCCTCCGGCGCCATCATCAACAAAAACGGTCACCGAATAAGGCTCGCTTACCGAAGCGCTCGAATCAAGCGTCCCAGAAATAATTCCGGTCGCAGGATCGATCGACAATCCCGGCGGCAGTCCGCCAGCCGAGTAGACAAGAGTATCGCCTTCGACATCGTTGAATGAATTTGAAACGTCGACGCTAATCACATCCGAATCCAGGTCAGACTGATCTGGAATCGGATTCGAATTCGGGTTGTCGTTGACTGGATTGATCGTGATCGTCACCGTTGCAACCGAAGTCGCTCCCTCGGCATCGGTGATCGTGTAGTCAAACGAATCGGTCCCATGAAAATCCTGATCCGGGGTGTACGTAAACGTGCCGTCGGAGTTGAAGCTGACTTGGCCGTTGGCCGGATTCGTCGTTTGCACGTAAGTCAACGCGTCGCCATCTGGATCACTATCGTTGGTGACAACCGTACCCGAAACTGGCGTGTCTTCGTTGGTGACTTCTGAGTCATTTTGTGCAACAGGAACCGGGTTATCCACCGTCCACGTGAATGGAGCAGATTCTGCCCCGCCATTGCCATCGTCAACCAACACGACCACCGAATAAGGTCCGCTTGCCGAAGCGCTTGAATCAATTGTTCCCGAAATGATTCCGGTTACTGGATCAATATTCAAACCGCTTGGCAAACCAGTCGCGCTGAACGTGAGCAAATTTCCGTCGACATCACTGAAGTTTGAACTGATATCCAGCGAAATAACATCACTATCCAAATCTGCTTGATCCGGAATCGTAGCGTCTACAACTGGCGCGTCGTTGGTCGGATCGACGGTGATCGAAACGGTCGCAGTTGAAGTAGCGCCATCAGCGTCGGTAACGGTGTAATCAAATGAATCGACGCCGTTAAAATTTTGATCCGGCGTATAGGTGTAGGTTCCGTCAAGATTCAGTGTCACGCTTCCGTTGGCTGGTGGCGACAGCAAAGCAAACGAAACCGAGTCAGCATCGGGATCGGTATCATTGGTCGCAACAGTGCCCGAGACAGCGGTATCTTCAGGCGTCATATTGGAATCGTTAGTCGCCGTTGGCGCTGGATTGTCGACCGTCCATGTAAACGTCTGATCGGTCATTCCTCCGTTTCCATCGACCACCGAAACAGTCACGCTGTAAGGTCCGTTTTGCGAAGCGCTTGAGTCAATCGTACCTGAGATGACACCGGTCGTAGGATTTATCGATAGTCCGGCAGGAAGTCCCGCGGCAACATAGGCCAACGTATCCCCTTCGACATCACTAAAGCTTCCCGAAACATCGAGGTTGATCGAGTCGCTGTCCAAGTCAGCTTGATCAGGAATCGTATTCGACACCGGCGCGTCGTTGACAGGCGTTACGTCGATCGTAACGGTAGCCGTCGAAGTCGCGCCGTCTGCATCGGTCACGATATAGTCAAACGAATCGACGCCTGCGAAATCCGGATCAGGATCGTAAGTAAAACTTCCATCCGGACTCAGGGTCACGCTACCGTTGGACGGCTGGCTTGTCTGAGCGAACGTAAGCGCGTCGCCATCGGGATCAGAATCGGCACCCGGACCTGCAACCACCGATGCGGTGATGGCAGTGTCTTCCTCCGTCGAGAATGAGTCGTTTTGTGCGATCGGAGCCGGGTTGGTAATCGTCCAATCAAATGTATTGGCAACACTGGCTCCTGTTGGGTCCGTTGCGATCACAGTAACCGAGTGAACTCCACTTGGAACATCCTGTGACGCACTTGAGTCGACGTCACCAGAAATCACACCCGTCACCGGATCAACCGTTAGCCCGCTCGGCAATCCAACTGCGGTGTAGGTTAGCGTGTCACCATCTGGATCACTAAAGTAAGTCGATACATCAAGCGGAACAACCGTATCAGCGTCCAGATCAGCTTGTGGTGGAATCGTTCCGCCAACTACCGGGTCTTCGTTCGAACCATTGATGGTGATCGTCAACGTAGCCGTCGAAGTCCCACCTTCTCCGTCGCTAACGGTGTAGTCAAACGTCTCCGTTAACGTTTGTGTTGCAGTCAAAGCAACAACTGACGGATTATTCTCATCAAGTGTATACGTGTACGTTCCGTCATCATTGATCACGATTCCGCCGTACGAACCAACAGTCGTTCCATTGACCGTTCCACCGACAACATTGCTGACGGTCAGCGTATCGCCGTCGGGATCAGAATCCACTCCACTTCCATCATTATCGGCAATCAAGTTGCCCGAATCAGGTGTGTTAGCGCCCGCGAAAACGGCTCCCAAATTATCAGTCGCCGTTGGTCCCGGATTATCAACGGCCCAAGTGAACGTCTGCGGTGTCACGCCACCATTTCCATCATCCGCGAACACAGTCACCGAGTACGGCCCGCTTTGCGATGCACTATTGTCAATCGTGCCCGAGATGATTCCAGTTGCGGGATCAATCATCAGCCCAGCAGGCAGTCCCGTGGCTGAGAACGAAAGCGTATCGTTGGTGTCGGTATCAGCAAAGAATCCACTGACGTCGACACTCGGCGAATCGCTATCAAGATCAGATTGATTTGGAATCGTTCCAACGGGAGTCGGCGCATCGTTGGTTCCGGTGACTTCAATTTCCAAAGTCGCCGTTGCGAAGCCACCTTCGCTGTCTGTGATCTCGTAAGTCACCGTCGTCGTGGCGGTTTCACCGGCTGCCAATGAATCAAAATCGCCGTCGGGATTGAACGTGTAGGATCCGTCCGGATTGATCGTGAACTCACCGCCGTTGGTTCCGGCAACGGGTGACGAAACATTGCCAGCGGCGCCGTTGACAGAGTTGACCGTGATCGTGTCACCATCGGGATCTGAATCGTTTGATGTTACGACATTGCCTATCGCATTGGTCGCTTGGTCCGTCGCGTTGGCATCATTGACTGCGGAGGGACCCGGGTTGGTTACTGTCCAAGTGAATCGCTGCGATATCGTGCCACCGTTGCCATCAGCAGCCATGATGTCGACCGTGTACGGACCACTTTGCGAGGCACTATTATCGATCGTGCCAGTGATCTCGCCTGTCGTTGGATTGATCGACAGTCCCGCCGGCAAACCACTGGAACTAAAAGTCAACGTGTCGGTCGAATCAACATCGGCGAAATACGGGCTGACATCCAGTGTTGAAATTCCCGTCCCATCGACATCCGTTTGCGGGGGAATCGTTCCTACGTTGGTCGGAGCGTCGTTGGTCCCTGTGACCGTTACCGTCAGCGTCGCAGTATCCGTTCCGCCTTCCATGTCGGTAATCGTATAGGTTACCGAAGTCGTCGCTGTTTGGCCGGCTGACAATGAGTCGAACGCACCGTTGGGATCGAAGCTGTAACTTCCGTCGCTGTTGATCGTGAAGTCGCCACCGTTTGAACCCGCAACCGGCGAACTTACATTGACAGCCGCACCATCGACCGCGTTGACACTAAT
The DNA here is from genome assembly GCA_964584615.1 of uncultured Pirellulaceae bacterium. Lineage (GTDB taxonomy): Bacteria > Planctomycetota > Planctomycetia > Pirellulales > Pirellulaceae > Mariniblastus. The sequence continues at coordinate 63,141 of CAZPBE010000027.1, read as the reverse complement.
CGCGTCACCATCGGGATCCGAATCATTGCTTGTCACCACGTTGCCGCTGGTCAACGCCGTTTGCGTGGTCGAATCAAAATCGTTAACCGCGTCTGGACCAGGATTGCCCACCGTCCAAGTAAATGTTGTCGCGACCGTCAAGCCATCGTCATCGGTGGCGGTTACGGTAATGTTGTGAACGCCGCCGGGCGCGTTTTGTGATGCGCTGTTGTCGAGCATACCAGTAATCAAACCCGTTACCGGATCGATCATCAATCCGGCAGGCAGTCCCACGGCACCGAATGTCAGTGTATCGCCTTCTGGATCACTGAACGCGGTCGAAACGTTCACCGCAGTCACGGTGTCAGCGTCCAAGTCAGATTGTGGAGGAATCGTTCCACCAACGACAGGCGCATCGTTGGTTCCATTAATCGTGATGGTCAGCGTCGCGGTGTCCGTTCCGCCTTCGCCATCGCTCACCGTGTAATTGAAAGTCTCCGTCAACGTGTCACCGTTGTCCAAGCCGTTGACGGTCGAATTGCTATTGTCCAACGTGTAGGTGTAGGTTCCATCAGAGTTGATCACGATATCGCCAAACGAACCGGCTGTCGTTCCGTTGACTGTTCCGCCAGCGATATTGCTGACCGTTAACGTGTCACCATCAGGATCACTGTCGGTTCCGCTTCCATCATCATCAGTGATGATGTTACCGGTTTCAGTTGCACTGTTTTCGTTAACAATGCCGCTGTTGTCGGTTGCTGTTGGACCTGGGTTGGTTACCGTCCAGTTAAAATTCCGAGTCGCCGAACCGCCGTTGCCATCACTTGCAGTGATGATCACGTTGTAAGGCCCTCCTTGCGAAGCGCTATTGTCAGGCGTCCCGGTAATGATTCCAGTCAACGGGTGAATCGAAAGTCCCGGCGGAAGATTCGCCGCACTAAACGTCAACGTGTCATTCGTGTCGGTGTCGCTGAAGTAACCGCTGACATCGAGCGATCCGGTGTCAACATCGTCGACGTCGGTTTGGGGTGGAATCGTTCCGCTGGCAACAGGCGCATCGTTGGTGCCTTCAATGATCACCGTCACGGTTGCGGTTGAAGCCAGACCCGTCGCATCTCGGACTGTGTATTGAATCGTTGTGGTCGCTGTTTCGCCAACGCCGAGGTGATCGTATTCACTGTTGGGATCAAATGAATAGGTACCGTTTGAATTAATCGTGAACAGCCCACCGTTTGCGCCGGCTGTCGCGTTGCCAACTCCGGCTGGATCGCCGTTAATGAGATAGACTTCCAGTGGATCATTATCTGGATCTGAATCGGCACCGTTTCCGTTGTCAGAAGTAACGACATTTCCACTGATCGTCGTTTCTTGATCGGTTGTAAAGTTGTCGTCTTGCGCGACCGGCTGAGAAAAGCTGATTGGTGTTGCGGTAAAGTTGGCTGTTGAGAGGCCGTAACCGGTGTTTTGGTTTCTCGCATGAAAACGCAAATTCAATTCAGGCATGTTGTGAAATTTGGCATTAACCCAGCGCTCCTGGTCAGCACCGCCACCGCTAGTCGTATAGTTGGTAAATGTTGTTGTGCCATCGCCATTGTCTTCGGTGACAATATTCGTTGTCGGATTGCTTGAAAGCTGGTAAGACTCCACCTGATCCGATATGACCGTGACTGCTTCAGAACCAGTACCCGAATCGGTTCCAGCTGGTGCAATGTAGTCAATATCTTTAAATGTAAACTCACCAACGACCGACAGCGGGTTGCCCGTCGCACTGTCGAAAAACTCGACCACGATATGAGCAGTATGACCTTGAAAACCAGCGACCGTGGCCCCAACGTTCCGCGCCAGAAGGATCGGGCCGTCTGCGAAGTCGGAGAAAGTGACGGGCATTTGATCAGTAGTACCCGTCGTCACGTTCCCGTTTTCATCAAATGTATCGATAAGCGTTAGCTGCAAATCGATGCTGATCGCTCCACCGTTTGCAGTTGCCGAGTTAGCGTAAAGGCGACTCGATGTCCCTCCTTGCGAAAGTGGCGTGATGGCAATTTCGTTCATATTGCCAAACGTTTCGCCGCCGACAACAAAACCAGCATCCGTTTCCAACAAGGTTCCGTCAAACTTTTCGGAAACAAGCGTGTCGGCTTCTACGTTGCCGACCCGTTTTTCCAGGTCCCAGTCGCCACCTTGGTCAGCGTTTCCAGTCAAGTCGTCCGATGCAGCGACATCGGCTGAAGTCAAATCGCTAAACGTCTGGATAAACGAATCGCCTTCGGTTGACCCACCCAAATCGCAACCGTAAATCAATATATCGCCGGAATCCGAAAGCGTCTGGCCAATGCGAACCAGCTCTTTGGCAAAGTCATTCGCCAGATTGTCAGACGTCAAATTGGAATTACCCAATTGCAACGATCCTTCACTTCCATGCGAAACAATGTGGATCGCATCGATATCCGTCCGGCCTTGGAGATGACCAAGCATCTGATCCAAGCCCGAAGACTGGTCGTTGATAAAGAAAATTTCGACATCACGTTCGGAGACGAAGTCGGCAACAATATCTTCGTAGCCATCGACTCCCTTGTCGACAAAGACAACTTCGCGCCGATTGACTTCCTGTCCATCGGTCGCACCCATCGTCTCCGAGGTCGCCGACTGATTGGACGACTGTACAAAAGCACTAACGTCCAACCCTGGATCATCAACAACATCCATCGGCGCGATCGGAACGGCGTCGAACAATACGCGATCTTCCAGCTGCTCGATTAGCAAATCTCGTTTCTTGGGATTCGCTGGATTTCCATTAGAAGAATTAACGGGGCGATTAGGGCTATCGTTTTGCATGTGCTTGGCTTGTCGAGCTAAGTTGGGAAATTAACTGATCGAAATGAAAAGGGGGATTGGAGGGATATCGGGGTTGGTCACGGCTCGAAATCGTTGATCAGTCACGGGAGGAGACATGTTTAACAAATCCCGATTAAGCCGGTTATTCAACCAAGTCGTTTCGTTGAATTGAAATTCAACGAAGACCAAACGCATAATGCGGCTGGATATGGCTCATTTGATCGATCACCAAAGAGCCTTAAACTTTTTGGGACTGGAGTCCGTTTTCTAATTGAAACAATCGAATTCTCTCCTGCGGAAAAAAGTGAAATGTTATAACTTTGCGCAGTTTCCCATTTGCAAAAGTCGGCGAATGTGCCGCGCTGGGTCGAGTCGAATTCGATACAATGAATTTTTTCCAAGTTGTGTTTGCGAGTCAGCACGATTTTGCGGGCAACACTAACTGACGCTATTCCCCACTCCGATTTAACCTCATGAACGCTACACTTGCCGCTGATTTGCTGTCACAAGCGAAGACGATCGAACCGTGGATCGTCGAAATTCGTCGACGGCTTCATCAAACTCCGGAACTACTTTACGAGTTGCATGAAACGACCAAGATCGTGCAGTCGGAATTGGAAAAGCTGCAAATATCGTTTCAGTCCGGGATCGCCGAGACCGGCGTTGTCGCTTCCATTGGAAACGGAAACGGCAAGTGTATCGCCCTGCGTGCAGACATGGACGCGTTGCCGATCCACGAAGAAGCCGATGTTGAGTTCAAAAGCAAGAACGAAGGCAAGATGCACGCGTGTGGTCACGACTGTCACGCATCGATGTTGCTCGGCGCAGCAAGGTTGTTGAAAGAGCGAGAAAGCGAAATCAACGGAACGGTAAAGCTTTTCTTTCAACCGGCCGAAGAAGGCGGAGCCGGCGCACAAAAAATGTGCAACGAAGGCTGCATGGAGAATCCCAAAGTCGAAAAAGTGTTCGGGATTCATATGTGGCCCATGATCGAAACCGGAAAGCTAACCGGCCGACCAGGGCCCTTTCTTGCTGCGACCACCTCATTCAAAATTGTTGTCAGTGGTCGCGGCGGACACGCGGCGATGCCACATTTTGCCATCGATCCCGTTGCCACGGCAGCCAAAATCATTCTCGAATCGCAGACACTAGTCTCCCGCGAACAGGACCCGCTTCAAGCCTGTGTCATTAGTTTTACCGCCATCAATGGCGGCAAAGCATACAACGTGATTCCGGAGACGACTGAGATTCGCGGAACGATTCGCTCACTTTCATCAAGCAACAAAGACCATTTGAAGAAGCGGCTGGCGGAAGTCGCCGAAGGAATCGCCGCCGTCAACAGCTGTACGGCAACGATCGAATTTCGCGGCATCGACTATCCCGCTACATCCAATGACCCAGAACTTTGGAATGAAGTCTTTCAAATGGGAGAACAGATTGTGGGGTCCGGAAATTTCGAATTATGTAGCCCCATGATGGGCGGTGAAGACTTCGCTTTCTATGGCGACTACGCACCAACTTGCTTTGTTGCTGTCGGATCACGCAATGAATCAACGGGCTGTGTGTATGGATTGCATCATCCAAAATTCAAAGCTGACGAATCGGCTTTTCATATCGGCACAGCATTGCATGTCGCGTTTGCAATTGAAAATGTGGGCTGATGGCTGACGCCGCTGGAAGTAAGGACGGTTCACCAAGACATTGGCAAAAATTCAGCCCGGCCCTCTACCTCAAACCCGTTTTGTACTCGGCAGGAATCTTCTCAAGAATATCCTGGATGTACTTTTTTCGATTCGCAGGTCTTGGATGCGTGCTCATAAACTCTGGAGTTCCGCCGCCGCCAGCGCTGGCTTCCAAAACATCCATCACGCCCAACATGTGAGCAGGATCGTAACCTGTGATCAGCATCAGCTTGACGCCCCATTTGTCCGACTCCAACTCATCGCCGCGACCGTACTTCATCTGCATCATATTGCCAACATAAGACGCGATGTTTGAGCTGCCTGCGCTTCCGCCCGCGACACCCGCCGCTCCAATGAGGCCGCGCGTCAGGTTAGTCTTTGCCATTCGCTCAGAACCATGGCGCTCGATCACGTGCCCGATCTCATGGCCTAAAACGCCGGCGACCTGACCATCGAAAGTTCGTTCGTCAAAGTTTCCGTTGGCATCTTTCCCAAGCTGGCGATACAGTCCCTCGGTCATAAAAATCTGGCCACCTGGAAGTGCAAACGCATTGACGCTGCGTCGGTCGCCCAGCAAATGAAACTCAAAATGAAATGGATTCGTCTTCCCGGCTTTATAAAGATCCTGCTCCAATCGATTGACCAAACGATTGCCGACATCTTCAACATGCATCGAAGCACGACGGTCGCTGGAGGGGTTTCCCATCTCCGGAGCGCTGCTTAAGCCCATTCGAATTTCTTCGTCGATCGACATGTCAACGCGCTGCTTTTCTCCAGTAACTGGATTGACCTGGCCTTTGGTCAAAAAACTGATCACGGAAAACAGCACGATCGCACCAGCAATCAGCAGCCGAAGCTTCATACCGGAAAATGCACTCGATCTTGGTCGGCGTTGAGGTTGTTCTTGCGGATAGTAGCTCATGTTCTTTTGAAACCCATCTATTTGATTTTTCGGGGCATGCAGAAAAAGTCCCTGCCAATGCCACTGCAAGTCATTATTGTCTTATACTCAGCAAAAAAAAGGGGATCATCCCCTGATCCAACTTTAGCGGATCCGGGAGTCGAATTCCGCCCCCAACCTCGCGGCGTAAAAAGAAATTGGTATAGAATCCGGTATTCAGAATTTATCGCCGGAAAAAGCATGGATCATCTCAGGATTATAGAACGTGAATTCGCAATTTACCTGACAAAAGTGGCTGGCTGGTTTCTGGTCATTGTTGCAATTAACGCGTCATTGAATTCGCCAATCGAAGCTCAAAACTGGCCCGCCTTTCGCGGCGAATTTGGAACCGGACACGCTGTTGGGGCTGGACTTCCAGTCGATTTTTCAGAATCAAAAAACGCAGGCAAAACAAAATGGAAGACCGCCATCCACGGCAAAGGGTGGTCATCGCCCGTCGTTTGGGGCGATCAAATTTGGCTAACGACGGCAACGGAAGATGGCAAGAAGATGTCAGCGTTGTGTGTCGACCTCGCTTCAGGTGAAATTGCTCGCGATCAAGTCATTCACGAAAACGAGTCTCCCAACTTTTGTCACCCAACCAACAGCTACGCAAGTCCAACTCCCGCCATTGAAGAAGGGCGCGTCTATTTGCACTTTGGAAGTTACGGAACGACATGCCTCGACACCAACTCTGGCAAGACGGTTTGGCAAAGAACCGACTTGAAGTGTGATCACTTTCGCGGACCGGCTTCTTCGCCGATCCTGTATAAAGATTTGCTGATTGTCGCGTTTGACGGATTCGATCAACAGTACGTCGTCGCGCTCAACAAACTGACAGGTGAAACCGTTTGGAAACGGGATCGAGAAATCGACTACGGAACCGATAACGGAGACCTTAAAAAAGCTTATGGCACGGCTTCCGTTTTTAACGTCGACGGCCAGTCATTATTGATTTGCCCAAGTGCAATCGCGACGATTGCTTACAAACCCGACACCGGAGAAACGGTCTGGACTGTTTATCACGACGGAATGAACGCGTCGGCGCGACCTCAGCAGACACAAAACGGGATGATCGTGCTGGCCAACGGAATGGGAAAAATGATCGCCGTTGACCCCAAGGGCTCCGGGGACATTACGAAATCAAATATCGCCTGGACGCTGTCCAAGTCGGCCATTAAAAAACCCTCTCCGCTCATCATCGATGACAGGCTCTTCATGGTTAGCGACCAAGGCATCGCAACATGTGTCAAAACAAACGATGCTTCGATTGTTTGGCAAGAGAGAGTCGGCGGAAAATTTGCTGCCTCACCCATTTACGATGGTGAAAATATTTTTGCGTTTGACGAAGATGGATGGGTCCATGTCTTGAAAACCGGTGACCAATTCGAATCGATTGCCAAATTTCAGTTTGGCGATGGCTTTCGAAGCTCACCCGCAGTCGCCGGTAACAAATTGATCCTTCGCAGCCTCTCGCATTTGTATTGCATTGAGAGCAGCCCATCAAACAAGTAACACCCAATTGAAACAACCATGTTGAGGAACGCCCATGTCGAGACGAGAACAACTTGAAGAAATGCTTGCCGAATCTCCTGAAGATACTTTCTTGCGGTACGCGCTGGCGATGGAACTAAAGAGCGCTGAAGAATACGACGCGTGTATCAAGCTTTTTCAAGAACTCATGAAAGACGTTCCTCCCCATGTACCCGCGTTTTTCATGGCAGGCCAAGCCTTGGCAGCTGACGATCGGGTAGAGGAAGCACAAGCTGTTTTGACAACCGGTATCGAGCAAGCTCAAGCGCAAGGCGACACCCACGCAGCCGGTGAAATGACGCAATTTCTTGCGTCGTTGGAGTGAACCAACAGCGATCTCACTCCCGCCAAGCATGTATCACGGCACTCCCTTAACCGCCGACCAGCGCGAACGCTTGCTTCATGGTTTCGGCCGTCTTTGCGGCAGCCGGCTCGTCATCCAATTCGTTCAGCGGTTTATTGAACGGCTCCGCTCGGACCGGTCCGTCGTAACCAACATCAACCAGCGATTGCAAAAAGGCCTTCGTGTCGATCACTCCGGTCGCCATCGGCAGCTCGCGAACAAGATCCTCCTGCTGATCTGCCGCAATCCCAGCCGGCGCATCATTGAGATCGCAAGCGACAATGTCCTCATTCTTCAAACCAAGAATGTCGTCGGCCGTTTCACCCGCCATGGTCCAGTGCCAACTATCAAGCACAAGCCCAACGTTGGTTTGACCTGTTTCTGAAATTAGCTCCCGACACTCATGCATCGTATGGAGAAACGGATACTTCTTGCTCGTCCACAAAGACTTTGTACCAACGTACTCGAGCCCCAAACGAATCCCGTGCTGACCAAGCACATTCGCGATTTCGCCAATCCGATTCGCATGCTGCTTGAAGTTTGCCACGTAACTCAGTTCGTCATGGCAAGGCATAACCCAAGTTCCCATCCGAGTCACCCCAATCGATTGCAACATCTTCGCAACATCCGGCAGGCCCTTTAATCCTTCATTAAACTTCTCTCGCGTTTGTCGAAACTCAACCGGCAAGTCTGCAGCACTCCAAACTAGACCAGCTTCTGCAACTTTCGAATTCATCGCCGCCAATTTATCGGCATCAAGTTTTTTAAGCGCCCACTCCAACGGCTGAACAGCTTGAAAACCGTGTTTGACCGCCAAATCAATGAGCTCTTCTTGTCCGGCACCGATACCAACGCGGCTGGGACAAAGGTCCATTTTGAATTTGACATCACGGACGATGGGCTGAGCCAAATTTCGTGCCGCAACCATCGACGCGGAAGTAGCGAGCATGCCGACACTGGCAAATGAGTATTGAAGAAGCGTTCGTCGGTTCATGGCCGTCTCATTAAATGTGATTAAACAATGGGTGTCGAAACGACAACGTAATTCTCTCAAAGAAAGTTACGGCCGTTTCACAAGTCTACTCGGGGCGCCGAAGAACATAGGGAATCTCAAAACCCTGCTGTTCGTGAATCAGGTGCAATCGCTCTTTTTTTAACTCACCCTTAAGCTGATCTGCTTCCAGTTCTTCTTCGCGGTGCGTTTGGTTGAGAATAAGAAGCTTCCCTTTGGTCACAAAGAGACCTGTGTATTTGGCGTCTTCTCCAGCGATCGCCTGCCGACAAGAAAAAGTTCCATCTTCATAAAGCTGAAATTCCAGGATCGAATTCTTCAGCTCTGCACTGTAAACATCGATGTCGACAACCGAACTCAAACTCGCCTTGGATTCCGTGAGGGTTGCATCAAGATCCAAGACCCACTCGCCCAAAACTTCCTCGGCCAGTTCCTGTTCAGCCGCAACCTTGGCCGCAACCTTGGCCGCTTTCTCAGCCGCTGGGTCAGCCTGAATTCCACAGCCCGTTTGAAACAGCATGAAAAGAAGTAAAAGAAAAACGAGGCGGCGCTGGACGAAGTCAATCATGGAAAACTACTTTGCAAGGAAATGGCAGCTGGACGCGCCGGAAGTTTTCTTGCGGCGCTTTCGCGAGTGACATTTGAACAGGCCGACCGAAGGACTTCAAGCGAAAACTGCTTTCCCCAACTCAGCCAATTCTTGCCCCGTCGTAAACGTGGCGCAAGGACGATCGCCCATCACTTTACGAAGCCTCCCCATCCGCTCTTCGTCCATCGGCCGAAACGGAAGCTCACGAATGAACAGACCTTTGATTTGCTCCGGATATTTCTTGCAGATTTTGAAATAGATTTCCGGATCTTTTTCGCCCGAGTCACCAACCAACAAAAAGTCCCGTTGCGGGCATTTCTTGATCAAGCTACGGATAACAGATTTTTTGCCTTTGCGTTTTACGAGAATCTTTTTCAACAACTCTTCACGCAATCGGAAATTTTTCAGATGCATCGATCCAGCCGGCAATCCGTTTTTTTGCTGCATGTCCCGAAGCGATTCGTACAACTGCCAAGGACTCGAAGACACGTAATGAAAGCTTGCGCCTTGACTGGCCCAACGCCTGTAGGTCGATGCCATGCCTTCGACACACTCAAAGTCGCGCAAAAACGTGTTGTTCAACAGTTCTCGCCGGTCGCCCACCGATGAAACTTTGACCGTATCATCGATATCAGAAATAACACTCACACCCTTCTGCTGCAACAAACAAATTCGCCCCTCTCCCGCAAATGGATTGTTCGTTTGATCCGAGTCAGTCGCTCCCTTGAGCGAAGCAGAGTAGGCAATCGTTTGGTTTCCACTGGCATCCGTTTGGGCTGATCTTGAGATGAATTCCGAGTCAACGGTAATCCAATTTCGAAAGTGACCGTTACGACGTGTCTTGCGCTTCAACTTAAACGTCTCACCAGAAATAGTGACTCTCACGGTGCGTCGCTGATCGGCATCAGCCATGAATGGAGTGATCCTGTTTTGAAATAGATCACATTCCATTTCTTCCGGCGTTGCCCGCATGACGTTGCCAAGCATCCGAATCATCATCTTCTGACGACGCGAAAAGACGACCGGGGTTTGCCAAACAACGCCCGAAACATGAATGCGCCACGCTCCCGACTCAAGTGGATATCCGTAGCCCGGAAAAGCCAACCATTGAGAAGCCATTTGACGTGTACCGAGTAACTTGACCATCGAGAATTTTCTGCACGTATCGCGTATTGTCGAATTCGGCAAGAATCATCTCGAAGTCAACGAATTGATTTCTAACCATTGCTTCCGATTAGACTACCGATGAAATCAATTTCAATGGCCTTTTCTAACTGGAGCCAATCATTGTGACGTTTTTCGTCAATCGTACTGTTCGCTTCTTGAATCGGCCGAGCCATTCCCCTAAAGGCCGCGCGAAAGGCTCAAAAGAACTTGAGCAAAAAGGGATTTAACTCCCCAAAGGCAACGGGCAAGGAAACATCAGAAAAGAGCTTGACAAAACACTACTGTACCAATACGATAGTACACATGGATGCGGGCACACTGCTTCGAATCATCACCTTTCCTTCCAACAGCTTGGCCTAGCCATGTTTTTTCAAATCAACACGCAAAACGGAGTCCCTGTTTACGAACAGGTTTTTCGACAAGTCGCGTTTGCGGTCGCCAGTGGCGGAATCAGCGCAGGTGAGCTCGTTCCTTCAGTCCGAAATATGGCAAAAGAACTGGCCATCAATCCGAACACCGTTGCACGCGCTTATCGGCAACTTCAAGACGAGGGGATTGTCGACACGTTACGCGGATCTGGGCTGGTGGTCACCAAAGGCGCTAAAGCGAAATGTAAATCACTCAGGATAAGAGTTTTCAAGAAACAGGTTGCTTCGCTGATTGAAGAAGCTCGCAAAAGCCAATTCACGTCAGAGGAAATCAGTGAATTTTTCGAAGAAGAGCTTTCCCGCAAAGCAAACAAATAGTTCAGCGAGCGAGCAGCCAACTCCGCAACAAAATTTCAACATCTCAAAAAATCTACGTTGCTGGTAACTAGAAACCGAAAGCAAAAAAGAGGTACTCATGAATCACGTGATCGAAGTCAACGGCGTCAGCAAGAGCTTTCGCAAAAAGATCGCCCTGGACAACGTAACGTTACGTGTACCTGAAGGAGTCGTGTTTGCGCTGTTGGGTGAAAACGGAGCAGGCAAGACGACTTTGATTCGATGTTTGCTGGGACTGGACAAACCAGACTCAGGGACGATTTCTGTGGTGGATATGAACCCTCGCAAAAAAGGAACCGAAATCCGACGACAAGTCGGCTACGTATCTGACACTCCGGCGCTTTATGAGTGGATGTCAGTTCACGAAATTGGCTGGTTCGCCAGCGGGTTTTACGAACCGCGATACTATCTCGAGTATGCAAAACTGATTACTGAGTTCGGTCTCGATCTTGAAGAGAAAATCAAGCATCTCAGTAAAGGTGGCCGCGCCAAAGTCGCGCTGGCTCTGTCGATGGCTCACCAACCCAATTTGTTGATCCTCGACGAACCGACTTCGGGATTGGACACCATCGTGCGTCGGCATTTCCTGGAGTCGATGATCGAAGTTGCTGCCAAAGGCCGTACGATCTTGCTTTCCAGCCATCAAATCAACGAAGTTGAAAGAGTCGCCGATTGGGTTGCCATCGTCAATCAAGGTAAGGTCGTCGCTTGCGATACGTTGGAGAATCTCAAGTCGCGATTCGAGCGGTGGGTCGTCACGCTTGAAACGTCACAGATTCCGTTTTCGCCACAAGGAGCGACGATCGTTCATCACGAAGGCAAAGGCCAACGCCGACAACAGTTTGTCGTTCGCGATTGCGTGCCGGACACACTTTGGAAGATTCGAGAACAGGTTGGCGTCGTCGACGTCGAAGTCCATCCGCCGACCCTGGAAGAAGTCTTTGTTGCGCTAATGAAAGCTGAGCCGTCCGAACAAGACGCTCAATCGAATCAGCCAACGGAAGGGATCGACGTTATCTCATCATCGAATCTCAATCCGGGAGAATCCGCATGAGCGAAGTTCAACTTCGGCAGCTTGAACGACTCCACGGCCGAATCAAACCGCCCCGATCGATGTTTGGAGCGTTGGCGTGGAAACAATTTCGAGAATTCGCACTACTGTTTGCGATCCTGGCAATCTTCTTGGTGGGCTGGTGTTTGTTTATATCAATCATCGCAACCAACAAGAACTTTTTCACAGCTTTGATTTTCGCGGTACCGTTCACAACCGTTTGCGGACTGGCACTCGCGCTGCCGCTGATCGCGTTTACCAGCGAAAAAGAAAGCGGCACCATCAACATGCTTGCCCAGCTCCCAGTTAGTCCCTACACCGTGGGCTTGAGCAAGTTCTTTGCCTGCGTTGTAACGCTGGCGGCTTTTCTTGTCATTGAAGTGGCAGCTCTGTTCATCGCTCACAAGATTTTCGGAGAACCGTTTGTGCTCATGGGCACGACTTTCTTTTCGATTTCTTTATCGTTTCTCACTTTGGCGGCTGCGTTGACTTGCACCTTGCGCTGCAAAAATTCGATGACCGCGGTTGCGGCAACCACCGGCTTGATCGTCGTTACCTACGCGATGGCGACGGGATTGACGGCTTATTGGAGTGAACTTCAAGCTAACATCACTATCGAAGTATTGGACGTTTCCATTGTTGGATTTGGGCTGGCAATGTTTGTATTTGCATTGGCGTCAGTCGGCAACTGGCTGCGCCCTCGTTCGCGATCCCAGACGCTTGAAAGAGCTACGGCAAACACGGCATCGTCGAGACATTCGATGACGCGACCACTCGGATCAAGTCACTCTTTGACGGCTTCGAAAAACGGCTCGGCAAAACCGGGCGTGATTCTCCAGATGTTGCTTTGGCAATCGGTTCGCCAACAGCGAACAAGCCTGTTGTTGGGGGCATTGATCGCGATGGTGATAACGATCGCGTCTTTCTTTATTTTTCACATCGCCTCTCTGAGAGGAATTCAGTTGGCGCACAGCGGCGTTCTTGCTGCACCGATTGGGCTCGGCTTTTCAATCGTCGGATTCTCACTGGGCATGGGTGCTATTTTCCATGACAAAACCAATTCGCGATTCAAATTTTTCCAGCAGCATCGCGAGCACGGAAGACTGTTCTGGCTCAGCCGCATCCTTCCTCCAGTTTCATTGCTGGGTCTCATAAGCGTGACTTTTGGATTATTTGTGTCCGGCCTTGGTTACTCGGCGACCGCACTGGTTCTTTTCGTTGGGCTTGGTGCTTTCGGATCGACACTACTATGGGGACTCATCTGCAAATCAAATGTCTTCGTTTCAATACTAGGATTGGGAACGAGTCTGGCGATGGGCGTTATTGGAACGCTGCTGGCTCAAATGGATCCTGGAGCGATGCTGATTGGCTTCCTGTTGCCGGTTGTAATCATGGGAATCACTTGGTTGTACGCGCCGACCTGGATGGCAGGCACAAGACACTACGCTTGGTATTTTCTGATTGGACTGACGCTGGCCGCAACGATGATTTGTGCGACGACGATGGTTAAGAATCATCGCCTCAACGGTGCCCGAGAATCGGTTGCCAATTGGGCAAACTACGAATCGACGAAGCGTGCCCAGCAAAAAAGCCCCGAGCTGGACAGAATTGTCGCTCCGACGATCGACGCTAAACAACAAACTCGATTGACTCACTTGCTGAACGCGAATCCGACCGACGGCGAAGCGTTAGCCGAAATGCTGATCGAGAATCGGGAAGCGATTGCAATTCAACACTCATCCGTATATTTCGCCGACACATCTTCACCCAGTGAAGAGGCCTTGTGGCAAAACAAGATAAAGATCCAAAACGTATTGCGTCGGCAGAGAGAAGAAACTTCCGATTCAATACGTGAATTCCATCTTACACTTGCATTGCAAATGATTTCCCGAGCTAACGGACATGACACTGAATTTTCAAACTTGTTGGCGTGGATCACCAGCGACGACCGAACGGTTTATGACCTGCAAACCGCGATCGAAGAATTGCAACGCTTTCGTCCAGGCAGCTTTCTCAAAGGATTCGAAGAACAATACTTGCAAGCCGTTACTCCAGACGACGTCGCTTATGATTTGGGGTTTGCGACCGTGGGTTCGTCATTAATGCAGATTCCCTGGGAGAGGCAGAGACTGACGATTTTATTCCAATCTGAAAGTCGAACGATGGACGAAAACTTGTTGGTGCTGGAGCAACTTCAGCAAGTTACTTCCACTTTTGATCACGATGTCGCAAGGCGATACCAAGAGTGGAAAACAGAAACATTCTTTCCCGAACTACGCGGGAGCAACGGTTTCTACTACCTCTACACTTGGCCAAGTTTTGTAAATCAAGATCGATATTTAATGGTTCGAGCCGCGCTAGAGATTTATCGCAAACGCGAGGGGGTCTATCCAAAAACTTTGCAACAGCTTGCCCCGGATACCATCCCCAAACTTCCCGTTTACGTCAGCGGCGGCGATTTTGGATACGTTGTCCCCAAAAACATTGATCGCAAAGTCATCGTCAGAAATGGAGTTGATTTTCAAATTGTCAACAAACCCATTTTGTTTCAAGCCCCGCTGACTCGCGAAGCAACCAACGTCGATTTAGAAATCAAGGAATACGAATCAGGGCAAAACTATCTTAAATCGGGACGCACCTTTGGCTCGAAGTTCGAATTCATCCGCAATTTCAAAAAGGCAACTTTGCCATTATCGGACGATGAGAAAATTCTCCTGTGCCGTTTAGACTTCGACGGAAACTACATGGGGCAGCAAGTCGTCTATGGAGATGGTCCATTGGAAGATTCTCCGTGGGCGCTGAAGGGAACCGAAGTTCAAGAGAAAGCTGCTGCTGAAAAAGAAAGCCAGCGAGACAAGAAAAAAGTCAACGAGGAAAAACAAAAAGACGAATAAGTTTTCGGCTCTTGTTGAAACGAAAACTTGGGTTGAGGGGCAGAGACCGACACTCCTCTGCTCCTCACATTTTTATTTCGACATCAGTCATCGTTGGACGCAGGCAGCGTCCGCTATGTGGACTGAACTTTTTTCGACAACTGCTCGATCCAATCGTCGAGTCGTTCAACGGGCAACCCAACGACATTCGATTCAAGACCCTCGATAACGTGTACCCAGTCCAATCCGTCCTGATATCCAAACGCGCCAGCTTTGCCAATCCACTCATCCGTTTCCAAAAACGAATCGACTTGATCGTCCGAAAGCTCATCCATTTCCAAAACGGTTGCTTCGAGATGCGTCTCGAAAACATCTTGCGGACGCAGCCACAAACAAACGCCGGTCAAAACTCGATGCTTTGTCCCCCGCATCGTCTTCAACATTCTCTCAGCGTGCTGACGGTCGACCGGTTTTCCAAGTGTCTCGGAACCACAAACGGCGACTGTATCAGCGGCCAACACCAATCCAGTCGCATGCTTTTGCGCAATCGCTTTGGCTTTTGCGAATGCCGATTCAAGGACTAACTGTTCGGGCGAACATTTGCTACAAACCCCTTGCTCGACTGAATCGTGCGGCGCATCAACTTCAAATTGGTAGCCCGCGGTCGTCAGCAATTCCTTCCGCCGAGGTGACTGACTGGCGAGGATCAGTTTTTGATCGAGATTTTTGTCTGGTTGATTCATTGTTGGTTAGATTCATCGACTTGGTTGGCTAAGATGAAGCAGATACTGTAGCAAGTGTCAGAGTATGTCTCGGCAACCCACGCTTCATCGTTACGATTCTAATTCAACTTCCCGTTTCATCGAAAGTCCTCAAACTCAATGCTTACCGAACAAGACATTTTGTTTGAAGACAATCATCTACTGGTGATCAATAAAAGGGCAGGCATTGCCACGATGGGAGTTGAACCCGACGAACCGAGTCTCATCAACGAAGCCAAAACTTACATCAAACACAAATACGACAAACCCGGCAAAGTATTTCTGGGAGTTGTCAGCCGCATCGACAAACTCGTGTCGGGAGCGATAGTCTTTGCGAGAACGTCGAAATCCGCTTCGAGGTTGTCAGAGCAGTTTCGAAACAGGACCCCTGAGAAAATCTATTGGGCAATCGTGGAGTCCAATCCGCGACGCGCTGGTGAACTGAATGAACTTCACCATCAAATCGATTTGCTCGACTGGATGTACAAAGACGACGACGCGATGCGAATGAGATGCTGTGCGAATCAAGCGGACGCAGAAAAGTTTGACGCGAAAAAGGCTGCGCTTAGCTTTCGCCCAATTGGAATCGATAGCGATCAACGGCTGTTGGAGATTCAATTGCAAACCGGTCGCAAGCACCAAATCCGATGTCAGCTTGCCAAGTTTGGTACGCCAGTTCTCGGAGATCGAAAATACGGGAGCGTTACCCAGTTTCACAACTCGCCAGCTCGAAAAGTTCGAAACCCCCACAACGGGAAGGGAAGTTCGATCGCCCTGCATTCTAGAATCCTAAAAATCGTTCATCCCACCCAAAAAACTGCGCTTGAATTCGTCGCTCCCGTGGCAAAACAATGGAAAATTGACCGATTCGGTCATAATATATAGGAACGGTCGGCGAGCGCACGACCGGCCACGGCCTCGTTCCTCACTTCTTACTGCTCCACGATGGCGCGCATGAGTTCGGTTAAGTCGAAACTAAAAGAAACTGCGCTGGCCAGTGGCCTCGTTACCGAGCAACAAATCCGCGCCGCCGTTGCGCGTGTCATGCAGACACACCCCGAAATCCGCGACCAAGCGAACATCTCTGACAAACGACTTGGTTCGCAATTGGTCAAGATGAATGTGCTGACCACTTATCAAGCTGATCAATTGGCCAGCGGTAGAACAAAGTTGACCCTTGGCTCTTACATCATCACCGACTGGATCGGCCAGGGCGGAATGGGACAAGTCTTCAAAGCGGTTCACCAAATGCTCGGACGTGAGTCTGCGGTGAAAGTTTTACCGCTTCACAAAACCACTCCCGAAGCGATCGAGAACTTTCGCCGCGAGATTCGAGCGCAAGCCAAACTCAATCATAAGAATCTTGTCCAAGCCTTCGACGCGGGCGAAGATGGCAACGTGCACTTTTTGGTGGTTGAATATGTTCCGGGAACGGACCTTCGTCGGTTGGTCAGAACCAAAGGCAAGCTTTCGGTTCAGCAAGCCGCCAACATTATCAAACAATCTGCCGAAGGCTTGGCGTATGCTCATGAAGTTGAGCTAATTCACCGCGACATCAAACCAGGTAATATTCTTGTTACTCCGGACGGAATTGCAAAAATCTCTGATCTTGGATTGGCTTTTTATCTCAACGACCCGAACGACCCTCGTGTTGGAAAAGTTGTTGGAACGGCTGACTATCTTTCGCCGGAACAAATCAAAACACCAAATCACATCACCAGCACCAGCGACATCTACTCGCTTGGTTGCACGCTGTACTATGCGATCACCGGGAAAGTCCCATTCCCTGGCGGCAACAGTCGCAACAAAGCCAAGCGGCATCTCGAAGAAACACCTTGGCACCCGCGTCGGTTCAACGAAGAAGTCAGCGACGACTTTGTTGATCTGATTGGCGACATGATGGAAAAGGATCCCAAGCAGCGAATCCAAACGGCCGCTGAAGTTGCCGAGCGTTTGTCGCCTTGGGCGGCTGACAACAGTCCACTTCGAGAAGAAGACCTCGACGAGCGCCCTCGCTGGATGCCTGCTCCAAGCCAAGCGATTGACGCGCAAGACACCGACGTGAACGCAGACGTCGCGGAGCTTGCCATGAGCGAGTTGACCGACGACGCTTCGCAAGGAGAAATGCAGCAAACCTATTCTGGCACCGACCAGATGACCGACAGCGGAAGCTCGATTACGCAAAAACCGCCGGTGCCAATGTCTGTGGTCGAGAGTTATAAAAATGCCGGACGGTTGCAAGATGAGAACGTGTTTTCGTTCTCCGCGCTCTTAATCACTGGCGTCACGTTTCTGGCGATTGGCATTTTGATCGGATTTATCGCTTGCTACTGGACGGTTCGATAAAAAAAGCCGATCGTTGTATTTTCGCATCGTTCAACGCGCGAGTGAGCGATCACTCTGGCTTTACTTTCGAAAGATATTCATGTCCGATCCGATCCTGATCAACTATATCGAACTTCAGTCGAACAACTTGACTGCCACCAAAGAATTTTACGGCAACCTTTTCGGTTGGGAGTTTGTTGATTACGGCGAAGCGTACATGTCTTTCACCAACGCTGGAATCGATGGCGGATTTTTTCTGTGTGAGCAAGTTGATCCTGGCGAAAACCGGACGATCCTGTACGACAAACAGTTGGAACAGGTTCGCGAGAAAGTTCTCGCTGCCAACGTGGAATTGACCAAGGACATCTACAGCTTTCCCGGCGGCCGGCGATTTGAGTTCAATGACCCGTCCGGCAACCGATTGGCCGTCTGGTCGGAGTAACGAAAGTTCAACCGGCTTCACTTTTAACTTTCCTGCCGCGCTTTCCGTCCGCGCTTTCCAAGCTCGATCAATCGTAAGTTCTTCAACTCACCATCTTCGCAAGTACATTTCAAAACGGTGCGCATGATGTGAGCCCCTTCATGTCCAGCCGCTCCGGGATTGATGTATTTCATCCCATAAGCATCATCGTTCTCGACATGGAGAATGTGTGAGTGACCGCAGATAAATATTTGTGGCGGATCCGACTTAACCAGTTTCCTCACACGCGCCGGATACCGACCCGGCCGGCCAGCGATGTGAGTCATCAAGACGTCAACCCCTTCACATTCGAAACGTAAATTCTCCGGATAGTCGATGCGAATCTCTTGCGCATCGATGTTCCCATAAACGCCACGAAGAACCTTGAATTCACGCAACTGCTGGGCAACCTCCAACGTCCCAAAATCGCCCGCATGCCAGATCTCGTCACAGTTTTCAAAAACTTTAAACACGTTGGGGTCGAGAAAGCTATGCGTGTCAGAGATGATGCCGATTTCCAAAACCAATTCCTTGCTGAAATAACGAATCCCGCGTTTGTGAGGTTAACCGAAAAGTCTATACTGCTCGACTACTTCATTGGAAGTCGCCATCTGGAAACGCTTGATGTTCTCCTGCTTGTGCGGGAACTTTTTCGCATCCAGGTAATTCTGTCACCTGCGAAACCAAGAATCGCGGCAAACCAATCACACAATTCTCTCAATACAACGACCGACAACATGCCGCTGGTAACCCTTCAAGAAGTAACAATCGGATTTCGCGGACCAGCTTTGCTGGATGAAGTCTCATGCGTGATCGAGCCCGGACAAAAGATTGGCTTGCTCGGCCGCAATGGCGCGGGAAAAACGACATTACTAAAAATGCTCAGCGGAATCGTTGAACCTGATTCCGGCCAAATTGTGATCGCCCCTGGCACAACCGTCGCAACGCTCTCTCAAGACGTGCCGCAAGACAAAACGGGTACGATCCAATCCATTGTCGAAGAAGGGCTTGTTGACCTGATCAGCCCCAAAACGGGTGCTCCATTTGAAGATTGGGAAATTCAAAACCAAGCCGAACAAACTCTGTCGCGAATGGAACTCGATCCCGAAGGACGATTCGAAAGCCTTTCGTCGGGGATGAAGCGTCGAGTTCTTTTGGCGCGAGCAATCGCGACCAAACCCGACCTGTTGTTGCTGGATGAACCGACCAACCATCTCGACATTGATGCGATTGGGTGGTTGGAAAAGTTCTTGATCAAATTCAATGCGTCGTTGATGTTTGTGACGCACGATCGAATGTTCTTGCAAAGACTGGCAAATCGAATCCTGGAAATTGATCGGGGCCGGTTGTTCGATTGGAGTTGTGACTACAAAACGTTCCTGGTTCGAAAGCAGCAGGCGCTGGAAGCCGAGGACAAACAGAACGCATTGTTTGATAAAAAGTTGGCGGAAGAAGAAGTTTGGATTCGCAAAGGGATTAAAGCTCGACGGACTCGCAACGAAGGCCGCGTCCGTGCACTGAAGTCACTTCGGGAAGAAAGAAGCGAACGGCGCGAGAAACTGGGAACATCAAGAATCCAAATCCAGGAAGGTCAACGAAGCGGAAACTTGACAATGGACCTCGAAGAAGTCAGCTTCGCGTACGACGATGGGACTTCGATCTTCGAAAATTTTTCCACCACGATCATGCGCGGTGACAAAGTTGGCATCATTGGTCCCAACGGGATCGGTAAATCGACGTTGCTCAAAGTTATGTTGGGAAAACTTCAGCCGCAGTCAGGAAAAGTCAAACTGGGTACGAACCTGGAGATTGCTTACTTCGATCAACTTCGAGAGCAACTCGATCTTGAAAAGCCAGTGATTGATAATATCGGCGAAGGTTCCGATCACATTATGATCAACGGCAACAAGAAACATGTGCTGGGCTATTTGCAGGACTTTCTTTTTGCCCCGGCGCGAGCTCGCACAGAAGTTAAATTCCTGTCCGGCGGCGAACGCAACCGGATCCTGTTGGCTCGCTTGTTTTCAAAACCCGCAAACGTCATTGTACTGGACGAACCGACAAACGACCTGGATGCCGAAACACTGGAGCTACTGGAAGAAAAACTGGTCAACTATCAAGGAACGGTTTTAATGGTCAGCCACGACCGAGCGTTTCTGAACAATGTTGTGACCAGCACGATTGTTTTCGAAAACGGAAACGTTCGGGAGTATGTTGGTGGTTACGATGATTGGGTTCGACAGTCGTCGCGTTCCAAACCAACTCCGCCGGCTCAACAGAAACCGGTCGGTGGCTCGAAACCGAAAAGTGTCAACACACAGAAAAAACGCAAATTAAGTTACAAAGAAAAACAAGAGCTCGAATCGCTGCCTGCGAAAATTGAAACCATGGAAGCCGACGTGGCTAGGATCCATGCGTTGATGGCCGATCCAAACTTCTACCAAAAAGCAGGCTCGGAAATTTCAGCCGTTCAAACGGAGCTAAAAACGATCGAAGCCGACTTGGAGACAGCTTTCACTCGCTGGGAAGAATTGGATTCGATTGAGTCGTAAACTTCCTTGCCTTCCCACGCCTTTGGTCAATAATTCGCTTTCGCTGAACTTCATTATTCAGGCCTCAACATGCTTTTTCCACTTTCCGATGACGACCGTAAAGTCACCAAGCCCGCCTACGTTACGTGGGCGTTACTGGCGATCAACATCGCGGTCTTTGGCTACCAAATGATGAATCCAGATTTCACAACCGCGTGGAGTACGATTCCCAAAGAAATTACGACCGGCGTCGACATTACTGAACCCGTTCTGGTAACCATCGATGGCCAAGATGTTGCGATTCCACATCTTCCAGGCCCTTCGATTATCTACCTGACATTGATCAGTTCTATGTTTATGCATGGAGGTCCGGGGCATATCTTTGGCAACATGTTGTACCTGTGGATCTTTGGCGACAATGTCGAACAACGTTTCGGTTCGGTTTTGTTTCTTGCTTTCTATTTGATAAGCGGACTGGTCGCGTCGTTTGCGCAGATCGCGATGAATCCCGAAGGCGTGATTCCCAACCTTGGCGCTTCGGGCGCCATCTTTGGTGTGCTGGGAGCATACATGGTTCTGTTTCCGCGCAACCAAGTTAAAGCAATCTTTATTTACACCGTCATCTCATTGCCAGCGATCGCAGTGATCGGCTTATGGACCGCGATGCAGCTTTATTACACGATCAGCTCAATGACCAGTCCCGAACAAGGAGGTGGCGTCGCCTACATGGCGCACGTTGGAGGATTGGTGGCCGGAGTCGTCATGGGCTTCATCGTCAGATCGATGTTGAAAGAAGAACCAGACACGACGCTTTACCGCCAATACAAAAAAGATCCTCGCTCCAAACGGTGGTGGTAGGGCAGGTTGGTGCAGCGGAAG
>CAZPBE010000027.1:39433-41317 GCA_964584615.1 uncultured Pirellulaceae bacterium | reverse complement strand
TTACTTGGCGACAAGCGAAGCCGCGTAATCGCTGGAAACTTCAACCACCTCAATGCCGGCGCTCTGGGCTTGAGCTTTTAGCAGGTGACTGATTTTGGTCTCTCGCAGCGTGCTGCTGATAATCGATGCCAGAGGTTCTGGGGCAACGATCGCAACGTTACCCGATTTGAACTTGCGGACGATCCGCATCAACAATTTTTCGACACGTGGAATAACGTCTTCGATAGGTTCGCCAAATGGCGGACAAACCGATTCGGGAAACTCTTCCCATTTTCGAACAAGCTTGGGGTGATTTGTCCGCAATTCTTCGATTGGCTTTCCTTGCCAAAGACCATGGTCAAGGTTGCGCAAGTCATCCTCTGTCCTGATTTTGACGTTTCGATCTTCCGTTACCAAACGACTCGTTTCCTTGGCGGCGAGCGTAGGGGCGACATAAATGATGTTCAGATCCAGTTCTCGAATCTGATCGGCCATTTGGCGAGATTCGTCCATTCCCTTTTCACTCAAAGGAACGTCGAGTGTCCCGACAATTCGACCTTGTTCGTCAAGTTCGGTCAGCCCTGGTCGGATCAACAATATCGTTAGCCCCGAATGCGGCACTCCGTTTTGTTCTTCACCAAGTCCATGTCGCGGATGAAATCCATTCGTGCTCATGTTACAGCCACCTCCGCCATCAAGCCTTCGATGGCAGCCCGATAGTCATCTTGTTTGAAGACTGCACTTCCGGCCACCAACAATTGAGCACCTGCGGAAGTGCACTTGGCGATTGAATCTTGATTGATTCCGCCATCCATCTCCAGCAAAATGTCTTCACCAGCAAGCTGCCGAATTTCACCGAGCTTCGTCAGCACTTCGTCCATAAAGGACTGTCCGCCAAACCCGGCGTTGACGCTCATCACCAAAGCCAAATCGGCGTGCGACAATGAATCGGCAATCGCAGAAACGGGAGTCGCCGGATTAACCGCGATCCCAGAAAGGATTCCTTTCGCTCGAATGGCGTCGAGCACTGGCCGAGGATCGTCAACGGCTTCTGCGTGGATCGTCAATACGTCGGCGCCAGCATCACAAAACGCGTCAATGTACTTTTCTGGATTGACCATCATCAAATGGACATCAAGCGGAATCTCGGTCAGCTTTTTCAATGCTGCGACAATCGTCATTCCGTAAGTGAAGTTCGGCACGAAAACGCCATCCATCACGTCGAGATGCAAAGCCGACACACCTGCATCTTCGAGGCGTTCAACTTCCGCTGCGAGATTTCCAAAATCACACAACAATAATGAAGGTAACACTGCCGGCGAAGCGGAGCGTAGATCAGAGATCAATGTTTGACTCATTGGGCGTCCGAAAAAGTCTGTCGGTTCCTTGACGTTTAATTCAACAGCCTTCATGCTGTTGTTTCCGAAGCCAAACAATTCACTAAGTTGACAACCTATCAGTCGCACAACTTTCGCTTATTCATTCGGTCCCATCCGGAAGGACAGATTTTATCCTGATGGCCGAGACGTAAAAGGGCGAACTTCGAGAATTGCCATAAGTTTTTACAGGGCCGACATTTAGGGTTATTCGAATGCCGGTAAAAAGAGGGAATAGCAGCCTCTGTAACGTGTTAATAAGTACAGCTTGGAATTTCGGGGTTTTGTCCGAATGTTGACTAAGAAATCAACCTCGCGGCCCGGATCGGAAGCTCAAAGCATGTCGATCGGTGGTCGCAGCAATAAAGTCGCGAAGCGAAGGCAGCATATAGCCCATTGCGTGAGGAGCATCGGGTTAGCAGATGACATATCGCAGCCGCGAAGCGGCTACAGCAAGCGAGCGGCTACAGCAAGCGAGCGTTAACGTTCGCTTCATGCTGCTGTCGCCACTTCGCGGCTGTTCATTCTC
>CAZPBE010000027.1:13287-39333 GCA_964584615.1 uncultured Pirellulaceae bacterium | reverse complement strand
CGAGCGTTAACGTTCGCTTCATGCTGCTGTCGCCACTTCGCGGCTGTTCATTCTCTGTCCTGGCTGGCGGTAACCGTCGTGCGATCTACCCCACGCTTACGCATGGGGCTACCAACTGACGTCGCTTAGCGACTTTGCGCGGCTAGCGCTATAATATGATCGGAAAAGTCGCGAAGCGACGGCAGCAAATAGCCATAGGCGTAAGCATGGGGTTAGCAGATGACATAACGCAAGCCGCGAAGCGGCGACAGCGAGCGAGCGTTAACGTTCGCTTCATTCTGCTCTCGCCGCTTCGCGGCTGTTCATTCTCCTGTTGCGATCTACCCCATGCTTACGCATGGGGCTACCAACTGACGTCGCTTCGCGACTTTGCCAACATCGATGACTACTGCGTTTGTTTTTCGTTCTCAGGCTTCAACACCCAGTTTGTTTCAAAGTCATCCTTCAACCAAGCGTCAGCAACTTCTACAACTTGCTCATCAAAATTGACTTTCAATTCTTCGAATCGTTTCTCGTTACGGTGTTTCGCATAACGCATGTAGAGCATACCAGTGTTGACTTCATGCATTTTGATCGGTTCAGGAATCGTTCCGTTTACAAACACGCTCGTCAGGCGTGAATAAACGCAACTGGCCATGAATAGTTCTGTCGCAATATCAGCCAAACGCTCTTGGGCAAGCTGCTCGTCAATTGCTTCTTCGCCGTGTTTGGCCAGCAACATTTTGATCGCCCAGCTGAACTTCCCGATTTGGCTGGCAAGCCCACGAGCGTGGTACCGAAGATGTTCATGCTTAACCGGAATCTTTGGCGTCGTTGGAATCGCTTTGCCCAATACGTTGCTGACTTTCAACCACGATTTTGGATCTTTCAATTCCAACAAGTCCTTCCCGACATGGCGGAATCCAACCGCAGCGACAAAACTTCGCATGACGTCGTTGGCGCCTTCTCCGATCAAGTTCAACCGAGCATCACGCATCAAACGCTCAAACGGCTGGTCGGTGAAAAACCCTTTTCCACCCCAGATTTGCAAACAATCGTTCGTGATCCGCCACAACTGATCGCTGGCAAAGACTTTAATCATTGCCGTCTCAACCATGTAGTCTTCGGCGCCGCTGTCGATTAAAGCTGCAGTGTGATAAGTCGCAGATTCCATCGCATAGATGTCAGCAACGGCTTCCGCGATTTTTGATTTGACCATCGGGAACTCGCCCAATGTTTTGCCAAACTGCTGTCGATGGTTGGCTCGGGCAACCATTCGCTCCAGACAATACTTCGCAGCACCAGTACAACACGCGCCAAACGTGGTGCGGCCAAAGTCCAGCACCGTCAGCGCCACGCGAAGCCCTTTGCCTTGCGGGCCAAGGATGTTTTCCTTAGGGACAAACACGTCAGTGAATTTCATGCGGCCAGTTGCTGTTCCGCGGATCCCACACTTTTCCATTCGCTTTTCAAGGACTTGAAATCCTTTCATGTCTGGCGTTACTAGAAACGCAGTAACTTTTCCGTCAGGTTCGTTCGGATCGGGCGTGCGAGCCATCACCGTCAACACGTCGGCGATACCGCCGTTGGTGATCCAGCGTTTTTCACCGTTAAGCAAAAACCCCTCGCCATCAGGCGTCGCCGTTGTCCGCACATTACCCGCATCGGAACCAGCGTTGGCTTCGGTAAGTGCAAACGCGGCCAGTTTATCACCGGAAGCCAATGGCTTCATCCATTTTGCCTTCTGTTCATCGGTTCCAAACAATTGCAACGCTCGCAAACCAATCGAGTGGTGCGCGTTGACGAATACGCCCGTTGAGGCGCAGTGACCGCCGATGACTTCCATCACACGACAGTAGTTGAATTGGGACATTCCCATGCCGCCGTATTCAGGATCGATCGTCATTCCCAACACACCTATGTCGCCCAATCCTTTGATCACGCTATCGGGAATCAGGGCGTCACGATCAATCTTGGCCGCGTCGATTTCGCTTTCGCAAAACGCTTTGACCTTTTCGATCATCTGGTCACCAGCTTCTTTGGCTTCCGGTGAAAGCTCTGGATACGGAAAGATCGACTTCTCGCGAAACTTTCCAAAGTAAAGATCTTTTACAAAGCCTTCCTTTTCCTCACCTGAAAACAAAAGCTCTTCAGCTTGTTTGATTTGCTTTTCCCGAAGTTCGGTTGCGGTAACTGTTGACATCGTTAGCTATCCTTTGATTAGAGCGATCGAGATCCGATCGAGAAGTTCAATTCAGAATCGCAATTATCTAACATTGACGCACGAAATCAATGACTTGAAATCTTAGAGAAACCAGTCAAACAATTCCGGTTGTGATGGCGCTGGTGGACAGACGAGAATCCTGGCGACAATATGGCTTAGAGACAGCATTTTTTGAGTACCGCAGTGCTCAAATTCGTGGAACTAATGGCCCAACAGAACCTGGACCGCAGCCTCAAACTGGACATCGCGTACGGAGTTTGTTAGCGGAGCCAGTTTTTTGTTTAAGTCCCGAGGAACGACAACATCGGGATCGACTCCGACACCTTCCAAGACTTTTCCATCGACCGTCGTTTTCGAAACGGCCAGATAAAGCAAATCACCATTGGTTTGTAAAAACGGACTGCCGGCCAGAACCGCTCCAGCCGTTTTCTCACCGACAACCTTACCCAGCTTTAGTTTTTTGAAACCGTAAGTGAATAATTCTTTGCCACTGGTACTTCGACGATTGACGATCAGCGCGATGGGTTTGCCCCACACGCCCGTCATCTTTTGGGGCTCGCCTTCACGCGAGATGAATTCGAATTCCATAAACGGCTTGCGAAACAAATTCAAATAAGATGGGCTCGCGCCGCCCCAACCATCTCGCAAGTCCAACACCAAGGCATCGCAATCAGAAAGCTTGCCCCACAGGACCATTTCTGAAATTGCCTCATGATATTTGGCCCCCGCATAGGACCATGGATGAACGTAGCCAATTTTCTTGCCACCTCTTTCTATGACACGAGCGCTGTTCTTAAGCGCCGCCTCAAACATCGTCCGACCGTCCAGCAAAACCACTGGAACCTCCGCGACCATTGGCTTGCCGTCGCGAACCAGATTCAGTTTTACGCTTGAGCCTGTTTTTCCAGCGAACGAAAGAATTGGATGAAACGGTTGACGGTCGACACCAACAATTTCGTCTCCGAAAAGAATCCCAGCTTTATCCGCAGGCAAACCATCGTAAACGGAAGTCACATAAGATTTCCCATCAGTCTTCTCGGTTGCGATTCCAACTCCGGCATAGGTGAACAGATCTGAGTTTGAACGAGTTGCCAAGTTCGCGGGTTTCGCTGCGTCCGATTTCGATTCGTCTTGGGCAGGGGCTTCAAACATCGGGTGAAAAACGCCCAACAGTTGATAACGTTTCGGATCGAGCGTTGAAAAGTAAAAAGTGTGCGAGCGATTCAACGTCGCCAGCAACCCATTGACGGCCGCAGAATAATCATCATGTGTTTTCGACTCAATCGCTCGGCGCCGAAAGTCTTTTACCCGCCGCTTCCACTGGTCGTCGAATAATTCTGGTTCACAAAACTTTGCTTCGACGGTGGCAACCAACTCATCAAACGCAGCGGCTGGATCAAAGTCGACTTCGTTGTTGAGCCGGTCGTTTGTCGAACCAGTGGTCTGCACTGTCGATTGAGTTTCTTCCTGACAGAAACTAAAGTCGCAGGAAAACAACGTTCCGAACAGACAAACCGTGCAACACAAAACAGCTCGGAATTCGCGAACAAAGGTAACGTTTGTTCGGGAGTTGGAAATGCCCACGTTACTTACTCCTAACTGTTTGGAGCGGCGGCTCCAATTTGGATTGGATCGACTACCGTCTCAAACCTCAGACCGCTTCAGTGACCTCAACGTGTTTGCGCAAATATGTCTTCAGCGCTTTACTCGCAACCTGCTTAACATCCGTAAATCGCAACTCAACCCTATCGTCGTCTTCTGATTCAGTTTCGTCCGTATCGACAGCCAAATCCGCAACCTTGCCCAACGCAACCGCATCTTTCGGGCCAGCCAATTGCAATGTCAAAGCATCAGGCTTTTTCGTCTGGATGCTGGCCCATGGCGTTTTACGATCGGGCAAATACAGCAGTACTTCTTGTTGTTGTTCCCAGGAGAACTTTCCGTCAGGAACCGTTTCTGCCAACAAGCCATGCAGCTTTTTCAAAACTTCAACATCCCATTCGACATCGCCCGGCAAAAAACCTTTCCTCATGTAGTGCCATTTTTCGCCAAGCTTCGCCCATGGCGTCTGGTCTTCGATTTTGGTTTCGACGAGTTTCTTTTTCCCCAGAAAACTGTCGATCGCTGTATCGATGAATTCCCAGAAAGCCGGAATGTCTATCTCTTGCCAACTGTGAGCTCGAATTTCAATTTCCTGCCATTTGCCTTTGGTGTTCGTTAACCGCACACGAGGTGTATTGCCGTAAACAGGAATATCATCCATTTGGTTTGGTGTCGGCAACGGAATCTGATCGACCAGCTCTTCGCGATTGAATGTTTTTGGCCGGACACGAAATTTCATTTTCACAAACCAGGCATCACCTGTGACTGCATGAAAGAAGAACCCCTGAGACTTTTTCACACCGCAGATCTCAACGGCCATCCGCTCGTTCCATTGCGTATCGGCAAAACCTTCATGAACTTCGATACGATCAACGATGTTGGCAATAATTTGCCCATCCCATTTGACTGGCTCGCCTGCACGACCGACTCGATCTTCCGTGTGCCATCGACGTCCATCCGCTTCCCAGGGCATCATTGCATTTTCACCGACTTCGTCGATTTCCATGTCGCCTTTGTTCCATTTATTGTCTTTCGACGGGTCGTGAATCTTGCGAACCGCATACGGCCCAGCGGCCAGTACTGGCGCGAGGGCTTCACCCGTCCAACTGCGAAACAACTCGCGTTCTTGTTCAGCCTTCTTGGCAGTCGATTTCTTTGATGCCTTGGTGGCTTTTTTCTTCGTCACTTTCTTCTTGGTGGCTTTCTTGGCAACCTTTTTGGTCGAATCCGATTCAGCCGCCTTTTTGGCGCGCATCGCGTAATCCACCAATTGCTCTGGCGTCCCTTCGAAGACGACTTGTCCACCACCCAGACCAGCTTCGGGCCCCATATCAATCACCCAATCAGCCGACTTGATGATGTCGAGATTGTGTTCGATCAATACCACTGAATTTCCGACATCCACCAATCGCTGAAGCACATCCAGCAGTTTCCGCAGGTCGTCAAAGTGCAAACCGGTCGTCGGCTCGTCAAGCAGATACAACGTCCGACCGGTATCAGGTCGAGCCAATTCAGCTGAAAGTTTGACCCGTTGAGCTTCGCCACCGGACAAGGTTGGAGCCGGCTGGCCAAGCGTTACGTAATCAAGGCCAACATCGCACAACGTTTGCAGGATGCGCCGGATCTTGGGAATGTTGTTGAAGTGCTCAACCGCTTGAGCACACGACATTTTGAGCACGTCGGAAATCGTTTTGCTGTTGTATCGTACGGCCAGCGTTTCTTCATTGTATCGCCGGCCCTTGCAAGCCGCACACTGAATCCACACGTCAGGAAGGAAGTGCATTTCGATACACTTTTGTCCGTTGCCCGAACACTCATCACAACGTCCACCGGACACGTTGAAGCTGAATCGCTGTGCGGTGTAGCCGCGAATCTTGGCGTCAGGAAGTTCTGCAAACAAATTACGAATCAAATCGAACGCGCCGGTGTATGTCGCGGGATTGGACGATGGCGAATTGCCCAACGGGGTCTGGTCGACGCGAATCACTTTGTTGATGTGCTCAATTCCGCGCAAACCGCGAAACGCACCAGGAGTTGCCGCCGAACGATGCAACCGCCGTGCAAGCGAACGAAACAGAATGTCGTTAACCAGGCTACTTTTTCCACAACCCGACGGTCCCGTCACTACCGTCAACGTCTCCAACGGGAATTTGACTTCGATATTTTTCAGATTGTTGTGTTTCGCGCCGACCACGTCGAGCGTGTTGGCCAACTGATGCACACTCAGCTTTTTCGACTTGGTTTTCTTGGCAACTTTTTTCTTGGTCTTCTTTTTGGTTGTCTTCTTCGCCGACTTCTTCGTGGGTTTTAGTTCGGGCATGTCCAGCGACAGGGCAGGGCGACGGTTGGTCGGGATCGGAATCCCGGTCTTATGAGAAAGGTATGGCCCGGTGACACTATTCTTCGCTTTGCCGACATCTTCCGGAGTGCCTTTTGCAACAATGCGTCCACCACCAACACCCGCTTTGGGCCCAAAGTCACAAATTGCGTCGCTGTTTGCAATCACTTCATGGTCATGTTCGACCACGATCAATGTGTTGCCGAGGTCTCGCAGGCGATGAAGCGCCGTCAGCAATTTCGCGTTGTCGCGCGGATGAAGTCCGATCGTTGGCTCATCAAGCACATACAGCACACCGCAAAGCCCGCTGCCGAGTTGGCTGGCCAATCGAATTCGCTGAGCTTCACCGTTGGATAGCGACGCCGATGTTCGGTTAAGCGTCAAGTAGGCCAATCCAACATCGTTGAGGAATTGGACACGGCTGGTGATTTCTCTAATCAACTCGCCAGCAATTTTCTTTTCACGGGTATCAAGCTTCCATTTACTAATCGTCGATGCCAACTCACTGAACGGCAGACGGCAAATTCCGTCAATGGTCATCTTGCGGAACCGAACCGCACCGGAGTCATCACGCAGTCGACCGCCACCGCAGGTTCCACATTCGACTTCACCGATCAGCGATTGCATGCGCATCCGCAGGTTGGCCGAGAGCCTCGATGCCTCTTCCATGGTCGGGAAGACGCCTTTGTACTGAAACGAAAATTGTACGTTGTCGTCTTTGTCAGTGACATCGAACCAGCGATCGCCCGTTCCATAAAACACCAATCGGCGTTGCCGCGCATCGAGTTGTTGAAACGGCTTTCCAATCGGAATCCCTGTTCCATTAGTCCACGTTTTCAACATCGCTTGTGAAATCTTCGAATTCAAATTCGGCCACAAGCTAACAGCGCCCTCCTTCAACGAAAGCTCTGGGTCGTTCATGATGGCTGCCGGATTAGCACCCGTTTGCGTTCCGATGCCTTCGCAGTCCTGACACCAGCCGAGCTGGCTGTTAAAGGAGAAGTTGTGTGGAGTCAACGCTTCGAAGCTTCGACCACAACAATCGCAAGCCAGATGCTGGGAATGGACGACGACTTTCCAATGCTGTTCAGGAACTGGGTCGGATGGCTCGGCGACATGGCAAACCCCCATTCCAATCGACAAAGCTGCTTCAACACTGTCGGCGATCCGTGAACGCGATTCCTGTTTGATCACCAATCGATCAATCACGATTTCAATCTTGTGCACCGAACGACGGTTTAAAACGGGAAGCTCATCAATTCCCAACGTGATGTTATCGACACGCACACGTTGATACCCCGAGGCGCGAACATCATCCCAAAGTTGTTCATACGACTGAGTCGGATCAGGTTGAACCGGAGCCAACAACAGCACACGCGTCCCCTCGTCGTACTTCAAAATCTTGTCAACGATATCATCACTGGTCTGCGTTCCTATCTTCTGATCGCACTCAGGACAATACGATGTTCCCAGCCGAGCCATCAAGATTCGCAAGTAGTCATAAATTTCCGTGACGGTACCGACCGTGGACCGTGGCGTGGAACCAAGGTTTTTCTGTTCGATGGCGATCGCGGGAGACAGACCTTCGATCTGTTCGACAGCAGGTTTCTCGAGTTGATTCACAAACTGCCGAGCGTACGAGCCAAGACTTTCAACGTATCGACGCTGGCCTTCGGCATAGATCGTATCCATCGCCATCGAGCTTTTACCGCTACCCGATGGACCGCAGAAGACCGTCATCTTGTCGCGTTCAATATCGACGTCGACCGTCTTAAGATTATGTTGCTTGGCGCCGCGGACTTTGATCTCGGTCGCCAACGTGGGCTTTTTCGATTTTCGTTTTTTCTCATCAGGAGAATCGATGGTTGGGCGTGGAGCTAACGCTTTGGCGATCGCTTTTCCGGTATGAGACTCCTTGCAGGCCGCAACAACTTCGGGAGTTCCCGCGCAAACAATCTTGCCGCCGCCCGATCCGCCTTCGGGCCCAAGATCAATGACCCAGTCCGATGTTTTGATCACGTCGAGATTATGCTCAACGACGAGCACCGTGTTGCCGGCTTTTACAAAATTCTGCAGCACGTCGAGCAGCAGTTGAATATCGGCAAAGTGCAAACCGGTCGTCGGTTCGTCCAGCAAATACAACGTCTTACCGGTCGAACGTTTCGCCAATTCCCGAGCAAGCTTGATCCGCTGCGCTTCACCACCGGACAACGTCGGCGAAGGTTGGCCAATTTTCAGATAGTCCAAACCAACAGCTTGAAGCGTTTTGAGTTTGTTGAAGACATTGGGGATGTTCTCGAAGAACTTCAATGCTTCTTCGACTTCCATATTCAGCACATCAGCGATCGACTTTTCGTTGAACTTGATTTGCAATGTCTCGCGGTTGAAGCGTTGGCCTTGGCAAACCGGGCACTTCACCCAAACGTCGGCGAGGAAGTCCATTTCAAGTTTGTTCGAGCCGTTACCTTCACACGCTTCGCAGCGACCGCCGCGTACGTTGAAGCTGAATCGACCCGCTTTGTAGCCACGTTTTTTGGCTTCAGGTAACTGCGTGTAGAGTTTGCGAATCTCATCGAACAGTTTGATGTAGGTTCCAGGATTGGAGCGCGGCGTGCGACCGATCGGCGATTGGTCAATCGCAATCATTTTGTCGAGATGCTCAAGTCCCTCAAGCTCATCGAACTCGCCTGCGTCGGCGATGCCGCCGTTGAGTTTCTCACGCAAGACTTCTTTAAGGATCCCGTTCACGAAAGAACTTTTTCCAGATCCACTAACACCGGTAACGCTGACGAATTTTCCCAGCGGAATCTCAACCTCGACATCCCGCAAATTGTTGTGTCGGCAACCTCGAACGAAAACCGATTTCCCGACGTGGCCTTCCCGACGAACATCGGGAATGGCAATCGACAATTCGCCTGACAAATACTTCGCCGTCGTGCTGTCTTTCGACTTCACAATATCAGACGGATGACCTTGCACGACGACTTCGCCACCACGCACACCCGGTCCTGGTCCAAAGTCGATCAAGTAATCCGCGGCACGCATCGTATCTTCATCATGTTCAACGACAACGACGGTATTTCCGAGATCGCGCAAATGTTCCAGCGTACTGATCAGCCGGTCGTTATCACGAGAGTGAAGTCCAATCGACGGCTCGTCAAGAATGTAAAGCACGCCCACAAGCCCAGCGCCAATCTGGCCAGCCAGTCGAATCCGTTGCGTTTCGCCACCGGAAAGCGTCGGCGCTGTTCGGTCCAGTGCCAAATAATCGAGGCCAACATTGAGAAGAAAGCCGAGCCGGTTACAGATTTCTTTCAACGGCTCGATGGCGACAAAAGTTCCAATCTCATCGAGATCCATCTTCGAGAAAAACTGATGGGCGTCGGCGATTGACAACTTGCTGATCTCTGGCAGCGACTTGATCGGGTGGTCTTTGAATTTGTCATCGCCGGTTTTCAACCGGAAATGTCTCGCCGATTCATTAAGCCGATCACCTTCGCAATCGACACAAACGATCTCGTCCATGTACTCTTCCAACGCTCGAATCTTTGGTGCGCTAGTGGTCTTGTGATACTTTTCGTCCAACTCAGACACGAGGCCGTCGAACTTGCCGCCGTATTTCATCGGCGAGTTGCCACCGCGCCAGGTATAAGTGATGTGCAAATCACCCGCACCGTAAAGCCAGATATCTTGAAGCTCTTCCGACAGTTCTTCCCATGCCGTCTCCAACATCGTGCCGGCTTCGAGTCCCTGTTCGCGTTCGACGGTGTCGGCCAGGCCTTGATAAATGTGCTGTTTCCAGCGGCCCAAATCGCGCCACTTTCCCAACAGCTCAATACAACCTTGCTGGATAGATTTTTCAGCGTCGGTCACCAACAAGTCACGATCAAACGTAAATACTTTGCCCAATCCGTCACAACCAAAACACATTCCTTGCGGACTGTTAAAGCTGAACATTTGTGGAGTCGGCGGCGAGAAACTAACTCCGCAACTTGAACACGCGTACTCTGATGAGTAAACGCGGTCGTTAGCGCCCGCGGTTCCTTTCTTTTTTGGCTTTGACTTTCGCGAGCCTTTCCCCGATTTCTTTTTGGCAGTTGGCTCTTCATCGGCTTCCGGATTGACTGGCGCAGCATCAGGATCTAGCGGTTGCTCGGACTCAGAATCTTCGTCCGGGGCAATGATCAACGTTCCTTTTCCCATCTTCAACGCCAGCTCAACGGCTTCAGTAAGTCGCCCACGAATCGAGGGGCCCGCCGTCATTTTGTCGATAACGACTTCGATGTGATGCCGACGAGTTCGATCAAGGTTTACATCATCACTAAGAGAAACAATTTTTCCGTCGACGCGTGCTCGTACAAAACCACGCTTGATCAGCTCGACGAACAAGTCGCGGTGCTCACCTTTTTGACCACGGACAACTGGAGCCAAAACCGCAAAGTCCATCTGCTCTGGCAACTGCATGATCGCTGCAATGATCTGATCGCGAGATTGAGCCGAAATTGGTTGATCGCATTGCGGACAATAGCCCTGACCAACACGAGCATAGAGCACTCGCAGATAGTCATAGATTTCCGTGATCGTTCCAACGGTTGATCGCGGATTGTTACCAGAACTTTTTTGCGCGATCGAGATCGAAGGACTGAGCCCGGAGATCAAATCGACATCGGGCTTGGGCATCTGGCCAAGAAACTGTCGCGCGAAACTGGACAAGCTTTCTACATATCGGCGCTGGCCCTCTGCAAAGACAGTATCAAACGCAAACGAACTTTTGCCGCTTCCCGAAACTCCGGTCAAGCAGATAAGTTGATTGCGTGGCAGAACGAGATCGACGTCCCGTAAATTGTGTTCTCTCGCGCCTTTGACGACGATATCCGAAGCTGGCATAGTTGCGGCTTTTCCAATCCCTTGAGCATTTTTTCGAACTCACCATTGTAAGCGAGGCACCAAGAATGCGAAATGATGATTTGGGGGATTGAGAGAGTTTGATTTCGCCCATTGTCAGGCGAATACGGCTATTTTGAGAATCAGCCAATTATTCGATGGAATCGATGGAATCGATGGCGCGAAATGCAGAGCGAGCTACGAGCTAGTGGGAACGCCGAGGCGCTAGTTCTGAGCTCAGACGTTCATTTTTCAAAGACTTGGGCACCGGGTAAACGTGCTCGTAGACTCTCGATCATTTCAGTCGTGACCAAGTCGAGATTTGATCCGTTAACGGTCTTGATTTTTGGTAGAGTCACCAACGCCTCAAGATCGTTTAGCTTTGAGAGACCGTGTAAAAACACTGTTCTCAGTTCCTTCATCCCGGCCAAACTCGATAGTGATTCAATATCGCAACCGCGAAAAGTCAAATAGTGGAGTTGTTCCAGCTTGTTGACAGCGGTGACATCTTCAAGATCATCAATATTGACTTTCAGGGTACCCAAATTTTTCAACGACTCGATCCCGCCGAGCGACTTCAGATTCCCGCCAGAAAGGTCAAGCCAAGCTAACGATTCATGCCTTGGCATCGCTTCCAGATTTTCCAGCGAATCGGCATTGTAGATTTCGAGGATAAGCAATTCCTCAAACGCAACTAGTCGCTGAAGGTCCTCTGGCTGCGGATTCCTAAGGATCAGGAAATCGACCCTTGAAAATGCATGTTGACCAAATATCTGCCTCAACCAAATGGGGCCATTTGGTTGGCCTTCCCCCATTTCGTTTTGGTAATCGTAGTAAACCGCTGCGAATGAATCACCGAACGATTCAAGCGTTTCTGTTTCCCGGATTCCGATTCGGGCCTGATTGGAGACCCAAGCCAACGGTATCGCAGTAAGCGCGATCAATACAAACAAGATTCGAATGGAAATTTTTACACGCATCGGGTCTCAATCGAATCTGACGCAAAGCAAGCCGGCGCGTTTGAGTTGTTAACGAGCGGGTTGTCTGCAGGCACCGAGCCTGACTCGCTACGCTTTCTCGATCGCTCGCTTCATCGCGGTTCCCATGTCAGCAGGGCTTTGGGCGACTTCGATTCCAGCCGCTTCCAATGCAGCAACTTTCTCGGCAGCCGTTCCTTTTCCGCCGCTGATGATCGCACCAGCGTGGCCCATTCGTTTTCCGGGAGGGGCTGTTTTTCCAGCGATGAACGCTGCAACCGGCTTGGTCACGTGTTCTTTGACATAGGCGGCGGCTTCTTCTTCAGCCGATCCACCGATCTCGCCCATCATCAAGATAGCTTCCGTTTCATCGTCTTCTTGAAACATTTTGAGCACGTCGATGAAAGAAGTTCCCACAATCGGATCGCCACCAAGTCCAACACAAGTCGTTTGGCCGAGCCCCAAATTCGAAGTCTGCCAAACGGCTTCGTAAGTCAACGTACCGCTGCGACTCATGATGCCGACCTTGCCTTTTTGGTGAATGTAGCCCGGCATGATACCGATCTTGCATTCATCGGGCGTGATCACGCCAGGGCAGTTCGGTCCCACCAACACAACACCGGCTTCTTTGCAGGCTTTGTAAACGGGAACCATGTCGAGCACAGGGATGCCTTCGGTGATCGCACAGATCACAGGAATTTTTGCTTCGATCGCTTCCATGATCGCACCGGCAGCAAAACGTGGCGGCACAAAAATCATCGTTGCATTAGCACCGGTTTG
The DNA here is from genome assembly GCA_964584615.1 of uncultured Pirellulaceae bacterium. Taxonomy (GTDB): domain Bacteria; phylum Planctomycetota; class Planctomycetia; order Pirellulales; family Pirellulaceae; genus Mariniblastus. The sequence continues at coordinate 26,549 of CAZPBE010000027.1, read as the reverse complement.
CTCAACCGCTTCGGCAACCGTATTGAACACCGGCAAACCGGCGGCAGTCTGGCCACCTTTCTTTGGTGTCACACCACCCACCATTTGCGTGCCATATTCCAGGCATCCGCGTGTATGGAATTCACCGACACTTCCCGTGATGCCCTGGCAAATGACTTTTGTGTCCTTGTTGATCAGGATACTCATAATTTTTCTCAGTAACTTTTATGGACTGATGGACGAACCATCATGTTTAGTTTGAATCAAGCAGCGATGGCAATTGGAAATCAAGCCGACAACGTGGCCACGACCTTTTCGGCAGCGTCCGTTAAATCCGTTGCGGTAATCAAATCGACATCGGAATCGTTAAGGATCTTGCGACCGACTTCGACTTCTGTACCTTCGAGGCGAACCACCAATGGCACCGTAAAGCCAACCGATTTCGCAGCTGTGACAATCGCTTCGGCAATCGTTGAACATTTCATGATGCCGCCAAAAATGTTCACCAAAACGGCTTTCACATTCGGGTCAGACAAAATAATTCGAAACGCTTCGGTGACCTGTTCAGCATTGGCTCCACCACCGACGTCGAGGAAGTTAGCTGGCTGACCACCATGATGCTTGATGATGTCCATCGTACTCATCGCCAAACCGGCTCCGTTAACCAGGCAACCAATGTTGCCTTCGAGTTTCACGTAGCTCAGCCCTGCGTTGGATGCACGGACTTCGGATTCTTCTTCTTCGCTCAAGTCACGCATCTCATCCCATTCCGGATGACGGAAATGCGCGTTGGAGTCAAAATTAATTTTTGAGTCGAGCGCGACCAATTCGCCTGAACCGGTAACCACCAACGGATTAACTTCCATCAGTGAACAGTCCATGTCGACGTACATTTTGCAAAGTGCTTTCATGAAGACGTCGGCCGCGGCAACTGAATCGCCTCCGATCTCCAGTTTCTCGCACAGCGTTTTGACTTGATCGGATTGCAAGCCTGCCTTGGGATCAAAATGAGCTTTGAAGATTTTCTCTGGCGTTTCGTGGGCGACTTTCTCAATCTCAACGCCACCTTCCTGCGAACACATCAAAACAGGAAGTTTTAGTTCGCGATCCAACACGACGCCAAGATAAAGTTCTCGGGCAATGTCACAGCCGGCTTCGATGATGACTTGATTGACTGTCTTGCCTTCGGGCCCAGTTTGAATCGTAACCAACGTATTGCCAAGCATGGCTTCGGCTGCCGCACGAACTTCGTCGGCTGACTTGCACACCTGCACGCCCCGTTGATCAGGTTTCTCTTTGAACGTCCCCTTGCCGCGGCCACCGGCATGAATTTGCGATTTGACGACGGCAACCGCTCCGCCCAAATCGTCATACGCTTTTGCGGCGTCATCAGCAGTTCGAGCAACTCTATTTTCTAAGACCTTGACGCCGAACTTTTTGAAAAGCTCTTTGCCTTGATATTCGTGGATATTCATTTGTTGTGTCCGGTTTTCGGAAAGTAAGGCCACGATTATAAGTGCGTGCAAATTTGATGGTCAACGGGACGCAAATCTTCTGCGCCGTTTTGTCCGATGGAGTAGACGCCTTCCGACAACTTGTTATCGCAGTCTCAAACTTTAAAGCTTTTTCAAGAAAGTCAAAAATTTTTGACGGGACACCGTTTGATTGCTCCGGTTATGGGCCCATCGAACAACGAGTTCACGAATAAACACGGGTAATCCGATCAAAAAACGATAACAGACAACCCCTTCTCCCTCCTTTCCATTCGGTACCATGGACGCCTTCGATCAGACAGCCATTCGTCACGGAGACCATTCAGTGTTTTCGCTGAATGCGCCAGTAGATGGTTTGAGCCAACAAGCACCAAATAACTTCCCCCAAGTTGTCATCATCAACTCATCTTCGACCGCTGGCTCAACACCCCCCGCTGGCTCAACACCCCCCCCACGTAATTCGGTGGCAAACCCACAGCCATCGGCGGCCCCCACCGCATCACCCGAGCCCGATGAGCCTTCGTACCATGCGACGGAAGACTGGGTAGATCCTGGAGCCTGGATCAGCATTCAAAAATTTGGAAACTCTCAACATACGACGCAGAGCAAACCAATTAAACCCTTTGCGGTGGACCCGTTTGCCGTCGGCAACCTGGACGAAACTTCAGTCGTTGAGATGCCAACCATACCGAAGCTCGATCCAATCAGTCGTGCCGAACATGAAAAACTAAAACGGTGTCACGGCTGGACGGTCACCACGGTTGATCAAAAACCGATCGAAAATTCAGACGAAGCAGCGATCGACGGCAACGAAGACGAAGCTCAAAACGTTTTCTACGCAGAGCCAAGCGAAGTGTTGTTCATTGACGGCGCCTTTGGATTCGATCACATTGATCTTCGTTGCTTTGACGTCAACCAAGCGACCTTTCAAAACGACACGATCATCGTAAGTACGCCCGACTCGGAGCCGATTACGATCCGCTATTCTTCGATCAAGTACGCCGTTTTCTCTGGCGAAGTCATCGTCGATCTCTAAACGCTCGACTCGCCTACGTTCGACAATCGCCTGTGGCTGCCAAGTAGACTGCCTGTACTGGACTGCCTGTACTGGGCTACTCTGATAGGATTTGCCATAATAGTGGGGACCGTTCGGCGTACATCCCGCTTGCCGACCGGAATGCCTGCTCTGCCGTGACCGCGGATGATCACGCAACAACGAAACATCCCTTGGCGGAGCACCAACGCACTATTGGTGTTCCTTCCGGCCGAAGGATCTAAGATCAGGAAGCCAAAACAACATGGACGCAATCAACCAATCTGATATTCGCTTACTCAGTGAAAAACGCGTACCGCTCAAATCGTTAACCGGTTTCAAAAAGCATCATCGCTTACCAGACAAAGGTTCAACCGTTAGCGACCCCTTTCTTGCCGATCTGGCAAAACTTGATCTCGACGCAGATCTCGACAAAACGTTTTCTGCTTTGCGGAAGAAGTTTGGATTGAAACGGAAAGAAATGGAGACGTCTGGACCCGTCGATGGTGTCGGTGCGATCACGACTCCAGGATTTACGTATGAAGTTTCAGTACAGACGATGGAAGATGAGCCGCAAAGCGTTCTTTGGCGGCGCGCCATCTCGGCGATCAAAGAAGCGGACGCCGTCACCAGCGAACCATTCGACGTCGTGTTCGGTGCAGACTTCGACATGCTGGAGATTTTGCTCAACGAAGCGATCGACGTTGAGTCAGTGATCGACCGCGTCGAAGACGCTGACAGCGACAACATCAAAATCGATTACGAGAAAGATGTTACGTGGTGCAAGATTCGGTTTTCGGACCAAAAGACAATCGTCGAAGTCAACGAAAACTCGATCCGGGTTCGCAGCGAAGTCGAAACGACACCGCATGAATTAATCGAATCTTTTTTTGCAGCCCACCAGGAATTCTTGATGGATGACGAGACGTAGTCCGGCCGCGTTCAAAAACTTTCGCGAGAATCCTCACGCCGTGTGCCGCTTGAAACCATACTACGCTGCACGTCTTGTTTCTTGTGATCCAGCTGCAATCGCGGTGATCAAACAATCAACAACGTACTTCTGTTCCGCAAGCGTTAGCTCCGGGAAGATCGGTAGCGCCAACACTTCTGTCGCGGCCTTTGCCGTTTCCGGCAGATCGCTATCCTTGCAACCGAGATACGCAAAACACTCTTGCGCGTGGAGCGGAACCGGATAGTAAATCTCCGATCCAACATTCATCTCGGCCAAAGCCTGGCGAACTTCGTCACGTCGACCGCCTGGAATTCGAACTGAATATTGGTTCCAAACATGACCACAACGCTCATCTTGGACGGGCTTGATGATCAAGGCTTCCATTCCAGATGCTCTGAGCAATCGATCGTAGTTGGCCGCATTGGTTTGGCGCTTCGACGAGTATTCGCTGAGATGTTTCATTTTGATGGAAAGAATCGCAGCTTGAATCGAGTCCAGCCGGCTGTTGATGCCGACTTCCTGATGGTAGTAGCGTGGACGCATACCGTGGTTGGCCAACAATCGCATCCGGTCTGCCAGCGCTGCATCGTTAGTTGTCAGCATGCCGCCGTCACCAACACCGCCGAGATTTTTTGTTGGATAGAAACTAAAACAACCAACGCTTCCCATGCTGCCAGCGGCGCGACCGTTGTAGGTTGCCCCGATCGATTGTGCGCAGTCTTCGATCACATGGATCTTGTTCCGTTGAGCGATCTCAAGAATCGAATCCATGTCGCAACACTGTCCAAACAGATGAACAGGAATGATCGCCGCTGTCTTTTCCGTGATCAATGTTTCAATGAGATCCACGTTCATATTGAAGGTGCCGGGATCGATATCGACAAAGACAGGAACTCCGCCCAATCGAGTGATTGCCGAAGCTGTCGCGAAAAAAGTAAAGCTGGGACAAATTACTTCGTCGCCAGGCTTAAGGTCGACCGCCATCAAAGCTAACAGCAACGCGTCGCTGCCTGATGCACATCCAACTCCGAACTCGCAATCGCTGACCTGGGCAACCATTTCTTCCAGATTCTGACAATGCGGTCCGCCAATGAACCGGCAAGAATCATAGATCTCCGAAAGCGTGTCCATCACTTCGGACTTGAGAGGCTCGTTACCACGACCAACATCCAACAGCGGAACAGCAGTTACGTTCGTGGCCGGTTGTTGATTTGAGTTTGTGGGTATAATCATCTCCACTGCCTCCATGCAATGGTTAAAGGTTTGTTTTAGCCCGGCGAAAATAGAGGTGTGCCGGCGTATCGTCAATACATACCTTTGACGTGACGAATCGTCGCGGTCGTACGCTAGCAAGCACATCATGCAAGAAAGCCAATCGTCCGTCCGAGCTTGAACAACCTACTGCCATTCGACCTAACGAATCACTAATCAGACCATCCAAACAAGCAGTCCATGATTCTAATCATCGATAACTACGACTCGTTTACGTATAACCTGGTTCAGCGACTGGGCGAGTTACAACAGCAAAGCGAAATTGACTCGGCGATCGATATTCAAGTCATCCGTAACGACAAAGCGACGGTCGACGAACTCGAATCAATGGCTCCTACGCACTTGATCATCTCGCCTGGACCTTGCACACCCAACGAAGCAGGCATTTCCGTCGAAGCCGTTCATAAGTTCCACGGCAAGATCCCGGTCATGGGAGTTTGCCTGGGCCACCAATCGATCGGCCAAGCCACTGGCGGAACGATCGTCCGTGCAGAACGTTTGATGCATGGCAAGACGGACAACATCGAGCACACCGGAAACGCCATTTTTGCTGGCCTACCGAATCCGATGGTCGCGACTCGTTACCATTCGCTGGTCATTCGGCCAGATACTTTGTCAACCGAATTCGAAATCAGTGCTTGGACGTATTCGCCAAATGGTGAAAAAGAAATTATGGCGATCGAACATCAGGAGCATCCAACTTTTGGCGTGCAGTTTCACCCAGAAAGTTTTTTGACCGAACGCGGAATCGACTTGCTCAAGAATTTCGTCAATCTCAGTTAGGCAACCTTCATGATTTCGATTGAACAAGCCACGACGTTGATCGATTCAACGGCTGAAGCACTACCGACAGAGGAGATCTCTTTATCCGACGCCGTGGGTCGCGTGTTGGCGAAAGAAATTTTGGCGGATGTCGACTCCCCGCCTCATCGCAAATCCGTGATGGATGGATTCGCTGTTCGCAGTGATGAGATCAAACAGGATTGCAAATTGTCGGTCATCGAAACGGTGATCGCCGGCGGCGTGCCGACAAAAACGGTTGAGGCTGGACAAGCGACGCGCATCATGACGGGTGCACCGATGCCCGAGGGCGCCGATGCTGTGGTGATGATCGAACTCACGAATTTTGATGAAGCTGCCGGTCAGGTCACGATCCAGGTTGATCAAATCAAACCGGGTCACCATGCAATGGATCGTGGTACGAACTTTCAAAAGGGTGCGACGATATTCGAGCAAGGCCACCGAGTCAGAGCGTTGGACATCGGATTATTGGCAGAGGTAGGTGCCGCGAACTGCTTGGTCTATCGTCGGCCAAGGGTCGCAGTCCTTCCAACTGGAAATGAACTGGTCGATTGTGGCATCGTGCCGAGCGACGGACAGATTCGAAACAGCAACGGACCGATGCTGGCTGCAATGCTGGAACATCAAGGGTTGGAAGTTTCTGACTTTGGTATTGGTTTGGATGAACCGAACCAACTCAGGTCATCGATCGAGCGTGGACTAGCGCACGATTTGTTGTTGCTTTCGGGAGGCGTGTCAGCCGGAACGATGGATTTGGTGCCGACCATCCTGAATGAATTGGGGGTGGAACAAGTCTTCCACAAAGTAATGGTGAAACCGGGCAAGCCGATTTACTTTGGCGTATTGCGAACAAACGATCGATGCACTTATGTGTTCGGGCTACCAGGTAATCCGGTCAGCAGCTTGGTTGGCTGCCGACTGTTCGTCGCCCGAGCGATTTCAATCTTGATGGGCGTTGATTCGATCTACCCGCAAGCATTCAAAATCGCGTTGTCGAAAGATCACGAAGCTCGGGGCAATCGTCCCACGTATTGGCCGGGACGGTTGGTGGGTTCGACTACGGCAACCCGAATGGCCGAACCGCTAAACTGGAATGGCTCGTCTGACCTAATGACGTTGGGGACGGCCGAAGGTTTAATTGCGTTTCCCGAAGGAACAAACGTTCATCCAGTCGGTAGCGAGTTCGACTTCTATCCGCTTGTCTGAATTCGCCTCTGAATTCGCCTCTTTCTCGCTCTCCGACAATCTCGCTTTCTCCAGGTTGGCGTTCCGCGGGCAAAACGGACCGACGTAAAAAAAGCGTTTCAGGAAATCCTGAAACGCTTTGATGATTTAGCTTCCTCAAACGCAGTTGGCTTAGTAGCCAATGGTTGGAGGGTTGTCTTGCAAGAAGTCTCGTGGCCCACGAGTCGTGTAGTAAGGGTAAGCGTATGATGGAGCCATTCCAGTTCCGGCACCCGGCTGCTGAGCCGTGTGAGGAATTTGACCACCATAAGGCGAGCCACCACCGCCAAGGCCGCCCATCAAACCACCGCCAAGGCCTCGACCGCCGAGGCCTCGACCTCCGAGGCCGCGACCACCAAGGCCAAGCTTGCATCCGCCATGACCTCCGAGCAATCCACAACCAGCGCCAAGCCCACATCCGCAACCCATGCCGCCGCCAAGTCTACCACCAACCATTGAGCGAAATTGTCCGCCGCCAATTCGAGATGTTCCTTCGCCACGGCAAGCTGAACCTTTTTCGTTCAAGCCGAGCCCCATTCCAGATGAGTCGCCGAAGCTAAAACCAACTCCGCCACCCATCGATCTGCCCATGGAACCGCCGCCACCTTGCATGCCGCCACATCCGCCACCGCCACCGCCACATGATTGGGCTGATACGACTTCGTCAGTGCCACAAGCATCGCAAGGGATTTCAGCGGGTGCTGAAGTGCAACCACCAGAGGTTCCGCATCCACATGGCTCAGCCGAAATGAATTCGTCCGTGCCGCAAGCTGTGCATACGTCTTGATCAGAGAAGCTGGCTCGTGCAGCCTTTCGCATCGCCCGACGTCCGCCCAGCATACAACCAGCGCCGCCAGTAATGGCCTGAAGACCACCGCCACAAGCTCCACCGCCGCACATTGAGCAGCCTGTGAAGCAAAGCATTGAAAGTATCAATGCGGAATACAGAAGGGATTTCATCGTTTCAAATCCTTTTGAAAACTGGGTCAGTTCCTTCGCGTTCAGCGAGCGAGTAACGGAACATTTTCATCAAATGTCATCAACGCATGAGAACAATCTCGCGCGAGTGAACGTCAGTGCGATCAAGACTTGGTCCCATCGGGATTCTTCCAAGATTCAATCTCGGTGCGTTTCGGGAATTGCACCTACTCAGAATCATCGTCCGACAAACATGGATAATTGAGTGAATCAGCAAAGTCGTCACCTTTCATCGATTCCGGTTTTCAATTGCGAATCAGGGTTTGGCTAACCCGCAAAATTTAACAGTGATGATAGCGGTTTCGGCTATGCGGCAAGCGGAATTCGACCGCTCCCTCGCCGTCGCCCATCCACCGCATCCACTTTTGGCATCTCGAATCGATCGCAATCCTCCCCTACAATCAACCACCAAGACCAACCAACACAAACCAAAGGAAACCCCATGAGAAACGCAGTTGAAGGACTACTTTTTTGTTGGCGAAAAAACCTTGATTACGCCCAGAAATTGGTCGCTGATCTTGATGAAAACCAAATGACGTTGCAACCCGCATCGGACCCTGATGCGCCGTCAAATCATCCAGCCTGGATTCTCAGCCACCTCAATGTTTATGTGCCAATCGTTTCTGCAATCATCGACGGCGAGTCTTTTGAAGACCCGAAGGGCCACCAGTTTGGAATGAATTCAAAACCGGAAACTGATCCAGCCATCTACGCCCCAAAAGCCGAGCTGATTGGTGAATATGTCGCCAGTCACCAGCAAGTTATCAAGCAACTTGAACAAGCCGACGACTCAGTGCTGGGCCATCCGACTAAGCTCGCTCGATGGGAGTCGGTCATGCCAACTGCGGCAATGGCACTTCCGTATTTGATGCTCAATCACGAAAACGGTCATCTGGGACAACTTAGCGCTTGGCGACGAATCCAGGGAATGCCAAGCGTTTAAGTTCTTCGTCAGTCAGTGCTTGTAAGTCAGCCTTCACATTGTCTCGTTGATTTCGTCACCGACTCTCAGTTGCCGTTTCCATCCAAGCGATACGAAGCTTCAACCCCGATCTTCCCGCAAACTTTACGCAGCAACCAGTAACCGAATGACCCGATCCACGGTCTGCATTTTCGGAATTTGAATTACAAAGAGACCAGTTGGCGTAAAGCAAACCAGAACTCACGGCGATACCTTTAAGCGTACGATTGCATTGGGTTAGTAAGACTCACAACGCGCCGTGCGATTTCGGCCGCGACGACGGCCACAAGTGACGTTTCATTGAAGGATCGAATACGATGTCGCGCAATATCACTGTCCTGTCTGGCCGTACTATTTTTGCCGCCACCATTTGTCTGGCAACTTTGATGGCATCTGATTGTTTCGCCCAAAACGGCCGATTCCTTCATCAACCAGGACAGCGGGTGGGTCGCTTTCTTGGAATGGGCTATGGCGTTGGCTATCACAATTGCAATCCAGGCTATGACGCAGGCTATTACAACCCATATAGCGCATACAATTCGCATCTTATTTCGAAGTCACCTCAATACCTGGCACAGCACGGCTATCAATCGTCGGTTTACAACTCCGGATATGCACCCATTCGAAATGGTTACGGCCAAACGAACATGAGCGTTCCGCAGCACGAGTATTCCGGAATCAATAGCCAACCGCCTTATCCGACATCTCAAGGCGAATCAGTCAACGCTACGTTCGAACCCGCTCAGAAAAGAGCTGAAGAAGCTCAACTGCAAGAAGATGTTGGTAATGACTCGGACAACGACTTTCAACCCCAGGATGACGCAAATGCCGATGACCAACCTAGCGTCAGCGATGATGAAGACGAAGGTGGGTTTGATGAACTTGAACAATTGAAAGAGGGCGCGGAGTCAGGTGAACTGGAAGACGGCGAAGAAGCTTTCTTTTCAGAGCCAAGTATTTTTATGCCAAGCTCATACGGCGGAAATTAGTCGGTGACTGAAAGCCATCGCGCCCTTTCATCACCTCTACTCCACTACCTTTGCTGACCGTTTTGCAAAACGAAAATCAGCATCCATGTCACAAGGGCGCCTCTGGCAGTCCAACCAATGGTACGAATCCAATTGGTGACGACCAGTTTCGAATGCGCAACAGCATCGAATTGGCCTGCAAGTTTTCCATGAAAAGGGACTTGAAGAAACGCGGTTGACGCCCATACGATCGCCAACAACGCCAGCGCCAAATACACAATCCCACTCGGCACATTGGCTGGACGATACCAGACTAGCAGCACCGCGGTAAAAATCTCAACCAGCATCGGTGGGCCTACAACCAAAGTCGTCAACGATTGGTGGCTGACTTGATAGGCGCTGTAATTCTCTGAGCCGACCTTCGCGAACAGCGGGTAGTGCACAACCTGCACCATCCATATCAAGCCCACCATGTAAATTGTCGAAATGAGGTTAGCGATTAAGACGATGACGGGAAACTGCATTGGTAAATTTTCTCAAACAAGGTTCAACATGAAATCATCGCAAAACGCAATTCGTGCCAGGCGTCCGTGGGGCACGGCTTTATCTGACAAAACGCAAGGATCGACGCACAGATTAGCCTTTGACGTAAATCCTCGAACTCAAAAGAGTCACTTCTTTTGGCACTTCGTACACGCGTACATTTTACGATTGCCCAACATCCACATTTTGATTTTGCTGTTACAACGACGACAACGCAGTCGCTTATAGACATGCAAACGTTCTTCGGAATTCAAGCGACTAAGTGGTCTATCAAACATGGACCGGTCAACCGTAATGATACGGTTGTATTTCACACCTGTCTTCAACAACTGCACCGTCAGTTCCCAAAGTTCGTCGAACTGTTCGCGCGAAAACTCATTCGCCAGCGTTTCTGGATGGACGCCGAGTAAAAATAATATCTCAGCACGGTAAACGTTGCCTACGCCCGCGATCACTTTCTGATTCAACAGCAATGTTCCGATTGCTGAACGACTGCGGCTAAACCGAGTCCACAACTTCTCTCGACACGCGTCCTCGCTCAGCGGATCCTCTCCGAGCCGGTCCCCAATCAGGCGAAACTGTTTGCTGTTGATCAGTTCACAACAAGTCGGCCCATTCAAATCGAATGAACGTTCATGACCGATCATTCGCATTCGTACCGCACCACGTGGCTCGGGAGCCGGATTCCTGTGGACGCGAAATTTTCCGTATAAACCCAAATGCACATGAATGATTTTCCGTTTCGTGAAATGGTAAAACAAATGTTTTCCGTGAGCCGTAATATCATTCAGCACCAGACCATTGAGCGTTTTGGATTCATTCTCGAACCGGCCTTGTGGCGAACACAAACCGACCGGCTGGCCAACAAACCACTCGCGATGATCGCGGGCGATGCGATGAATCGTATGTCCTTCCGGCATGCCTCGATACTTTCTTACTTTCGATGTCGCTTATGGGTGATCAAGCCGTCAGACCAAATTGCAAGTTGTTCATCACGGACGGTTAAGTCTTGGTCAACAACAATTTGGGGTGCACCGAAGCGTTCATCCGATCTCATCGCGCCAAAAAATTGAACTTGGTCGCCCGCTACATTATTGCAAGTGGCTTCAAACCGAAACACTTGCAACCACCCCGGGCGTTGGATTGCATGAAGTTCGACTTCGACAAATCGAGCCGAATTGCCGACATACCCGTTCTGAGACAGCCAGTCTCGAATATCCTTTTCGGCGGATTTGTTTCCAAAGAGAAATTTCATAGCTGGATCGACAAGCGTAGGATCTTGTAGTTATATACTGACTCAATTCACGGTAATATTGGCTAACTGCAAAAATTGAACAACGGCAACGCACGAACGTCTAGTTTTAGGTAACCAATGGAAAATAGCTTTCTCGGAAAGAACTTTGTCGTTGCCGGTGGTAGTAAAGGGATCGGTCTGGAACTTGTTCGTCAACTCGTATCCGCTGGCGGTCGGGTCCATGTTTACTCACGCACCACTGGAGAACTTACTCCAAACAATCAAATCGTTCACCACGCTTGCAATTTCTTGGACGACGATTTTGACGCAACTACGCTACCCGAACATATTCACGGCGTCGCGTATTGTGCTGGCTCAATCAACCTACGCTCGTTTCGGGGATTGAAACTGGAAGACTTTCGAACCGATTTCGAGATCAATGTGATGGGGGCTGTGAAGTTTCTCAAAGCATGTATGCCGGGCCTTAAATCAAGTTCTGAGGATCAGGCGACCAGCGTCGTCCTCTTTAGCACAGTCGCCGTTGGCAAGGGTCTGCCCATGCATGCTTCCGTTGCCGCAGCAAAAGGGGCCATCGAAGGCCTGACTCATTCGCTTGCTGCCGAGTGGGCTCCTGCGATCCGTGTCAACTGCATTGCTCCGGCGCTCACCGAGACGCCCTTGGCTGCCAGCTTCTTCGCCACAGATGAAAAACGAGCTGCGATGGCCGCCAAGTATCCGCTTAAGCGCACTGGTCGGCCGGCCGATATCGCATCGATGGCCAAGTTTCTGCTGTGCCCCGACCACAGTTGGGTCACTGGACAGTGCATTGGCGTCGACGGCGGAATGTCAACGTTAGGCGTGTAAACGAATCCATCTATCCTCGGACAAGAAAATTTATTCATTCGGAACAATTCAGGCGAGTCGAAAACCAAATTAAGTAGGCATCAAGATGACGGCAAACAAATACTTTAAACACGAGTTCGACCGAATTGAAGGGTATCTACACCATCGACCACCCTATTTGTTAGTCGAAAAAATTCTTTCGATCAGCCAAACCGAAATAGCGACTGAGAAAGTTTTTTCGGGCGAAGAGTTTTTTGCCGAAGGACATTTTCCGGGAGCACCCATTTTCCCCGGTGCGATGCTGCAGGAGTTGACTACGCAATCTGCAGGAATCCTTATCGCAGCCAAGTACAATCCGATGGAAAATTACAACACAGAAGATCCGTTCCACAACGAGTTTGCGCTGGGAGTCTTAGCCCAGGTAAAAAAGTCGCGGTTCAAAGGATTTGCCAGACCTACTGATCGCCTGGAAATCAACGTCGTGCTCAATGATCACGTCAGCGACATGTTCGATTTCTCGGCGACAGTATCGGTCAATGGAAAAGTCATCATGCGCAACGCGTTTCAATTGATGAATATCCGATCTCTCTCTTTGCAAGGATCCAATTAGATTCAGTTTCAAAATTGAATTGCGAAGTCACGAGACATACCCCCCAACGAAATCCAGAAAACCATGTTCGGAAAGAAAAACACCAAAGAGAAACTCGAAGCCAAGTACACAAAGCTGTTGGACGAGTCATTTAAATTGTCAACTGTAGACCGCACAAAAAGCGACCTGAAAGCTGCCGAAGCGGACGAAGTGCGAAAGCAATTAGACGAACTTGAAAACGAAAAATGAGTTTTGTCGACAATGGCTAAAGAATAAGCCACCGTTCAAATTGAACAATGGGGCAACTCCGTTATGAAATCTTGAGCAAAAAATTCTTCGCCAAATCAACTTTCCAGTACAGAGAATCGACTTGAACCTCCTGATTTTTCCAA
>CAZPBE010000027.1:0-13187 GCA_964584615.1 uncultured Pirellulaceae bacterium | reverse complement strand
CGCCAAATCAACTTTCCAGTACAGAGAATCGACTTGAACCTCCTGATTTTTCCAAATCAACTGTTTGGCAAACACGTGGGGATATCGAGGCGTCCTTCCAGGGTTGTATTGATCGAAGACAGTCTCTTCTTTGGAGATCCAAACTATCCGACGAATTTTCACAAACAAAAACTGTGGCTGCATCGCGCGTCGATGAAACGCTATGAAGCGATGCTTCAATCCAAGGGCCTGGAAACACTGTACTTAGACTATGATCTACGGCCCGACTCGCTAGCGCATCACTTGGCCGCCGTGACCAAGTCGATAACATCGTCGCCAAGGAAGCTAGTTGTCGCCGAACCCAACGACTTCATGCTTGAGAAACGGCTCGGTCGTATCTGCGAACAACTCGACATTGCCTGCGAGTTTTTACCAAATCCACAGTTCATAAATTCGCCAGCCGAAAATGCTGAATACCGTGCCGGTAAAAAACGTTGGTTCATGGGTGACTTCTACAAATTCCAACGTCGTCGATTGGATATCCTGCTCGACAGGGACCAACCTGAAGGTGGTAAGTGGAGCTTTGACAAGGACAACCGGAAGAAGGTTCCCAAAAAGCTGCTGTCCGAAATCCCCAAATTGCTTTCATTGAAAAGAGACGAGATCGATCGGGAAGCGGTTGACTATATCGAAGCTCAGTTTGCCAACAACCCGGGCTCATTGGAGCAACTGTATTATCCTACGTCGCACTCGGACGCCCAGAGGTGGTTCAAACATTTTCTGAAATATCGCCTCTCCGACTTTGGCGCTTACGAAGACGCGATTGTGCAAGGTGAATCCTGGTTGTGGCATAGTGTTTTGACTCCAGCACTTAACACTGGCTTGTTGACACCGGACGAAGTCGTGAACAAGACATTGGCATTCGCGAAAAAGAATGACGTTCCGCTCAACTCACTGGAAGGCTTTATTCGGCAAATCATCGGTTGGCGAGAGTTCATTCGTGCGACCTATCAAGATCATGGCGTCGAGATGCGAACGACGAATCACTGGCGACATCATCGCAAAATCCCGTCCAGTTTTTACGAAGGAAATACGGGCCTTGAGCCCATTGACGATACGATCAAGCGCGTGCTTCGCACCGGCTATTGCCATCACATTGAACGCCTGATGGTGCTGGGTGGATTTATGTTCCTGTGTGAGTTTGATCCGGATGAGATCTATCGCTGGTTCATGGAAATGTTCATTGACAGCTACGACTGGGTGATGGTTCCCAACGCATACTCGATGAGCCAACATGCGGATGGGGGCTTGATTACAACCAAGCCATATTTTTCCGGTTCGTCCTACATTCGCAAGATGAGTCACTACCCCACCGGACCATGGTGCGAGATCTGGGACGGATTATATTGGCGTTGGATTTGGAACCACCGTGACAGCCTCGCCAAGAACCCGCGTTGGGCCATGATGTGCAGCATGGTCAAAAAAATGGATGAAACAAAACGAAAAACGCACGTCAAAAATGCTGAGCGATATCTGAAATCGCTCTCACCAAACAACTAGAAATCGACGTGACTCCTTATGCCCAAAATCACTTTCGCCAATCAAACAATCGAATGCAAAGCGGGAGACAATCTGCGACGAGTTTTGTTGAAGGCAAACTTACCGTTGTACAACGGTGCCGCCAAACAAATTCATTGCCGTGGTATCGGCACTTGCGGTACTTGTTGTTTGCGAATTCAAGGCGAAGTCTCTCCCGTGACTCGAATCGAAAACTGGAGACTTGGATTCCCGCCGCACGACCGCGCCAAAAGTGCGAAATACGGAATGCGACTCGCCTGCCAATGGGTTGTGCTTGGCGATTTAAATCTTGAAAAGTTCGAAGGCATGTGGGGCAGCCTGACTCGCGTAACGGACGAGAATTAGCAACCTAGCCGGGAGCTAGTTCTGACTTCAGTGGTTTTTCCGTTGCGTAAGACACAACAATTTCGGTACAGTCTCCAGCGACTGTGGTTCATGGAAGAATCAACAGGAAATCTACTTAAGACAGGCAATTGATGCCCAATCGATGCTTTAGATTGTTGGCGATCGCTCTTGGAAGTTCGTTGCTCTGGACCAGTGCATACCCGTACGCCGATGCTGTTGCAGCTAGCACGTTTTACCAACACCAGCAATTGCGTACTGGAGAAGGAGTGGATGCTGGACAAGGGGATTTCTTTGCTGAGAGTTTCACGCAACCGTACCAGCTCAATGGTTACCAGCTCGATAGCTCGAGCCAGCCAATGACTTTCCAAAGGTCCGAATCGGCATCAACTGTGTTGGATAACTATCTCGCGCCCGATACGTCCGACGCGAATCGGAGTGGTCGCCCAAAAGGAATTCCGGCTGGCCTGGAGGCTGAATGGATTGCTGGCTCCGACGTCAGTTTGTCGACGCTTAGTTCGAACTTGAAAGTGCCGTTGCTGTTTGGTCGTAAATCTCCACCACCGATCGTAAAGCTTGGATTTGCCTACACCGATATCTCGGTCCCTCAATCATTGAGTGTTCCGTCCGATCTTTTCGAATATTCGATTGGGCTTTCCGGCGTCAAACGATTCAACGAACGTTGGGCAGTTCGAACGATTTTGGGTGTCGATTTTGCAACCGACAACCGGAACACCTCAAGCGACGCATGGCGTTTCACGGGTGGCGTTTTCGCCATCTACAAAAAAAGCCCTCAGCTCAGTTGGACGTTCGGCGCGCTGGCGTTGGGACGAAGTGATTTACCCGTTGTGCCAGCGATTGGCGCTGTATGGTTGCCCAATCCCACCACGCGAATCGACTTCATTTTGCCGAACCCGAAAGCCAATTTCTTACTTTCCGACAACGGACAGCGACAACAATGGGCTTATGTGGGCGTAGGGCTCAATGGCAATACATGGGCGATCGAAGATTCGAACACATTCGTCGACGACACGCTGACCTATAGTGACGTGCGATTGGTCGCTGGCTGGGAGCTACGTCCCTCGGCTCCTGCCAATGCTCCCTACGTCCCGGGACGAAAGTATATCGCTGAAATCGGCTACGCGTTTTCACGTGACCTTGAGTTCGAGAACGAATCAACCGAAGTTTCGCTCGAAGATGCATTCACGTTTCGACTGTCGACACAGTTTTAGTTGCCCGGAAGTTCCTGAGAAATCTCCGAACGGTCGTCAGTATCTTGGCACTTGTGAACAAAATCATTTATGAACGCGAGTTCTATTTGATGAATTCGAGTCGCACTGCTTGTTACTAGTTTCCGATATTCATGTGGGCCACGTCGCTATGTCGATCCCAAATTCCGATCGAGCCCGGATACACGTGTACACCGTTTGCTGGAACGAGGAGCAGTTCCTTCCTTACTTCTTAAAACACTATTCAACGTTTGCTGATCGAATTGTCGTTTACGACAACCAGTCGACCGACTCAACTCCCGACATCGTGCGCAATTGTCCGATTGCAGAACTCAGAACGTTCGATACCAATGGTTGGTTCGACGACAATACAAATGCAAAAATCAAGAACACATGCTACAAAGAATCAATTGGAGAGGCAGACTACGTTATCGTTGTCGATTCAGACGAATTGATTTACCATCCTCAGTTGCAAAAGACTCTACTCCAACACAAACGCGATGGCATCACGCTACCACGCACAAAAGGGCTTGATATGGTCTCTTGGCGATTCCCGGCAGCCGACCGTGACATCACCAAACTCGTTCGTCTTGGTCGCTATGCTGAAGAGTATTCAAAGCGTTGCATCTTTGATCCTTCACTTGAGATGAATTTCAAACTCGGTTGCCACTCGTGCAGCCCAGAAGGCAACATTGTTGAAAACAACTCAGCTGAACTTTCCGTTCTTCACTACCACTACTTGGGTTTGATGCGATGCATCACTCGACATCGAATCGTTCGTCAGCGATTGGCAAAAGTTAAAGACAACCAAGTCGGTTACCAATACCGATGGGGCACGTCCAAATTAATCGGTCGCTTTGTTGGATATCGCCTGGACTCACATGATGTTATCCGCAATCGTCGTTCCTACCTCAGCACGATTTTGGGTCCGCCGGTCAAGTGGTCCAAATCTGTGTATTGGCGATTCGCTGCTAGATAACCTACGACAAGATGTAGGATACCGTATGCCTTACTTAAGTTGCTCCAATACGCACACACAAAAAAACATCCGGCAGTTAACCGGATGTCATGCATGTCTAAGTGTTTCGTTGAGAACTCATACTCGTCGTCGTCGACTTAGTTGTCCCATGACTGACAATCCTAAGATCGCCAAACTCCTTCCCCAAAAAACGGAGGTGTTCTTGGGTTCGATATGCAGGTAAGTAGCGCTCAATTCGCGCGCGCAAAAAAGAGACCGCGATTTTTCACGGTCTCTTTGCTAATTTGCATGTCGCTTCGATTAAACGCGTTTTCGATTCAACGCGTTTTCGATTCAACGCGATTTCGATTAAAGCGCTTCTTCGATCATTTCGCGAATTTTCGGTTCGTTGGCGCCAATCACTCTGCCAACCTCTTCGCCGTCTTTAACAAGGACCAAACACGGTAGTGGACCGATTCCGTATTCAGTAGCAACGTCGCCGCTTTTGTCGACATCGACCTCAACGAACTCAACTTTACCATCAAACTCACCCGCCATCTGTAGAAGCCCCGGCTTCAATTTTTTGCACGGGCCTCACCAAGTGGCTGAAAAATCAATCAATGCCAAAGAGTTAGCAGCCAGTACCGACTCAAGACTATCTTTGTCGACCATCGACATTGTGCCTACGGCGCTGGCGGTCGGAGCATCCCCGGTAGCATCGCAGCCCGCCGAAGAAAAAGTTACAGCGATCATCGCGCAAAGCGAGAAAGCGATCAGTATGTGTTTCACAATCATTCCCATCATTGAATGTTTAAAATCAGTTAGCCAACCCAACGAACAACGAATGTACGGAAATCGAAACGACCTAGTCAAGCAAGCCAGCGTAGTTTCGCATCACCAAGTGGCTATCAATCTTTTGCACCAGGTCAAACGCAACACTCACGGCAATCAGAAGCCCGGTTCCCCCGTAGAAACTGGCGACCATGTAATCAACATTCATCGTTTGTGTAACGATGGTTGGCACAATCGCAATCAACGCCAGGAAACCAGCACCGACATAGGTGATTCGTTCAAGGACTTTCTCGAGGTAGTCTTCTGTTCGTCGTCCCGGTCGATATCCCGGGATAAACGTACCGCTTTCTTTCAAGTTGTCTGAAATTTCTTTTGGGTTAAACGTGATCGCCGTCCAGAAATAACAGAAGAAATAGATCATCGCAATGTAAATCAGGTTGTAGATCATCGACGAGTAATCTTGCAGCAAATTACCAAGATTCGTGAAAAAGTTGCCGAAAAATGTACTCGCCGCACCAGCATCCTCGCCACCAATCCAGCTTCCGAAAGAAACAAACAACAGTGGTGGGATCATCAAGAGCGATTGAGCAAAAATGATCGGCATCACGCCAGCCTGATTAATTCTCAGTGGCATGTATTGTTTCGTACCGCCATAGACTCGGCGTCCGCGAACGTGTTTCGCGCTTTGCGTAGGGATCCTGCGCTGGGCCAGCGTAATGAACACCACCCCGGCCACGACCCCGACAAAGATGATCATCAATAACAGTAATTTCTCCAAGCCAACGGCTCCACCTGCTGCCATTCCCTTCAGTTCAAATGAAGCGTTTGCAAGCAAGCCGTTCAACGCACCAGGCATTTGCGCTACGATGCCCGCCATGATCAGAAGACTGATCCCGTTACCGATCCCGTATTCGTCGATCTGCTCACCAAGCCACATCAAGAACACACTACCGCACGTCATAATCAAAATCGAAACCATCTGCCACATGAACGTCAGCCTGCCGCCGACTTCAAATTGTTCGGCGGTCAAGTTGCCAGCCCCCGGTGCTCCGGTGCCGGAGTCTCGCATGATGATGAACCAGAGATATCCGGCACTTTGGATCAAACACAACACAACCGTCAGGTAACGGGTGTACTCATTGATTTTTTTGCGGCCCGCTTCGCCTTCCTTTTTCATATCCTCGAGCGGTTTGTAAACCGTACCGAGCAATTGCAGAATAATGGACGCGGAAATATAGGGCATGATGCCAAGACCAAAGATCGTCGCATTGGTCAACTGGCTGGCGCTAAAGACAGAAACTTTGGCCAGAAACGTTCCCAACGTCGCATTCTCAGACATGCTTTTGGCAAACTGAGACATCTGTTCTTGATCAACGATCGGCAGCGTGATCTGCCATCCGATTCGATAGATCGCCAACAGGAAGAGCGTCAAGAAAATCTTACGACGAAGTTCCGGAATGGTAAAAACGATCCGTAGCTTTTCCAACATGGTTTTATGCCTCGAAGGTCACGGCATGGAGCCGATCATTTATCTATTTCCTCAACGTCGTTGTGATTCAAGATCACTGAACATTAAGGGTGTTTGTTTGTTAATTGTACGGGCAGCAATACTTGCTAACCGATGCGATCAAGCTGTCAAAATCAAGTTGCGATAATCAGGCTTGGCATTAACCATTCGCCGTCTTACCGCCAGTATTGTCTACGTATTCTCAAAATTCATCAATACGAATCGAAAACTTCAATCCGATTTGTGGGCCGATAGACGCGAAAATTGCGACTAAAAAAGAAGCTCGATTCGTGAAGGATGACATCCAAATCACGCGTCGAGCTTTTTAATTCCGTTCCGTCTTGTGGCTCGTCGTTGCCGGGTTCGGTAAAGACCACACAAAGCAAGCAACTAAGCTTTCTTGCCACCTTTGGCTGCGTTGGCGGCCTTAGCTGTACCCATCTTGTTCTTGACAACCGGAGCCGCCATTGGAAGCACGACGACCGTACCGCCAGCTTTTTCGATCTTCTCTTTGGCCGAAGCGCTAAACCGATGAGCGGAAACGGTTAGTTTCTTGGTGATCTCACCCGTTCCAAGGACTTTCAAGATATCGTATCGATAGTTGGCAAGTGTCTTTTCCTTGAGTGTTTCCGGCGTGACTTCGTCACCCGCTTCGAAACGTTTCTCCAGATCAGCCACATTCACTTCGCCAACTTTCAACCCCCACTTGTTGTTGAAACCGCGTTTAGCCACGCGACGAATCATCGGCATCGCTCCACCTTGAAAGGTAGGATGCTGCGAGTGACCGGAACGCGAGAATTGACCCTTGTGACCACGACCGGAAGTTTTACCCAAACCCGATCCCGTACCACGTCCAATGCGCTTGCGCTTTTTGTATTTTATAATGCCTTCGTTGACGTCGTGTAATCTCACAGCTCAACTCCTCGTAGACGTTCGATGTCTTCTTTTGTACGGACCTCAGTCAGAGCCGCAATCGTTGCTTTGACCAGCGTGACAGGATTGTTACTGCCGAAACTCTTGGTCAAAATGTTCTTTACTCCAGCCGCTTCGCAAACAGCGCGAACCGCAGAGCCAGCGATGATACCGGTACCGGGACCCGCGGGAAGCAATACCACGCGGGCCGCTCCGAAGCGTCCATCGACACGATGAGAAATGGTGCCATCAACAAGATTCACCTTGCTCAACTTCATCGCCTGAACCGCTTGCTTGTTGGCTTTCTCGACGCTCGGCTGAACTTCGTTAGCTTTGCCGTAGCCGCTGCCAACTTTGCCTTTTCCGTCTCCACAAACAACCATCGCAGCAAAACTGAAACGACGACCACCTTTAACTACGGCAGCACAACGCTTGATTTTCACAGTGCGCTCGATGACGCCTGGGTTTTGATCTTCTCTTTTGTTATCTCGTTGCCGTTTAGCCACGATTAATCCTCGGATCTAAGTTCTTTAATGAATTCTTTTTATCAATTGGTCTCGGCAGTTGCCAAGTTTTGTTTTACTTTTCGCTCGAATCACCTGAGCCGTCAGAGTCGACAGCACAACAGACCAAGCCGCCCGAGGTTGCCGCTTTGGCTAACTCAGCAACACGCCCGTGGAACTTGTACGGTCCACGATCGAATTTCGCCTGGCTAACACCCGCCGCTTTTGCCCGCTCAGCGATCGCAGTCCCGATGACTTTGGCTGCGTCACAGTTTCCACCGTAAGCCAGTTTCGCGGCGAGGTCTTTGTCACGCGTGCTCGCCGAAGCGACCGTGCGACCTTGCTCGTCGTCGATCAACTGACAGTAAATATGTTTGTTACTCCGGCGAACGCTCAAACGTGGCTGGTCAGCAGTGCCACGAACTTTCTTGCGTACACGGTTGGTGCGACGCCAGCGTTGCTTATTGACAGTTTTTTGATGTTTCACCGAACTACTCGCTTATCTGTTTACTATGCTTTGTGCTTGAGGGCGACTGATTGTTACATCAAGCCACTTCACTCATCCCTGAATCTTACGCCTTGGCCGACTTACCAGGTTTGATCTTGACCTGTTCACCGACGTAACGAATGCCTTTGCCTTTGTAAGGCTCAGGTTTGCGGAGGGCACGAACTTCGGCAGCAAATTGGCCGACTTTCTGTTTGTCGCAACCCACCACTTTGATGTGCGTTTGGTCCGGGCAAGTCACTTCGACTCCCTCGGGAATTTCTTTCTTCAACTCATTAGCCAGTCCAACCCGCATCGACAAAGTCTTACCTTTGATGTTGCAGACATAACCAACACCTTGCAGTTCAAGGTTTTGCTCGTATCCCTCTTTGACGCCCAACACCATGTTGTTGATCAACGCCCGGGTCAGTCCGTGCAATGCACGTGAGTTCCGATCATCATTGTGACGCGTGACAACGACTTGTTTTGCTTCTTCGTCAATCTTGATTGCGATTTCAGGTCGAACTTCGATGTTAAGTTTGCCCTTGGGACCTTCAGCCATAATCGTGTTGCCGTTAAGACTCATCTTAACGCCATCGATAATGGAAACAGGTTGTTTGCCAATTCTTGACATGGTATCTAGCTTTCGAACGTTTTCGAATGATCTTGTATTTGTTGTTAATTTGAGTGCCGCAAATCGACACCCGATCTGGTTACCAGATTTCGCAAAGGACTTCGCCGCCAACATTTTGTTGACGAGCTTCTCGATCACTCATCACACCCTTGGAAGTGCTGAGGATTGAGATGCCAAGTCCGTTGAGGACAGGACGCAGTTCTTTTGCACTGGAATAAACACGACGGCCAGGTTTGCTGACGCGCTTAACGTGGCGAATCACATGCTCTCCGCTCGGCCCATATTTCAGGTCGATCAAAAGCTGTCCGACAGGTTTAGCTTCTTCCGATTTCCAGTCCCAGATATAGCCCTCGCGCTTGAGAACATCTGCGACACCAGTCTTGACCTTGGAAACTGGCATTTCCACTGTTGGCCGTTCAACGCTTACTGCATTGCGGATGCGTGTAAGCATGTCGGCTAGGGGGTCAGTCATCATAATGGGGTGTTTCCTTTTGTAGCTTTACCAACTCGCCTTACGGACGCCAGGAATCAAGCCCTTGTCGGCAAGACCCCGGAAACAGATCCGACAAATTCCAAACTTTCGGTAAACAGCCCGAGGCCGACCGCAAAGTTTACAACGACGCTCACGACGAACCGGATACTTCGGCTTTCGTAACGCTTTGGCGATTTTTGATTTACGTGCCACAAAAAAACCTATCTAAATTTCAAGTGTTCTACCGAACCATCAACTCAAGTGACTTAAGTGATTGGTCGGCGTGTTCCAAATGGATCCAACTTGCTCGACGCTGTCAGGGTTACGCACCCGTGACGGCAAGCTCCTTAAACGGCATACCAAACATCCGTAACAACTCGCGACCTTCTTCGTCGTCCTCAGTGGAGGTAACAAAGACGATATTCATTCCTTGAGTGCGAGTAAATTTGTCCGGGTTGAGTTCTGGGAAAACCAGGTACTCGTTCAAACCCAAACTATAGTTTCCATTACCGTCAAACGCTTTTGAACTCACGCCGCGAAAGTCACGAACACGAGGAAGCGTCAACGACAACAGTCGATCAACAAACTCATACATCTGGTCACCTCGAAGTGTGACCTTGCAGCCAATGGCCTGTCCTTCGCGAAGGCGAAAGTTGGCGATTGATTTCCGGGCTTTGGTGATGACCGGTTTTTGACCAGCAATCAAACCCATCGCTTCGGCTGCATCATTCAACTCTTTCTTGTCTTGGGTTGCCGTACCGACACCCATATTGATCACCACCTTTTGCAATCTAGGCAGTGACAAAATGTTCTTCCGTCCGAACTTCTCCTGGAGAGCCGGTAGGATTTCTTTACTGTAAAGTTCTCTTAAACGTGCAGCCATTGTTGGCTAACTCCTTGTTGACTTGTGATCTCTGGAATTTGCAGAGAGTCGTCATTGCTTTGTTTTCAATCGGTCGTTAGATAACTTCGTTGGCCAAACTAACGATCTTCATATAGTTCTTCTCACGCAACTCACGAGCAACCGCACCAAAGATACGAGTGCCGCGAGGGTTTTTGTCTTTGTCAACCAACACCGCTGCGTTGGTGTCGAACTTGATGTACGAACCGTCTTCGCGACGCGTGGCTTTTTTGCAGCGTACGATCACGGCACGAACGATGGACTTTTTCTTCACGTCGCTACCTGGAATCACGCTCTTAACGCTACAGATAATGACGTCGCCCAAGCCTGCTGTCCGTCGTCGCGAGCCACCCAGCACCTTGATGCACATCACTTCGCGTGCACCCGTGTTGTCGGCGACTTCCAATCGGCTTTCTTGTTGAATCATTGGTTAACTCTTGTTTCTTGTCTGTTTGATGCAGCCACTTGATAAATAAACAAGCGACTCACGGTGTAGGCTTTACGTTCGATCTAATTAATTGTCCGTCGGTGCCACCTGGACTTCTTCTTCTTTTTGCTTTCGAGCGGCACGCATCGCTACCACGTCGACGGCATTACTCTTTTCAACCACCTTCACCAAATCCCAACGCTTCTTTTTTGACTTGGGAGTCGACTCGATGATCTGAACCGTATCGCCTTCGTTGGACTCGTTGTTCTCATCATGGACATAACAAGTTGTACGATCGCGATAAAATTTGCCGTACTTGGGGTGCTTGACCAGACGAGGGATTTCCACCACTCGTGTTTTGGACATTTTGTCGCTTTTGACGCGACCGATTGCAACTCGTTTAGGCATGATTGTCTCTCAAAAATTCGTCAGCAGACTGACGTGTGTCTCGTTGATTCGATTCAGTTTGATTCAGGTAATCTGTTACGACGCCGCTGCGGTTGAAGCGGCCATTGCGGCGGAAGCTTTGGCTTCCTTGGCCGCTGCGATTCGACGCTCGGAAAAAATGGTTTTGATGCGAGCGACCATCTGACGATTCCGCTTGAGCTCCGAAGGAGTATCAAGCCGGTCAGTCTGAGCCTTCACACGCAAGCGAAACAAATTCAAATACGCTTCTTTCAAAGTCGCATTCAACTGCTCTTCATCTTGCTCGCGTAAATCTTTCATCGATTCCATGGTTCTTCTCGTCGCGTCTTAAAATGTTCTCGTTAATGTCAAGTTCGATCGATCGTCAAACAACTGCCTACATAGGCCGTCGAGTAACCATCCGTACCTTGAACGGCATTTTGTGAGCCAGGCGAGCGAAGCAAATTTTGGCTTGCTGCTCGTTGACGCCACCAAGTTCATAAAGGATCGTCCCTGGACGGATCGTTGCGACCCACCACTCAGGTTCACCCTTACCTTTACCCATACGAGTTTCCAACGGAGTCGATGTGATCGACCGGTGTGGGAAAACGCGAATGTACAATTTGCCGATACCGCGAATGTATTGTTGGGCTGCGATACGGCCTGCTTCGATGGTCTGAGCTTTCAACCAACCTGGATCAAGTGATTGAAGCCCGAAGTCACCAAAGATAACTTTGTTGCCACGTGTGGCGTTACCTTTTATATGACCTCTTTGGACCTTTCGATGCTTGACCCGCTTTGGCATCTGCGCCATTGTCTTCTTCTCCGTAGTTACCTTGGTTAATCCAGACCTGAATGCCAATATGGCCCTGGGGGGTTAACGCTTCGGTAAACCCATAATCAATTTTGGCCCGCAGCGTACTAAGCGGCATGGACCCACTAATTTGCTTCTCACGGCGAGCCATTTCAGCTCCACCCAGACGACCAGCCATTTGAATCTTGATTCCCTTGGCTCCGGCGTCCATTGTTTCTTCTGATGCTTTTTTCATCGTGCGGCGAAAGTTCGCACGTCGCATCAATTGCTCAGCACACTTTTCAGCGACCAATTGAGCTCGCATGTCAGGTCGGCCAACCTCTTCAACCTTGAGATTGATTCGGCGTCCAACCAGGTTTTGCAATTCGTTTTGAAGTCGCTCTACCTCTTGACCTTTTTTACCGATAATCAAACCGGGGCGGGCAACAAACAAAGTCACCTTGACTTCGTCACGTGTTCGCTCGATTTCGATCTGGTCGATACCGGCGGCTTTGTAATTGTTCGTAGGATGCTTTTTAACAAAGTCACGAATCTTTTTGTCTTCAACCAATAGCGTTGCGAACTCAGCCTTGGGAGCGTACCAGCGACTTTTCCAAGTCTGCATGACACCCGTTCGGAACGCGATAGGATTGACTTTTTGACCCATAATTTTACTCGTGTTTTAAGTTTCGTAACGAAAGCCAATTGCTTCCGATGGTTCAGCTTGTTGTTCGGTTACTGCTGTTGATGTTTCTTTTTGATTCTGGCTTACACTTCATCAAGCGTTACGCGGATATGCGACATACGCTTGAGGATCATCATTGACATTCCGCGAGCCCGAGGACGAACACGCTTGAACATTGGGCCAGGATCGATGATTGCTTCGGACACAACCAAACTGTGCTCGTCAACAATTTTGCCAGGGTTTTGCTCAGGATCCTGAGCGTTCGCCAAAGCAGTCTTGATAACTTTCTCCAACATTCGAGCACCACGTTGTGGTTGAAAGCGAAGAATATCAAGCGCGTCGTCGACAAACTTGCCACGCACCATGTTGGCCAAAGGGCGAACCTTGCGAGGACTGATCCGTGCGTATTTATGTTTTGATTGAAATGCCATCTCTATTTGCCTTTCTTGCCGCCGTGGCCTTTGAAAGTCCGTGTCGCAGCAAACTCACCCAACTTATGGCCGACCATGTCTTCGGTGATCAACACTTTCATGTGCTGACGACCGTTGTGAACCATGAACGTGTAGCCAATAAACTCAGGAACAAC
>CAZPBE010000026.1:0-75745 GCA_964584615.1 uncultured Pirellulaceae bacterium | reverse complement strand
GAATCCCACTACGATGATCGCACGATTTTAGGTTTTGAAATGTCCTCTAGTGAATTGGTTTGATCGTTCGGCAATGTCTGCAGCGACGAAGATAGCGGTGGGAAGAATGGGTGATCATTTCGGATGGGTGAGGCTCCTATAATCGCAACAATCCAAAAGCGCAACAACGCATACGACAACAACGCAATACCACAACATCTCAACACGCATCAACAATTGGCACTCAACTCGCGTTTTCAAGCCGAGCTCTCGCCAATCGAGCCGCGTTCAAGCGTTTGATCAATTCATCCGCGATGACGCCGCCGAGAATCACAATCCCAATCACTGCAAATTCAATATTGGTTGGAATCGCGTCGACTAACACGATCGTATTCTTAAGCACTTGCATGATGGCAGCCCCGATAATCACGCCGATCACGGCTCCTTCGCCGCCGCGCAAACTACAACCGCCGAGCACCGCTGCGGCAATCGCATAGAGTTCGTAGAAGTTTCCAAAGTCTACCGGCTGCGCACTTCCAACGTCGAGCACAAACAACATGCCGCCCAGTCCGCTGAGCAAGCCGCAAATAATATAAGCCAGCAACACCATGCGATCCGTGTTGATACCGCTGTACTTTGCAGCATTTTCGTTTCGACCCAACGCCATCAAGTAGCGACCGTAAACGGTGTAATTCAAAAAGACGCCAGACGCGAGTGCCACCAGGATCAGAATCAAAACGGGATTGGGAATCCCAAACTCCGTTCCTGGAACCGCTAAATCGCCTTGTGAAAGCCATCGCAATTCTGCGAACCCGCCTTTAAAACCCTGCGTTTGGTCCGCCACAAATCCGCGCGTAAACCCGCGATAAACCAACAGCCCGCAAAGCGTCACGATAAACGGCTGCAACCGCATTTTGGTGATTAACAGGCCATGCGTTAGCCCAATTCCCAACGAGATTGCCGCCACGATCAGCAGTGAGATCGGCACCGAAAATTCGTGAACAACCAGCAAGTGTGGAAGCAAACAGCCAACCAAACAGATAACTGATCCAATCGAAAGATCGATACCGCCAGTGATGATCACGAACGCGGCTCCGATCGAGATGATTCCAAACAGCGCAGTTCGGCGCAGTAAGTTTTCGATGTTGTAGGAGGTCAGGAAACTATCGCTCAACAGCGCCGTGACGACACAAATAAAGATCAGCAGGCCAGTAATACCCAGTATTTTTTTCATTCGTTCAACTGCACTATTTACTTTACGCTTGCCGGCTCGTTGCCGGTCGCAAGCTGCATGATTGATTCTTCTGAGAGTTCACTTCGAGAGAGCTCACCGGTCAGCCGCCCTTCGTGCATAACCAGTACACGGTCAGACATACTAATAACTTCTTCCATTTCGCTGGACACAAACAAAACCGCCACACCTTTTTCGGCTTGCTCTTCCATCAAGCGATAGATCTCCTGTTTCGCGCCAATGTCCACACCGCGTGTAGGCTCATCCAGCAACAAAACTCGCGGATGCATCGAAAGCCATTTTCCGATCACAACTTTTTGTTGATTGCCACCGGAAAGATATTGGACGATCTGACCATCGGACGGTGTTTTGATTTTCATCTCAGCAATCATGCCATCGGAGTCGGCCTTCTCTTGCTTTCGATTCATGAAAGTCTGCACTACGCGGTGTCGCCAAAGACCTGGCAATCCGATATTGGTGCGAACACCCATTTCCAAAACCAGTCCGGCCCCTTTGCGATCTTCAGGTACCAAAGCGATTCCCGCGTCGATGGCGTCCCGATTGGTACGAAGTGACAATGGTTTGCCGTCGACTTTGACCGTCCCGGAAACAACAGGCTCCAATCCAAAAATCGTCTCCAGCAACTCAGTACGCCCGGCTCCCACCAACCCGCCGATGCCAACGATTTCACCCCCGCCGATGCTGAAACTGACTGTATGCTTCGGCCACGTCGTGGTACGAACCGCGTCAAGCTCCAGAACTGGGTCGAGAATTTTTTTGGCCTTGCGTGCGTAAAATTGATTGATGTCTCGGCCGACCATCAAGTTGACCATCGCGTCGTGCGTGATTTCGTCTCGCTCAAGGCTACCCGCGTTTTCGCCATCACGAAGCACCGTCACTCGATCGGCAAGCTCCTTAATCTCCGTTAGCCGGTGGGAGATGTAGATGACCGTGACGCCTTGCGATTTCAAATCCCGGATCACTTTGAAAAGTGCTTCGGTTTCACGTTGCGACAAACTGCTTGTCGGCTCGTCCATGATCAACACCCGGGCGTTAACCGAAAGTGCTTTCGCGATTTCGACCAACTGCTGTAAGCCAATCGTCAACTCGCTGACTTTAACCGTTGGCGAAACATCAAGCCCCACCATTTTTAGATATTGTTGCGAGTCATGACGGATCTTCTTTTGATCGATCAAGCCAAATTTCGTTGGCTCACGACCGAGGAAGACATTGGTCGCAACATCGAGATTGTCGGCGAGGTTAAGTTCCTGATGAATCAACGCGATGCCAAGCTCCAGCGCTTTCTCGACCGACGGGATCGTGATCTCTTTTTGGTCAAATCGAATCGTCCCAATGTCGGGAGGCTGAACACCGGCCAGTATCTTCATCAGCGTGCTTTTGCCCGCGCCATTCTCCCCGATCACCGCATGAACTTCGCCCTTGGCAACGGACAGGCTCACGTTGTTGAGCGCAGTGACACCCGAGAAACGTTTGGTGACGCCTTCGATTTCGAGCAACGGCACAGGGCTACATGTTGGGGCTGATTCGGTTGGACCCATGTTTGACAACAAGCCCTATTCTTTTCCGAGGTTCTTATTCAGTTCCGCCCAAAATGCGTCGACATTATCTTTTTCAATTGCGCGAGCGGGGATGTCCACGAACCCTGATTCTGGAACGCCAAGCTCGGCCAGTGTTTTTCCCCTGGCCAGTCCGGCAAGAATCTTCACCGACATTCGCCCGTACTCAAATGGGTTTTGCACAACCGTTCCGGCAACGGTTCCATCGATGATACCTTGCAGAGTTTCATCGGCTTCGTCGAACGAGATCACTTTCACTTTGCCAATTTTGTCGGCTTGCTTAAGCGCTTCGAGACAAAGCGGCGCGTTGTAAGTAAACAAGCCAATCATGCCGGCAATATCAGGATGACGCGACAACACGTCTTCTGCGTTAGCTTTGCCTTGAGCGCGATCGAATTGATCTGTGTAAGTTCCGACGATGTGATAGTTGCCTTCTTTGATTTCTTTATCGGGCGCGTCGAAACGTGTCGGATCAGGCGTTCGACCAAGCAGTCCGTCGATCGTTCCCTGTCGACGACGTTTTGAGTTGTCTTGCTCCAAACGACCGATGAAGATCGCAACTTTGCCACCATCAGGAAGCGTTTTTCGAGCAAGCTCACCGCAAACAAGACCGGCGGAATAGTTGTCGACGCCGACATAACAAAGTCGTTTGGAATCAGGAGCATCACTATCGTGTGTAATCACATCTGCCCGCTCGGCGGCTTTATTGATCAAGTCAGTTTGGTTTTCCGGATCGATCGGGCTGATCGCAATTCCGTCGACGCCTTTGATCAATACATCTTCGATCATTTGCTTCTGATCGCTGATCCCTTGAGCCGGCATTAGAACTTGAACGTCGCAGTCAAATTCTTCTGCGCCTTTGTTAGCACCTGATTCGGCGATGACCCAAAATGACGCCACGCCGTTAGTCACGTAAGCAACACTTGGCCTTTTGTCAGCGTCGCCACCTTTTGAATCTGAACCCGCGGTGCCAGGTCCGCTTTCGTTACATCCAACAGTCAAAACAGCGGTCAGAAAAAGCAAGCAAGTTAAGCGAGTGGATTGACGCATCGAGGAGACTCCAGCAGGAAAGGGTCTGTCACAAAAGTGTTATCAACAATAACCCACGATCATAATTTGCAGCGGTGCCCTTTAACAACCGTTTAAGGTTGCCGATCCTCGAAATTAGATAGATCAAGTTGGAGATTCGTACGGAATACGTCAAACGGGCAGTTTTGTTGCCAATCCGAGCGCAAGAAGAATTGGTTCGACTGTTGTCATGAAAGATTCCGTATTGATTCTGCATGCAATTCACGATCCTCAAATCGCGCGGTATAACCAAGTACGGACCAACTACGTCGCGGACGAACCAAGTCGGACTAACTATTCGTTTTTCTTTTCAACACCGTTTCGGTTTTCGAGTTGCAGAATGCCCCCGAATTCTCTCCAGGAATTAAGAGAACAACATCAGCGCGCGGTGACCTATCAGCCGACTGTGTTAGTGGTGATTCCGTTGGTGATCGGAATCGTGATCAGCCATTCTGAGTGGGTGAACTTCTTCGGCTGGCAATGGTTTGCTGTCGCCGCGATTGCTTCGTTTATTGGGTGGGCAACATGTTGTTGGTTGCCGAAATTCAGTTCGAAGCGTATGGTCGACAACCGAATACTAAATACGGTCGCGTGCTTTTGCTTGTACGCTGCGATTCTTTTTAGTGGCGCGATTTGGCATCACGCAAATTGGACCTGGTTCCACCAACACGACATCGGTCGCTACGCAAGCGAAGTATCCAAGCCATGTGCCGTTGAGGCGATTGCTGTCAGTGAGCCACGCAGTATGGCTGCTGCGCCGTTTGATCCTGAGTTGGATACGATGAAAAAGAATCCACGCATGCGGATCGAAATCGAGATTGTCAAAATTCGCGATGGTCAACATTGGAAAACGGCTTCGGGAAAAATTGATCTTACCGTCCTGTGTGACTCCAATCCGTTCATGGAAACGGCACAAGTTCGCGCCGGCGACAAAATTCGTGTGATTGGAAGTCTTTCAAAAATCCGAGGACCGACCAATCCAGGTCAGTATGACTTTGGGAATTTCTATCGTTCGCAGAGAAAGCTGGCCAATCTGTTCTGTTTTGACTCGGCAGCGATTGAAGTTCTGGAGTCCAATCCATCTGCCCGTCACTGGCGTTCGCAACTACGCCAACAATTGGACAAAGTCATCTGGACTAGTTTGAGCGAAGACCAGGCCAGTTTTGCATCCGCGATATTGCTAGGCAACCGTGAACAGATGGACCGGGGGTCCCGGGATCGGTTTCTGACAACAGGCACCGTACACCTGTTGGCGATTTCTGGATTGCATGTTGGCATCCTCGCAGGCTCTTTCTTTTTTCTCTTTCGGTTGGGAATCGCCGATCGTGTGACTTGCCTGTGGCTGACGGTGGCGTTTGTGATTTTCTACGCATGGCTAGTTGAATTTCGGCCGACCGTCCTGCGCGCAGCCATTCTGATCATTGTGTTTTGCTTGGCGCGGATTTGGGGCAAGCCTTCGCTTTCGTTCGGCAGCCTATCGGTCGCGGCGATCCTTGTCTTGCTCGTCAATCCGTCTGACTTGTTCGCCGTTGGGCCCCAACTTTCATTTCTAGCGATCGCCAGCATCACACTTGGCAAAGACTGGATTTACCCTCAGCCCATTCGTGATCCGCTGGATCGATTGATTGTAAAGACTCGTCCCGAATGGATGCAACGTTGCTTTTGGCTTGGCCGACAAGCGCGTTCCATGGTCATGGTCAGCAGTTTGATTTGGTTGCTCGCGTTGCCGTTGGTTGCCTATCGATTTCACTTATGCGCTCCTGTTGCACTATTGATTAACCCATTGCTCTTGGTGCCAATTACTTTGGCACTGTATTGCGGATTGGCGACTTTGATTTTGGGATATTTGCTTCCGCAAGCCGCCCCGCTAACCGGCTGGATGGCGGAGCGAAATCTGAGCTTCATTGAATCCATGATTGACTGGGCTGATGGGATTCCAGGTAGCCATTTTTGGACGGCGGGACCAACGTTGACTTCGATCGTCATTTTTTATGTTGGCTTGTTTTTTGTGGCAGTGTTCCCGAAAACACGATTGCCTGGCCGCTGGGTCGCCGTATTGGTTGCGTTTTGGTTTGTGTTCGGCTGGATGATTCCCGATCGAATGGAACAACGACAACGGATGGCAGCCGACGAAGGAGTCGTCTGCACACTGATTGACGTGGGTCATGGCTCGGCGATTCTGCTTGAATTCCCCAACGGCAAAACGATACTGTACGATTCCGGTTCGCTGGCCGGTTCCAGTTTTGCGACAAGAACAGTTTCTGATGTTTTGTGGCACAAGCGGATTGATCATCTCGATGCAATCGTCGTTTCTCATGCCGATGTCGACCACTTCAATGCGATCCCGGGATTGATCGAACGGTTTTCAATTGGCATCGTTTATTTGACTCCGATGATGGACGAAAGCGAATCACCGGCCGTCGCGCGACTAAAGCGTGATCTGGCAAATGCCAATGTTCCGATTCGATTGTTGACCGGTGGCTTTGCTTCGACCGACCCGTCGTTGATCGATGTGAAGTTACTGGGGCCTTTGGAATCTCCAAACAGCACACAGCCGAACACTTCTGACAATGCAAACAGTGCCGTCGTACTAATTGAACATGCGGGAAGAAAAATCTTGTTGCCGGGTGATATCGAAGGCTTCGGATTAATCAGCTTGTTCAATCAAAAAGACATCGATGTCGATTTCCTGATGGCCGCGCACCATGGAAGCATTCACAGCTCACCAACAAGTTTCGCCCGGTGGTGCAAGCCCGAGCATATCGGGATCAGTTGCGGCGACAAGAAAGTTGGCCCGAATCGGGAAGCCATTTTTCAAGCTGGTTACAACGCGCGAATTGCCAGAACGGATCGAGACGGGGCGATTCAGTTTACAATCCAAAGGGATGGTTCAACGCAGTTCGAAACGTGGACCGAGTTTGGTTGGACTGAGGCCAGATAGAATCTCACATCCCAGTCAGTCTTAGCGAGGTTTCGGTCGTTCAATCACCGATGGATTCTTGGCCGATTCCGCTTGAATCGATCTTCCAGCAGGCTCTACCGATGGGCTCATGATTACGGGCGACTGAAAGTTCGTATGTGCGTTGTCGGCAATATGATGGACGTCAAAATAACGCGACCACGTTTGCCGAATGTAGTCGTTAGTCATCCACACATTGCAGTTGTAGTTCTCGTCTTCCGACATGCGGAACACGATTCGGTCACTCGGCATTTCAGATTCGAACAAGTCTTTTGAAACGGTTGGATTGCCTTTGATTTTGTTGGCTTGTTCGATGTGCTTCAACATGTGTGGTCGATCGACGACTCGCGGCCACGAAGCATCATTCTGCGTTGTTAGATACAACAGACCACCAGGCTTGGTGATCCGACGCAACTCCAACAGCCAAGCGTCTTCGAAAAGATCAATATGCGTGAAAACTGAAAACGCCGTGATCACATCAAAGTACCCATCAGTAAACGGCAAGTGCGGATTGGCGTTGTTAAGAAAGATCTTGATGTCGCTGGAAAGATATCGTTTAACCCAATTCACATTTTCAGGTGCGAAATCACAGCCCCAAATGTCGGTCGTCTCGCCCGAAAAAGTGTGCGCGTGACGAAGGACTCGTCCCGATGCACAACCAAAGTCCAGCACGCGAAGTTTTTCGCCTTCGGCTGGTTTCTCTGGCATAAAGCGTTGGATTGCGTCTTGAACGTTAAGCCAATCGCTGTGCCCGGTCGCCCAGAATCGGGGCGTGAACTCAACCGTGCCGTAGCCTTCACGATCGACGGGCATCGGCAGCGGGTAAGGGTCGGCTGCGGCAGCTTCACAAAAGTCGAGTTTCGCTGGGTTGCCGTCGAGATCCGTGTAATGGAAAACGGTATTGTCATCGGCCAGCAATTCAGCCACCGGTGGCAATACGTTTTCCATGTCGCTGGATTTGCGTCGAATTGTAGGGAGCTTTGTCATTAACTAATAACTGTCAGCGTTCGGTTGTTTCTTGAATCACTCTCGATGCCCTCTGAACGGCGTCCATTTTAAAGACCTTGGGGCACGTAATCATTACTCAGTTTGAATGGAATCGCAAACGATTCAAGCGAAGTTGACTGCATTTGCTGAGGTACTTTCCGAGCATTCGGAATATCCGGACCAATTGCCAAAGTTTGACAGCTGGTTGTCGCAGCTCGAGTTTGCCGGCAATCCGTCGACAAACCGCGCCGTCTCCCGGTAGAACCTTGAGTCGGTTTGACTTAGCCTTGTTTGTTGGCTGGCCAATATCAAAGACCGATTCACAATCCTTCGAACAAACGCCTTGATCTATCTTGTACTGCAAATTGTCTTTTCTTCTTTATTCACGGTTGTGATCAAATGGGCTCAACTGCGCAAACACGAAAACGTGATCACGATTGGTGCGATCAATTACATCACAGCTGCGTTATTGATCTTTCCGATCTGGTATTTCAATACCGTTTCTGAGGCCACCAGCGAACAAGTCTGGAACGCGGTCTACACTGGCGGGTCGATGGGTGCGATTTACTTTACTGCATTCTTCTTTGTGATCTATGTCATCCTGTGGGTTGGCGCATCTGCAGCAACGGTTGTCAGCGTGCTATCCATCTTAATGCCGATCACGTTCGCAGCTTTTTTCTGGGAAGACAAACCGAACGCGATTCAGATCGCCGGGATCATGTTGGCTTTGGTTTCGTTGTTGTTAATTGGATTGAAGCCAGGAAAGTCAGACCCGCCGGACGCAACGAAAGAGGCGACAATAAACGCGTTGCCGGTAACGCCATGGATTGCGCCGATGGTACTACTCGGTTTCTTTTTGTTATGTGGCCTGAGCCGCATGGCGCAAGAAGCATTCAAGTATCTCAGCGTTGCAAACGAACGACCGACTTATCTGTTAACCGCGTTCACCGTCGCGGGAATTCCTTCTGCAATCGTGTTGATTTACTTTTGGGTCTACAAAAGACAGCCACCGAAGTCGACTGAAATCCTGTTTGGGTTTTTGCTGGGCGGAGCAAACATAATGCAAACACATTTTATCTTGCAGTCGCTGGAGCACTTTCCTGGCTTCATCGTATTTCCCGTGACTAGCGCGGGTGCGATTATCTTGACGACGTTGATTGCGACGCGGTTGATGAACGAACAGTTGAGCAGTCGGGCTTATGCAGGAATTGTGATTGCGGTGTTAGCGCTGTTCTTGTTGCACTGGCTACCGGGCTAACCGCAATTCAGGATTGAAGTTTGATGCCTGATTCATCTTCATTCTTGGCCACAACACGCTTGTTTTCGATTCCGATATACAACGCCAATCCAGCCCAGACGACAGCAACGGGAATCACGATCAACGAAAGCGTTGACATCGCCATTCCTGCTGATTCGCGTAGCCCTTGATACAACGAGCCGACGGTCGTGTCGCCGCCGCGCCGAACAATCGTATCGATAAAACTTTTGGCTTTGTAACGTTCTTCTCGATTCACCGATGTAAACAAAACTTCTCGCGCCGGGTTGGCGATTCCATATTCGGCCGACCTCCCCAGCACAGACACAATCGCCAACACGCCAATCGTCGGTGAAAACGCCAACGCCGAGATGCCGATGATGTAAGCAATCGGAAGTGCCGCCAACGTTTTTCCCAAGCCGACGTACTTCATCAAGTAGCCAACGACAACAAACTGCAGCAACAAGGTCAGCAATGAAACATAAAAATTGATGTTAGCGAAGTATTGTGTGCGAGATTCTTTAGCCGCTTGTTCGGGTAGTGAGTCGTAAGCTTCCTTGACGATTTCCGATTGCTGAAAGTAAACGGTCGTTCCGCAGACCGCCAGAAATACTCCGTAACCGCAAATCGACATCATGTAGCGAGACTTGAAGACCGCCGTGAAGCCAGCGAACGGATTGCCGCCCGTCGCCTTGCCGCTTTCGGCAACCATCTCCAGCGCACCTAACCGCGATGTCGAACGCTCCATCATCAAATAGATAATCAAACCGGCTGTCAAAAGTCCCGCCGGTATCAACAACAGGTTTGCAACGCCAATTTGTTTAACCAACAGGCTCGCCGTCTGCGACCCAGCCAATCCGCCAATCGTTCCGCCGCCGGCCATATAGCCAAAGTACTTTCGGCCTTGGCCAGTCGTCAGCATATCGCCGATCACGCTCCAAAAAAAGGAAACGATGAAAAGTCCGTAAACACTGATCCAAACAAAGAAAGCTCGAGCAACCCAAATCTGCGCCGCATCAGAACCAAACTTCATCGCGGCCCAAAACATCAGAAGGTTGCTGATGAACAACAGGTAGATGCTTGGAACCAGCTTTCGCCGATGGAACTTTCCAACCAGATACGAGTACGCAGGGATGGCCACAAGCATCACTGCAAAGGTCGCCCAAAACAGCCAAGAGAGATTTTCAGTTCCGTAGGTCGAACTTATTTGCTCACGAATTGGCCGCAGCACGTAGTAACTAAACAAGATGAAGAAGAACCAAGCGGCACCGTGTCCCAAGACCGATCGTTCGTACGAGGAAAGGCTGGAGTTGGGTTCTTCATCGGGGCTCTCAGAGTTGGTCATGTGCCCGAGTCCTCAAAGATTCTGTGGGTGTTACTTTTTTGAATCTGGCTGGATTGAGCGTGACGAGCAATTGATTTCCAGATCCACCAAATAAGGAACGCGGAGGATAACCACAACATCAATCCGATCCAAATCAGGTAGGGCCAGATCCTGTAAAAGGTCGGATTCAAACTCAATGTTTGATTTGTAAAAACGTTGAAGTCCAAGACAGCGATCGTCGCAATGATTGCGAACGCAATCACAAAAACCGTGACGACGCTAACGGGCATCATGAGGAGAGTCGGGACTTTTGAATGACGACTGACTTCAAATCCAAACGCCAATCCAGAGAAAAGAATCGACACCATATGGTAGCCAGCAGTCCACAGCGCCATCATTCCAGCAACGTATGCCGTCATTCTAAGCAGGTTGATGATGCTAAGCTGGAAATTCATTTGCCGTTCTCTGGCAATTCACGAGCAAGGAGGAAATGAGTTGGCCAGCCACTAATCATAACGCAACAGGACGATTCCAAAGTCGATCCGCGATTCACGTTCAATGGATATCCACGAATCGCATCTGCATTCAGTCATATTTCCGCCATTCATGTCCACAACTGACTTCGGATTTCAACCCTTTCCAGCGTCCAATCAATTGTCTAAAATCGGGGCAGTTCTTTCACATCTTTAACTTCCCGTTTGGTTCGACGCGCTCCTTCGAGTGCTTTTGGTCGATCCAAACATTGTGGCTTTGCCGGTTTGACGCAGCGACCTTTTCGTTGCGATTCAAATTGCGGTCGAGATCTGTAGACAACGAGGTATCCCGTGAGTGCTGTCGAAAATCTTCTGCAAACACCTTTGACAACCTGGCACGCATCGAACAATGGCCGGATGGTCGACTTTGCTGGTTGGTCGATGCCTGTTCAATACGGAAGCATCATTGAAGAGCATCATCAAACACGAAACGCGATCGGAATGTTTGATGTCTCGCACATGGGCCGGCTTTATTTTAGCGGTTCCAATGTCGCCGAATTTCTTGACAGCCTGACAACGCGGCGAGTTGCCGGAGTGGACGTCGGCAAGATTCGATATTCGTTAATGACTAATGAGTCCGGTTGTATTCTCGACGACGTGCTGGTCTACCACTTGAGCGACCTCGACGGAAACCCGTATCACATGATGGTGGTCAACGCGAGCAACCGAGACAAAATCGCTTCTCACTTGAACGCGAACTTGCCATCAGGCAGCGACATTTCGATCGACGACCGAACAACAACGACGGCGATGATTGCGGTGCAAGGTCCGAAAGCCAACGCAGCGGTTAAGTCTATTTGTTCGCTCGATCCAGACTCACTTGCCTACTACACCGGAGCCCCCGGAAAAATTGGTGACGCGGAAGTCATCGTTTCGCGGACAGGATACACGGGCGAAGACGGTTGTGAACTGATCGTCGATGGAGACACCGCCACCGACGTTTGGCAACAATTGATTGATTTGGCAGGGAAAGTTGACGGGGGGGCATCAGGTTTGGCGTCGCGAGATACGCTTCGACTGGAAGCCGCGATGCCGTTGTATGGCCACGAGTTGAATGAAGAAATCAACGCGGCGCAAACCGATCTCAAATTTGCAATCAACGTGAAGGATCGAAAGTTTCTCGGCCGCAGCGCAATCTTGAAGGCTCGAAAAGACCCGTCGCTCAGTGTGCGGATTGGCCTGGAATTAAAAGACCGTCGTCCGGCGCGCGAGACTTGCCCGATCATGGTTGACGGTAATTCCGTCGGTGTTATCACCAGCGGAACTTTTTCGCCAACGCTACAAAAATCAATTTCGATGGGATACATCGCCAAAACACACGCGGCTGTCGGCACGAAAGTGAACATCGACATTCGTGGCAAAATCCATGAAGCGACCGTTGTTGAGCTGCCTTTTTATTCACGCAGCTAACACGGCCTGATTTTCAACACCAACTACTATTTATTTCCAACGGAGTCGTCCAGTGAAACCAGAAGATCTACTTTACGCCGAATCACATGAGTGGGCTTTTGTTGACGAGAACAAAGTCGCCACGATTGGCATTTCAGCTCACGCGGTCGAAGCCCTGACTGACCTTGTCTATATGGATTTGCCTGCAGTAAGCGACACGGTAACGTCTGGCGAGAGTTTTGGAGAAGTCGAATCCGTCAAAGCAACGAGCGACTTGTTCAGCCCTGTCGATGGAGAGATCGTGGAAGTCAACACATCGCTGCCGGACAACCTGGAAGTACTCAACTCGGATCCTTACGTTGCTGGGTGGATCATCAAGGTCAAACTTTCTAGCGAAGACTCGTTAGCGAAATTGATGGATCATGCGACCTACGAGAAACAGTGCGCCGAAGGTTAAACGCGTGAGCGGGGCAATTCGGCAGTTCGTAATTTGCTAATTCACGAATTCGGTAAATTGATTGTTCGGGAGGGCGAGGCTCCTGCCGAGCTTGCTTGACCAGCCGACTTCGGTTTATCCGTTTGTGAAAAATTGAATAGAAACGCGGTTCTTGTTTTATCCGCGGTTCTTGTTTTATCGAAACCGATTGGTTGCGTGAACGATCCGCCGGCTCAGCGGGAGCTTCACCATCCCAACAATATCGATCTCATAATAAAGACCATAACAATACCGACCTCACAAAAACGGCGTCATAACAATACCGACTTCGAACAAAAACTTGGAACCGACAACAAATTCGCCCAAACAATAAAACATCAATCCATTATTCCAACTGCTGGCTAACGTCAGCGCGACAATCCGATGGCTTCAACAAAGACTGAGTCTCAACCGACAACTGAACCTTCCGTATCACTGGAAGACCTTCTTCATCGCGACGAGTTCATCCACCGTCACATTGGCCCCAGCGAAAGTGAAATTTCGCAAATGCTCGAAACGGTCGGAGCAACTTCGCTTGACGAGTTAATTGATTCGACCGTTCCGGCGAACCTGTTATTGGACAGTGAACTGGAGCTTCCTGAACCAGCGACCGAGCGAGAGACGCTGGATCGGCTGCGATACTATGCTGAACAAAACACGGTCAACAAGTCCTACATTGGCATGGGCTACTACGGCACGTTGACGCCGACTGTCATTCTGCGAAATGTTCTTGAAAACCCTGGCTGGTATACCGCCTACACGCCTTACCAAGCAGAAATTTCCCAAGGCCGTCTTGAATCCTTATTGACGTTTCAACAGATGGTGATGGATTTGACCGCCATGGAGTTCGCCAACGCGTCTCTCCTGGACGAAGGGACTGCGGCGGCCGAAGCGATGTCGCTGTGTTTGCGATCGAACAAGAAAAACAAGTCGAAAAAGTTCTTTGTCGCCGACGACGTTCATCCACAAACGATCGACGTCGTGCAAACGCGCGCGGAATATCTTGGCGTGGAAGTCATCATGGGTGCCCCTGAGTCGATGACCGATCACGAAGTATTTGGTGGCTTGCTGCAGTATCCGGGCACGACGGGCCAAGTTCGCGACTGGTCGGAATTGATTGAATCGGCACACAACAATAACGCCTTGGTTGCAGTGGCGACGGACTTGCTCAGCTTGGTGCTTTTGAAAGCTCCCGGAGAAATGGGAGCCGATGTCGTCGTCGGTTCGGCTCAGCGTTTTGGCGTGCCGATGGGATTCGGCGGACCGCATGCGGCCTTCTTCGCAACGCGAGATGCATTCAAACGTGCGGCTCCCGGACGCATCATCGGAGTCTCTAAAGACGGGCGAGGCAAAACAGCGTTGCGGATGGCGATGCAAACTCGCGAGCAACACATCCGCCGCGACAAAGCGACATCGAACATCTGCACTGCACAAGCATTGCTGGCGAATATTGCGACTTTTTACGCCGTGTATCACGGCCCCGATGGGCTTCGCACGATCGCTTCGCGCGTGCATGTGTTGGCGCAGTTGTTGGCCAGCGGATTGACTGCAGCTGGATTCGAGCCAGTTCACAAAAACTTTTTCGATACTCTGTTGATCGACACGGACAACGCCCAGGAACTTTATGACGCGGCGTTGGCGGCAGGCATGAACTTGCGGCGAGTTGGAACCAACGGACTTGGGATCAGTCTCGACGAAACCACAACCCTTGATGACGTCTTCGAATTGATCGACGTGTTTGCGGGTGGCGGAAACGACGAAGACCGCGAGATCGAATTCAACGATGTGTTTAGCGATGCGATCCCAGAACCGCTGGAGCGGAGTTCAGAGATTCTCAGCCATCCTACGTTTCATCGCTATCACTGTGAAACAGAAATGTTGCGTTACTTGAAACGACTGGAGAACAAAGATTTCTCTTTGACGCATGGCATGATCCCGCTTGGCTCTTGCACGATGAAGCTGAATGCGACGACCGAGATGATTCCAATTAGCTGGCCAGAGTTTTCTCAACTGCATCCGTTCGCGCCGAAAGATCAAACGGTTGGCTATCACATGATGATCGACGAGCTGACTGCGTGGCTGGTCGAAGCCACCGGATACGATGCGATGTCGATGCAACCTAACTCGGGAGCTCAAGGCGAATACGCAGGTCTACTGGCGATTCGAAGGTATCACGAATCGATCGACCAGAGTCACCGAACGATTTGCTTGATTCCAAGTTCGGCACACGGCACCAATCCGGCAAGTGCTTCGATGATGGGCCTAAAAGTCGTTGTTGTGAAAACTGACGAAGATGGAAACATTGACCTCGATGACTTGCGAGCCAAAGCAACCGAGCACAGCGAGAATTTGTCGAGCTTGATGATCACATACCCGAGCACGCACGGCGTTTTCGAAGAGACGGTTCGCGAAGCCTGTGACATTATCCACGAGCACGGAGGACAAGTTTACATGGATGGTGCGAACATGAACGCGTTGGTCGGCATTGTGGCTCCGGGCGAAATTGGTTCCGACGTTTCCCATTTGAATTTGCATAAAACATTTTGCATTCCGCACGGCGGCGGTGGACCTGGGATGGGACCGATCGGCGTGAAAGCTCATCTGGCTCCGTTTCTGCCGGGACACGTTTTGAGTCGCGAATCAGCCAGTGAATCCGGGCCGGCCTCAGCCGTTTCGGCAGCACCGTTTGGCAGCGCTTCGATCCTGCCGATCTCTTGGGCGTTTGTGCACATGATGGGTGGTGCCGGTTTGAAGAAAGCCACGCAGGTTGCAATCCTGAGTGCGAACTACATTGCCAAACGGCTCGAGGGCAACTTCGACGTGCTCTACAAAGGTCGTAACGGTCGAGTTGCACACGAGTGCATCGTCGATATTCGAACCATCAAAACTTCAACGGGAATCACCGAAGTCGACATCGCGAAGCGGCTGATGGATTATGGATTCCACGCGCCGACCATGAGTTGGCCTGTCGGCGGCACGATCATGATCGAA
Organism: uncultured Pirellulaceae bacterium; assembly: GCA_964584615.1. GTDB lineage: Bacteria > Planctomycetota > Planctomycetia > Pirellulales > Pirellulaceae > Mariniblastus. Next base: position 59,977 of record CAZPBE010000026.1, on the reverse strand, counting down.
CCGACTGAAAGTGAAGCCAAAGTTGAGCTGGATCGTTTTTGCGATGCATTGCTTTCGATTCGCGAAGAAATTCGTGCCGTAGAAAATGGCGACGTGACTGCCGAGGAAAGCTTGCCGCACAACGCGCCACATACGCTCGATGATATTGTCGATGCAAACTGGAGTCGAGCTTACGACCGCGCGTCGGCGGTGCAACCAAGCTCGGCAACCAAAGCATCTAAATTCTGGCCAACCGTCAATCGCATTGATGATGTTTATGGTGATCGCAATTTCGTTTGCAGCTGTCCGCCGCTGTCAGACTACGAAGACTGATTGTTAGACAAACCATGACTTCTCCGCAAACTGCCCGATTGATTATCGACCCACCGGCTCGCGGCAGCTGGAACATGGCGGTCGATCAATCGTTATTGCTTTCGTCCAGCCTCCCCGACAACGGACTGACGCTGCGATTTTATCGTTGGAGCGAGCCAACTTTGTCGCTGGGTTATTTCCAAAAACAGGACGACCGCAATAGCCACAAACCGAGTCTGAACTGTCCGATTATCCGCCGGGCTTCCGGAGGCGGAGCGATCGTTCACGATCTAGAGTTGACTTATAGTTTGTGTTTGTCAGCCACCAATCGATGGTCAAAGAAAAGCACTGAGCTTTATGATGTGGCGCACAACTCGATTCGTGCAGCGCTCCATGAACAGGGAATCGAAGTTTCACTTTTCCAAGCCCCTGACGGTCAGCAAGTGAAGGCTTCGACAACCGATCCTTTTCTTTGCTTTCAACGTCGGGCGTTGGGCGATCTGATTTGCGATGGACATAAAGTAGGTGGAAGCGCCCAACGTCGATTGAAGTCCTCTCTCATTCAACATGGCAGTCTGCTGCTTTCACAATCCCTCTGCACACCGGAGCTTCCCGGACTCAGTGAATTGAGCAAAAAAAATGTCGACGTTGAAGCCTTGATTTCGTCTATCCAGCTATCGATCGCCCGCGAGTTGGACTGCAAATTTTCTGCAGGAGCACTCACTCAATCTGAAATGGAAGCTGCGAAAAAAATCGAACGCGAGACTTTTCAAAGCGAACATTGGATTGGCAGGCGTTAGACGCGGCTTTGCGAGGTCTTGTGAAATGAGAATCGTCTTGAATGTTAAAAGCCGCACGGAGTTGCAAAAGTACATTCAAGAAGAAGGCTACTTTCGAAAACTTTCCGGCGGCTCTCAGTATCTAAATCAAAGTCTTGTAGAAAAACTGCTCCTAGTCGCGTTTTATGCACTAGAGGGTATTTCAAAACCTGTAGTGGACTTCGCCAGAAGTCCCAGCTCGCTTTCAAAACAAAGGGAATTCTGGCGAATCCCACTACGATGATCGCACGATTTTAGGTTTTGAAATGTCCTCTAGTTAAGTTTCTTCTTGTTTTGATTTATTGCGACCAAGTGTCATTGCGGAAAGCATAAATTACCGCTGTTAAATTGCATTCATTGAGGTTACGAAATAGCCGTAGCTGTCGGGTGGGCACCGAACAATGGGGGAATCATTAATTGCAACTTGGTGACTTGTTTGCTAGTTTATGCCTCTTATTCGTTGCCAAAAGTAAAAGAGTGTCGAATATTTCGGTATTTCGGGGAATTGGTGTTTGCTGGCAATGAGGCTATCGCCCGGCAAATCAACTTAAAATCCCGTTAATGACACAAATTGACACCAAAAAAGTAACGAACATAATAGAATGTTACTGAGCAGAAACCCGATAATGCTTATGTGGTCATGGGAAGAGACGACCATCCACGGATAAAGCTAAGGGAAGTTTCTTAGGGAGGAAAAAGGCGGGATGCAGGTAATTCTAAGAGTGGTTGGAGGCAAAAATAACGGCCGCGAAATAAAAATCTCTGTGCCTGAGTTCATTATTGGGCGCGGAGAAGAGGCTCACCTTCGCCCATCAAGTGATTTGGTGAGTCGAAACCATTGTGCGATTCGAGTAGCCGATGGCAAAGTAACGCTTGTAGACAACAACAGTCGCAACGGAACTTTCGTGAACGGGAAACAGCTTAAGGGCTCTCACGATGTTCGGTCAGGCGATTCACTTCGAGTCGGAAGGCTACAGTTTGAGCTACTCGTTGATCCGGCTAAAGCGGGCAACAAGAAAGCCAAAGTAAACAACGTGGTCGAAGCGGCCGCTAGAACTGCACAGGCAGCGCCAGCAAAAAGTGGAAATCTGGAAGATAGCATTACCGATTGGCTGACGGATCTTCCCGATAACGGAAAGACTGTCGCAATTCCACTGGATGTGCAAGACGCGGCCAGGCCAGAAGAAACTATTCAGATGAGCATGTCTGAAACGCAAACGATTCTTGATTCCATTGAGAAGTCAAATTCGGAAGCTGCGATCAAAGCTGCGATCAAAGAAGCCGATTCTTCGATCCGAGAAGCGGACTCTTCAGACGATGGACCGAAAACAAATGCTGAGAAAAAGAAGAAAGGCAAACTTCCTCCTTTGCCCAAAACGCTGCACCAAAGCTCGACAACTGCTGCTGACGATGTGCTGAAAAAGTTTTTCAATCGTCGCTAGTCTGAGAACAACAAGTTAGAACAACGACACCGGTGGTGAACCATCGGTGTTTTTTTGCGCCATTCCGGGAGATTGCCACTCTTCACGAATTCCCCTTGTTTTGACGTTTTCTCGAGAATATTCAATTTCTCTGCCAATTCCATTGGGAGTTACTCGAACAACCCTCTAACAAAATCCCGAATTTTCGAAACTTTGACGGCGGAACACGGGTTTAAATGGGACCGAGTATCTTTGGGGAGAGGATAAATTGGCTGAAGAACTTCCATTATTAGTGGATCAGTGTTTGGCGGGTCAGCAGACCGCAATGCAAGAATTGGTCCAGAGATTTCGCGGACAAGTCTACGGACTTTGTTACCGAATGTTAGGTCAGCGAGAAGATGCTGAGGACGCCACTCAAGAAACATTTGTGCGGGTGGTCAACAATCTTCATCGTTGGGATTCCACACGTGCTTTTGAACCGTGGCTTCTGACGATCGCCGGCAATCGATGTCGCACACGTTTGGCAAAACGCAAACGTCGTCCGTCTTCGATTACGCTTGAGTTTCCGGTCGAAGATGACGCTTGCGACCAACGGGCTGCCGACCTGTTGTCCGAAGAAGTCGAGTTGGCATTGAAGCACGTTCGGTTGGAATATCGACGCGCATTTTTGTTGTTCCACAACAAAGAATTGTCTTACAATGAAATTGCATCGACCCTCGATGTTCCACTGGGAACAGTGAAGACCTGGGTGCATCGAGCCAGACAAGAGTTGATCGTTCGTTTACGTCAAAGAGGAGTTTTGGGTGAAGCAAGGACAAAGTCAGCGGCAAAAGCCAGCTGATCGAGTTACGGATGTTCGTCCCTACGGCGTGAATCATCCTGAACCCGTTGAATCGAAGGATCAAGTCACTGTTGACTCGGTGACTTGTCAGAATTTCGAACAACACATTCATGTGTTGCTGGATAGCCGTACGTCTTTGTTGACGGATGAATTGATCCAACAACATGCTTCAATATGCTCTCCGTGTGCAGGGATTTTGGCGGATTACGAATCTCTCGACGATAGCGTTTCCAAAATCTCTGTTGCGGCGCTTTCACAAATTGCTGGCGTAGACTTACAAGAAGTCCCTCCCGCCAAAAGTCAGTTTGCCGAATTATCGCGAGCGTTGTTTTTCGTGACATCCATTGCTGCAGTGCTATTGATTGCCATTGCCGCTGGACTTGGTGAGTTCGGATCAACCGACGGCCAAACTGGTTTTGCTCACTTGAATCACACGCAATCCAATACCATCGCATTTGCAGACAACGAGCTTACAGACAACGAACTTGCGGGCAGTGATTTGGCAACCAACGAATTGTCGTCGGCGGCTTCTGCTCCAAGAATGCGTCTCCCTGAGACAGCCAGATCCAACCAGTTCTCAGCCACCCCATTGCGGTTGCCGGAGATTAGAAAGGCTGCTTTGTCAGTCGCTTTCCATCAGTCGGAGATCGACGTGATTGAGCCATTCTTGAATCCTGTCGAGACAACGGTTGAAACAATGAAAGCCAAAAATGCACAGTCTTGGAAACAGTTGTCAAAGCAGCTCGATCCGATCGGTCCAATTTTGCGGATCTCAGCTGAATTGCCTGGTCTTCGATCGGTACACGAATCCGTCAACGTGACCTTCAATCTCATTCAACAAACATTTTCCAGACCGCTCCCCGCCGAGAGTAAGCCTTTGGATTTTTCGTTCAATCCCGAGCTGGTTAACGCGACAGCGTAGAGCGGCGTCGCATTCTCGGGAGACGCCCCATTCTCCGTTCTGGTCAATCCTAACGAGCCGCGGCCGCGAAAGAGTCTCCGTTTGCCGGTGAAAATCGGGGCTTTTGCCGTTGCGATCGGCTAGGTGACGGCTATAATCTGGAGCCTGTTAAAGATCAGCTACTTCAAGAATTGATGGATAGAGTCATGGCTCGCGTTTGCGAAATCTGTGGTAAAAGTGCCCAAGTCGGTAACCGAATTGAAACCCGTGGTAAAGCTAAATACCTCGGAGGTGTTGGTACGAAAATTACCGGAAAGACTCGTCGTCAATTTCGTCCAAACTTGCAACGAGTTCGCGTCGCGACTCCCGGTGGCGGAGCGAAACGTATGAAAGTTTGTACCGAATGCATCCGTAGTGGCTCGATTCGCAAAGCGGTCAAGCAAAAGCCATTTGTACTGCCCACGGATATGGCCAAAAAGTAGTTTGGCTTGAGATCCGGATTTGCGATTCTGTTGCGTTCGCGTTATCTCTTTCTGCGCTCGCTGTCTGTTTCTCCGCCCGGTGTCTATGTCTGCGCTGATTGTTCGACCACGCGATGGCTCCTAGCCAACCTTGGTGGCAACTTTCGCGTCCTACGGTCAAGCGTTACGATAAATCGTTATTACTCGTCGACGCATCTCATTGGCCGCCATGACTGACCCGCAACCCAATCTCGCGCAAAAGATCGCCAAGCTCGCGCGAATTCGTTTGTCCGCAGACCAGCTCGAGGCAACCGAAGCCCAATTTGCTTCCATCGTCGCTTACATCCACCAACTCGACGAAGTCGTTATCGCCGATGACATTGAGCCATTTTTTGGCGCTACCGAATCCGTTAACGCGACGCGACCCGATCAAGTCGTCGACAGCTATGCCCGCGAAAAAATAATCGCCAATGCACCGCAGACCGACGGAGAGTTTTATAAAGTCCCATCGGTGTTCGAGAAATAAGTTGCATGAACCAACAACTATCTGCAACCGAATTGGTCGAGCAAGTCTCGACAGGAAAAAAGACGGCACGAGAATGCGTCGAACAGTCTCTTGCACAAATCGCAGCACACGATGCTTCGCTCAACGCGTTCACGTCCGTTAGTGACGAGTCGGCAATCGCGCAAGCAGACTTAGTCGATCAACAGATTGCGGCCGGTAAGTCTGTCGGGCCATTGGCAGGGCTTCCCATCGCGATCAAAGACTGTGTTTGCTCCGAGGGCCAGACGACAACTTCCGGCTCGAAGATGCTGGAAAAATTCGTGCCGCCGTACAACGCCACGATTGTTGAACGGCTTTTGGCTGCCGGGGCGATTTGTGTTGGCAAAACGAACCTTGATGAGTTTGCCATGGGCAGTTCCACCGAGAACAGCGCTTTCGGTGTCACCGCCAACCCGTGGTCGACCAAACACGTTGCCGGCGGATCGAGCGGAGGATCGGCGGCTTGTGTTGCCGCTTCGATGGTTCCTGTTTCGATTGGCTCGGACACCGGCGGCTCCATTCGCCAACCGGCGGCGTTCTGTGGAGTCACCGGACTCAAACCGACTTACGGTCGGGTAAGCCGAAAAGGCTTGATCGCGTTCGCAAGTTCACTTGATCAGCTTGGACCGATTGCTCGATCAGCGAAGGATGCCGCCTTGTTGATGAATGTGATCGCCGGTCATGACGCCGGTGACTCAACTTCGGCTCGCGAGGAAGTCCCAAACTTCATGGCCAACCTGGACCAACCGTTAACTGGATTGAAAATTGGAATATGCAAGCAGCATTTCGAATCGGGGCTGGCTGGCGACGTGCAAACTCAAGTCGAGTCCGCGATTGATATCTTGAAAGAGCTTGGCGCGACGACTCAGGAGATCGAGCTCCCTCATTCTCGCTATGCGGTCGCAACGTACTACGTCGTGGCTCCCTGCGAGGCGTCTTCCAATCTCTCTCGATTCGACGGCGTTCGTTACACATCGAGACAGCCAGGCGAAAACCTGCTGGCGATGTACGAAGGAACCCGAGATTCGTTTTTTGGTGAAGAAGTCAAGCGGCGAATCCTTCTGGGCACCTATTCGTTGAGTTCGGGTTACGATCACGAGTTGTATTTGAAAGCTTCAAAAGTCAGGCGCTTGATCAAGAACGATTTCGAGGCTGCCTTCTCAAAAGTCGATCTGATTCTCGGCCCAACCACGCCGACGACAGCTTTCGAAATTGGACAACATTCGACCGATCCATTGGCAATGTACTTGGCCGATATCTATACCGTTTCCGCAAATTTGGCGGGCGTTCCCGGCATTTCGATTCCGTGCGGATTTTCCAACGATGGAATGCCTATCGGCTTACAACTCCAGGCTCCAATGTTTGACGAAGCGACTTTATTGAGAACAGCACATCAATTCCAAACGCAAACAGAATTTCATACACAACGTCCTACGTCGGCAGTGACTTAACGACATGAACAGTTCAACAATCGATCGCGACAAAGTCACATCCGAAAACGTTACGACCGTGATCGGACTGGAAGTCCACGTGCAATTGAAGACGGACTCAAAACTTTTTTGTGGATGCACGACAAAATTTGGATCGCCCCCTAACACGCAGACTTGTCCGGTTTGTACGGGCATGCCTGGCACACTTCCAGTCCTAAACCGCAAAGCACTCGACCTGTCGATCAAAACAGGCTTGGCGTTGAATTGCGAAATCGCACGCTACACAAAATGGGATCGCAAGAATTATTTCTATCCCGATCTTCCCAAGGGATACCAAATCAGCCAGTTCGACAAACCTATCTGCGGTGAGGGGTTTCTGGATATTGCCAGCGCGAAAAAACTGTTTGAACCTCGTCGTGTCCGCATCGAACGAGCACACCTTGAAGAAGATGCTGGCAAGTCATTGCATGACGAGTCGGGGCAGGGCGGTGACACCAAAATTGATTTGAACCGAACCGGAACGCCACTGCTGGAAATTGTGACCAAGCCAGACATGCGTTCTGCAGAAGAAGCCAAAGCGTTTCTAACGGAACTGAAACTGGTTCTTGGTTACATCGGAGTATCCGATTGCAATATGCAGGAAGGGAGCCTTCGCTGCGACGCCAATGTGAACTTACACATTGAAGTCGATGGTGAAACAATCGCCACACCGATCGTCGAGATCAAAAACTTGAACAGTTTTCGTGCGGCTGAGCGAGCGATCGGCTACGAAGCCGACCGCCAGTTGAAAAAGTGGCAAGAAAATGGACTGACCATCGACGAAGCACCCAAACAAACGCGTGGCTGGGATGACTTGAAACAGGTCACCGTAAAACAACGTGAGAAGGAAGAGTCGGCTGACTATCGGTACTTCCCGGATCCCGACTTGATCGCGGTTGTCGTTTCTGAAGCCGAGATCGAGCAAGCACAATCATTGATCGGCGATCTACCGGCTGACTTAAGAACAAAACTTCAGACCGAGTTTGGACTTGGCGAATACGATTGTGAAGTGATCGTCAGCCATGGCCAGGGGCTGGTTGACTACTTTTGCATTTTGGCAACCGAGTCGGGAACGGGTGGAAAGCACAACGGTAAGATGGCCAGCAATTGGGTCGGCCAGGAAGTCCTTCGTTACCTTAACGAACAAAGTGTTTCGATTGACGCGTACCCGATACCAGCGCCCAAGCTGGCGGGCTTGCTGAAGAAAATTAGCGAAGGGGAGATCGATCAAACTCGGGCCAAAGAAGTCTTGGCCGAAATGATTGACTCTAAACTTGATCTTGCCGCAGCTTTCAAGAAACTGGGAATCGAGAAAGTCGACGCCAGCCAAATTGAGGCTCTTTGCCAGCAGTTGATCGCGGACAATCCTGCTGTCATTGAGGAGATTCGCGGCGGGAAAATTAAGGCCGTGGGAGCACTGATTGGGCAGGCTCGACAGATCAATCCCAACATCGCGCCCAATACCGTGCGGGAAAACATCCTAAAAATAATTGGTATTTGAGCCACCGCAGCAATTTCCCATAATGAGATCATCATTGGTTTTGGATGGGAGAATTGAGTTGGCCAAAACGAAGAAATCAAATTCTGCCGCTGGCGCATCAGCGGACACAGCGACGATGGAAAATTACCTCGACGGTACCGTTGCGTCGATCAGCCAATCGGGATCGCTTGTGACGGACATCGGCAACGATCAGGTGGCTGACGTTCCGCATGATGAATCGGTTTCCATCAAATTCGGCGGACACGAAACGCTTGGCATTTATCCGACAGAGCACGGACAGCCCGATGCCACCTTGGTCGCCAGCCTCGGTGCAAGCGGATTTGTCGAGATCGAAATCGTCGGCGTCAGCATCAGCGACATGCTGGGTTTGAAACCAGGCATCGCTGTAAAAATCGCGTGGTAACTTGTTAGCAACGAAAACGCGAAGCAAACAACAGCGTTCAGGACGCGTCGCCGATTTTGAAATCTGAAATATAAAGCCGCCCAAAACTGGTCTACAATGAGGCCATGTTAACTTTTTGGAAATCTCGTTCCAACCGCGCGATCCTCGCCGGTCTATTCCTGACCGTGACGGCCTTCTTGATCGCCAACAACTTCTTTAAGCGTCCGGGCAAGGGTCGACCGCTGGTCAAGCCTCACGAAAGTACGACTCTGTTTACCAGCCCGCTCGATTCAAACGGCGACGTCGATTACTTGGCCATCTATAAAGAAAAAATTAGACGCGGTGGAGTCGACCCCGATGACAACGCCCTGGTCTATTTGTTGAAAGGGATTGGACCAACACCTGAAGGCCGGCCACTCGGTGCAGATTTCTATGAACAGCTAGGTTCAACTGAACCAAGAATGGCTCTCTTCGACCATTTCTATCGCTGGAAAAACAGCTTCATCGCGACATCGTCGTTGGAACTGGACCCGCAGGATTTACGACTGCATTATGATTTTGCGAATTCTAACCCATGGACCACGGAGCAAGCCCCATCGGTTGATGCTTATCTGATCGCAATGAAACCGTCGTTAGTCCATTTCGACGAGGCCATTGAAAAGACGCGGTTCTTTTGCCCGGGCATCCAGCCCGATCCCAACGATCCGATTATCGGCATGCTGCTCCCGATTGCGCAATCACTTCGTAGAGTTGGGCACTTGTACGGCCTGATGGGAATGCGAAACATCGCCGAAGGGGACTACGACAGTGCACTCGCCAACGCAATGAAAGTCAGAAAACTGGCCAAACTAATGTCGCAATCCTCAACCGAAGTCGAGCAGCTTGTCACGGCAGCAATCGAAAACATCGCGATCGATATTGAACAGAAAGCCGTCATGTCCAACGAGCTGTCACTGGAAAAAATCAGAGCTCATTTGGACGTGAGCGAATCGTTTAAGAACGTGGCCGACTCCACTTTCGCCTTCGAAGTCACCAATCCAATTATGTTTCTGGATCTTGCGAAACGCATTGGGCGCGGCGAAACAACGTATGCTGAAATCAAATTGGATTGGGGCATGCGGAGCGAACCGGGAACCGAACTTCGTGAACAATTCGCTGCTGGATCAGTCGACTGGGAACAGGTGATGCGGCGGGTGATTCGTTACCATGACGATGTTCTCGCGGCGAAGAAACTCGTTTCGACACATGAAAAAATCGCGAAGCTAAAAGAAATCCGCACAGCTCTCGACCAGGAGTACGATGACGGTTCCGTGCTTTCCAGTCGCAAAGCAAGAGCAGACAGATTCTTTGCCTATTTGATGAAACCGATAGGCGGCATAACTGTCGTCAACTCGGAAAACACGTTCGCCAAAATCAAGGTCCGCAACTCACAAACTTACATCGCATTTGCGTTAGCTGGGTTTAAAGAAAAGTACAACCAATACCCGAAGTCGCTAGATGAACTTGTTCCCGAATTTATGCCTTCGGTTCCCATCGACGAGTTTTCGGGGACGGTGTTGAGCTATCGTAAAACAGATGAATCGTTCTTGATTTATTCGGTTGGCTTCAATCAAGAAGACGACAACGGCGTCTGTGACCCGAGGGGCAACGTTTGGCTGAATCCCATTGGCGCGGATGACATTCTCTTTCCGCCAAAAGAACAAACATTGGAAGAATTCATGAAGCAGGCGAAGTAGGATTCGACGCTACATTCGAATTGGTGCGGCACTAACCCGCTTTCTGCATTGGACTTGAGCCGTCGTCACTCACCGGCAAGGCCAAAGCTTCTTGGGGGCCACCGACCACTCGAATCTCTCGCTGTGGGAACGCGATTTCGATTCCATTTTCCTGGAACGCTGCGTCGATCGCCATGTTCAAATCATGCTGGACTTTCGGGAAGTGATCGCGCCGCACCACCATCACCCGCAGCTCGAAATCAAGCGTTGAATCACCGAAACTCTTAAACACAACTTCTGGACTTGGATAATTCAAAACAAGCGTGTGTTTGCGAGCCACCCCCAGCAATACGGCTTGAACGGCTTTGGTATCCGACTTGTAAGCAACACCGACCGTCAAAATCAATCGCGACATCTGATCGGTAAGCGTCCAGTTCATCACATCTTCGGTAATGAATTTCTTGTTAGGTACGATCAGTTCACGCATATCGACATCGCGAATCGTTGTCGCTCTCAATTGCATGTGCGTGACTGTCCCTGTTGTTCCGCTGACCGTTACCACATCACCAACTCGAACTGGTCGCTCGATCAGGATGATGATCCCGGAAACCAGGTTGGCAAAAATTTCTTGCAATCCAAAACCAAGGCCCAGTGTCAAACCAGCAGCCAACCATTGGACACTGCTCCAAGCGAAACCAATGACATGGAAGGTGCAAAGAATTCCCAACAGTCCAACGAGATAGCGAACAACAAATGAGATCGCATATCGTCCGCCCTTATCAAGCGGCAATCTTTCAAGCAACGTAATCTCAAGCAAGCCCGGAAGGTTTTTGCTCAACGCCCAAGTCATGACAAGAATCGCACAGCCTACCAACAGATTTGTCATCGTGACCATTTGGGGAATGTCACCGATGCCTTTGGTCGCCGACTCCCACAACTCAATGCTATTGAGAAAGTTGATCGTTGGCGAGACTTCTGCCCAAACCTGCCAACCCACGGTAACCATCAAGACGATCGCTGAGACGCGCAACAATCGATTGACTTGATCCGAAATCTCTTCGATATTGATCGACTCTTCTTCCTGAATGTGTCCGCTTTCATTCCGATTTAGCTGTCGCAGCTTGATCCGAAACTGAGTCGTTAGCAACAATCGGCTGACCAGTCCCGTGACAACGAGAATCGAAAGCGATCCCAATACAGTAGACTTTGCCCGCCAACTCATTTCGACGGCGGTAAAGTGGTAACCGATGGCCGACAATATCAACAGCGTGATCGTGGCACCGGGTGGGATCACCATCAGCGCGAATCGTCGGATTGGGCTAAGCCACGGATCGTTGAAATCGCCAGCTTCGATCGGTCCGCCATTGAGCAAATTTTCACGTGATCGACGTCGTTCAGTCGCCGTCCGATTCAAACCACGCTCTTGTAGTTTCGCATCACGCCAGCGGTTGATTCCGCGACAGGCAAAATACAGTCCAACAGTCGCAGACGCCATCGCACCAATAAAGAACATTCGACCAAGCGAATCGTAATGTCGTCCACTATCAAAAGTTTCCAAAGCTCGGCAAAAGAAATTCAGCGGAATGATCATCCACACCATAAACTGAAGGAAACGGTGGAGCCCGTCACACAACACCGGGGACCAACCATAATATTTTTCCGCCAGTCCATCGCGTCGCATGGAAACGGTCAGGAAGATCGCTACGAACAACGTCGGGATGGTTAGCAACAATGCTCGTTGCAAACAGCCTTCCAAAGAAGTCAACTCAAATGAGCTGCCCATCTGCATCGCAACCACAAACAAAATGATCGGCAAAATCAAGGCTTGGCAAAAGTTCCGTGCAACGCATTTCAATGTCGGCCTAAACCGCGAGAAGATTCGAATATCTCGCAGAAACGCAGCGTTGGCTGGCGGCGTGACTTCTGAAGTCGTCGTTTGATTGTCCGATAATTGAGTCATGTTGTTTTTGATTACGGCTTCAACCGTCGTTGGACAAATATCACCAAAAATAAGCCGCACAATCCAAGAGCGGGGCCATAAGGTTTGTGCACGGCAGATGCGACAATCGAGTTCGAAAGCTTCGCCCATTTGTCGCGATCGAAAAGTTGCTTGATCGCGGATTGTGTTTCAACGACTTCGTAGTAGTCGATTCTCTTGGTGCTGGGAATCCACAAAGCGTTTTTGTCGATAAACTTTCGTGTTGCCAGGATTTGGGATTTGAGAATTTCTCGCTCGCGGACAACGTCTTCCAAAAGTCGACCATAAGTGGTGTACTCGCGTGATAATTCGTCAATCTGTTCACGCTGTGTTTCTATTAACTCCAGCGCCATCTCTCTCATGTTGGTGCTGGCGACGTCATCGGCAACTTCGATTCCTAGAGTATCGACAATAAATTCGTGAGGATCGCCAAGCGCTTTTCGCTCTTCTTTGAGCCGATGCGAGGCAAGCTTGATCGACTGAAGTTCAACTCCGATTTCGCGAATTCGTGTATGACTTTCAAACGGCAACGGCATCGCCCGGCGGACTTCGATCATCAAGCTTCCGACGGAGGCCGTTCCAATGGATTTGACATCAAGAACGAGATTTTTGTGGTCTTCTTCCAAATCGTGTGACTGCGTTTGGACTTCGAATTTCTCACGGCCAACTTTTTCATTGCTTTCCGCCAGGCTTGCACGCTGCCGCGCAAGCTCCGTCGTTCGTTGCGCAAAAGATTTTAGCGCCGGATGTGTATCTAAAGCGCTTCGACGAGCAGCAGCTATTTCAGCTTGAAGCTCAACACGCCGAAGTTGCCCCAATGACTTATCCCAATCCGTAATTTCTGCCTTCAGTCCTTTGATCGATCGCGTTGCGATGTCCTGTTCCAACGGTAACAACTGACTTGCCATGTCGAGCCACGCCGACTCTTGCTGAAGGAGCTCAACCTTCGCTTCAGATTCCAATTCCTGAGCACGGAGGAGCATCACAAAGTCGTCCTTACCGGGAACTCGATTTGACAACAACTTTTCCCGAATTTCGCTCAACTTTCGATTGGCGTCCGCTCGTTCGGCAGGAATGTCTTCTGCCCGGTGCGCCTGTTGCTGCGCGGCGTCGAGAATCTGTTGCAAAGAGTTATTTTGATCGGTCAAAGCCTGCTGGGTAATTCGTAACTTAGCTTGAAGCTGCTCCGTTGTAATGTTCTCATCCAACGTTCGAGGCGTCGTCGGCTGCGACAAAACTTGCTTGAGCCTTTGATACGTCTCCTGAAAGTCGGCAATCTTTGATTCCAACGCGAGCTTTCTCTCCAACGATTGACTTGCATTCAAAACGGCTTGATGGGCTGAATTGACTTTCTCCAACTGTAGGAGTTTGTCGTCTTCGTTGAGACTGGTCGTTGCTTCGATCTCTGACTTTTTCTGCTGTAGTCGTTCAGCCATCCCGGCAATCGACATTCCAAAAACCGATTCATGTTCATCCCAGCGATTCTCAAGCTCTGGGCTGATCACCGGGCCATAAACTCTCGGCGTTTTTTCAACTGAGTTATCCATGGCAGCGCCGGAAGTATCCGCGCCAACCACCGAACCGTCGAGTCGCGCAAGCTGGTTGGTTGCAGTTGATCGTGCAGCAGGGCTCAAGGCATCAGAAGTAGTCTTAACTGCAGGTGATGGATCGGGTTGCCATTTTGCAGGCCTGGTCGGTAGTTCATTTCCTTGCGCGGCCACCCGCTCGGTTGTCTGTTGCTTGACGGAGAATCCATCTTGTTGCGCCGAACGGACAGGAGGGTTGTACGAAGCCAACTCAATGTGCCGGTCGTGTGTATCGTATGTGTATGCACTTTCGTCGAACCGTCTCAACGGATTTTGATCACTGGAAAATTCTTGAGGGGCAACGCGAGGAAGCATATCGACTTGCTGCGTTTCAGGGAGTCGATTGGCTGTCGGATCGAACTGAGCTCGCTGAGGTGCTGAACTTAAATGAGAATCCGTGTTGAATAAATTTCGCAGTTGATCGTTGCTGAACACGTCGTCAGTGACTGTTGTGGGCTGGAACGGTGAACTCGATCCAGATGACTGATTTTCACCAGAATCAAAGTAGCCCGAATTTCGGTTCGACGCGACCTCGTAGGTTGCTCCAATCTGATTGATTTGCTGGTTCTCAAGATCAGCCGCAGGAGCTGACTGATATTGCTGCGCAAATCCACACGCCACCTGCATTGAGAAGCAAGCTAAAGTGATCAATGTCAGCGTCAAGGAAGAGCAATATTTTTGTCGCACGGTCGTTTTTTTTCGTCGTAGAACTTGTAATCCGTTTTGAATGACGGCTGTCGGCAGAAACAGTACGCAGGCAAACGCCGATTGGGTTTACTTGGAAAGTAAAATTTGTCGTCGCATCGATTGCATGCAAGCGATTTGCGCTCGCTTCACCTACAGAAAAAGATCGCGAATCCTAGAAATATCGCAGGTTTCGAACAAGAGAGCTTTCGCTGACTTGGTGCGATAAGGCATACACAATGCACCGCAAAGAATGCTATCAGCGCATAGAAAAAGCTCGAGAAACATTCGCTTCTCGAGCTATTAGCACCGGTTGGAAGTTTTGAACCTCCGGCTCATGAGAAACTGATCTCGAAACCAGATTCCAGAGCATTCCAATCCGATTTAGTTTCGGAACAGAAAGTTCTTGATCGCGCCCATCTGATACGCGAACTTGGCAATGCGCCGCTGGAAAAAGAACTGGACCATGTGAGCATATTCAGATAATTCCGAGACGGTACCCCTTCCCAATGAAAACAAGACCCTCCCGCAAGATTCAAGGATGCCGTCAAATAAAATGATCGCCGTCGTGATGATTGAGTTGAAAGGGCTGAATACTATCCGTAGCAAAAAATTCATGGTGAATTCCGTAAAGGGGGATCAAAAATAGGTGGGGATTTTGGCAGTCAGTACGGCTGCCGAGTGGAAGTGAGAAGGAGGGAAGGGTGTGTGAGAAGAGCATTCTATTGATTTGTTCTTCCGTGTGTTTAGGAAGACACTCTGGCTATCCAGTGCTTGCACAAGAGAATTCAAAAGGGAAAGCCCAGCGATCCATTAGACGCCTTGGTTGGTTCGCTATTGGTGATTTGGTGCGCGATGTGAAACTAAATGTAATGCCAGTTTTTTTGATGCAGTTTGGTTCTGCGTGAATGCATCTTTTCTAAGGCCAATTCAGTCAGTCGTTTTCTGAATCACGAATTCCAAGATTGGAACTGCAATCAGCAAAAGAGGTTACGACGGCGCGCCAAGGTAGGTGGATTTCGACGAAGCCAAACCGGCGTAGTCCAAAATTACGCGCTAGTGCTACCAACGGTAAGTCCAGTTCCACCAAAGTGAGAATCTACCAATCTACTTCGTTCCCCTCGCCCAATATCAAAACGAAAAAAGCCCGAAAAACGAACAGTTTCTCGGGCTTTGAATATACCGGCTAGAGGACTTGAACCTCCACTCCCAAAGGGAACTTGATTTTGAATCAAGCGCGTCTGCCAATTCCGCCAAGCCGGCTAATGGATTGCTTGTCCCAATTGTAGCTGATCATTTGTTGAGCTGGCAAGAGCCGAATTTGATGCGGAATCAACTTCTCAACGATTCAAGCAACGGGATCCGCCCGAGTGTTCGCGAAGCCAAAAATCCAGCTGCCAGCCCGACAAGAACGATCATGCCAAAAATCCAAGCCAATGAGAGCCACGGAATCGAAGCATCGCCAAAAAGAAAATGCGGTAAGGTGCTGCAAATCGCCGCCACGATGCCGATCGCCAATCCGACAAATAACAGCCAAGCGTTTTCGATCAGGATCATTTTTGAAAGACGAGACCGCCTGAAACCAACAGCGCGCATCAAGCCAAGCTCTTGCTTGCGTTCCAACACGCTGCGAACTTGAACCGCAGCCAACCCAAACGTGCCCAACAACAAACCTAAGGCGCCAAGCGATTGAAAAGTGCTTAAATAAGTATTTTGGACTGCCATGAATCGTGACAACAATCGATCGGCCGATTGGGCGTCAAATCCTTGATCACCCAACCGGTTTTCCAAGGTCGCGATCGCAGGCGATTGGACCGTGGCGGATACCGTGTCTTTGTCTGCACCGGTATCCGAGTTTGACTGGGTGGTATCGATTAAGAAATAACGCGAACCACCAATGTACGGAAAAGCTTTTTTGAAATTATCTTCCGAGACCAGCAAGCCGCCTTGCAAAATGGTGTTGCTCAAAAATCCGACCACGTGAAATTTGATCTTCTCGCCGCTGTCAAACTCGACCTCGTAGTTTCCACCGGGTGCAAAAATTTTCAAACTGTAATTGGCCGTGTTCTTGTCGATGATGACGGGAATAGCATCCGGCTCATTTTCGATTTCACGATTCAGCAACTGCCACGGATTTGCTTTTTCTTCAAGTGAACTGGCAACGCTGCCGCCCCACGCAAACGGCGTTGAACTTTCGTCGTCAAACCGATCGATAAACGACTGCGGCACACCAAGTACTTTCGGCTGAGTCGCTTGATATAAGTTGTTGCAGCTCGCGTCTTGTCCGGGTTTCACGCGAAATCCAAATAGCTCTGTTTCAGTCGGCAAATGGTTTTCCGCTCCCAGCAATTCGGTTTGGCCTGCACTCGAATTCAAGTCAGCAAACACGGGCTGGCTGGTTTGTCCAACGAAATCAAACCCGGCTGTTCCTGCGTCGGTCGGCGAAAGTCGAAACGAACTGACGGCCGCAATGAGAAAACTGGCGACAGCGACCAATCCCACGGTCAACGTGCTGCGAAGAGGATTGCGTCGGTTACTTTGACCAGCCATTTTCGCCAAACTCAATTGAGAATTGTTGGCCGCGTTCGACTGCGATTTCAAATGGCGATAAACGGTCAGCAACAATCCGGCTAACACACAAAACCCAGATCCCATAAATGAGCCCGCCTGCGCATCTCCCGCCAAAGTCGTTGCCAGGAATGCGAGCCCGATGGCAATCACAAACAATCCGATGATCACCATTGGCATCCATTTTCCGGATGAGCGTTTAGCATTTCTTTCGCTCGTTGCACCCGTTGATTCCAACTGGCCGGCCAACAAACCTCGCGTTGGTTCACGACGAATCTGTCGCAGCGACCACCAGATCGTGACAATGCAAATCAGAATACCGCTCAACAACCCAACGATCATGCTGACCGGACCGACGTGCAATTCGATAAACGGATTCGAAATCGCGCCGACCCACCAAGTCTTGAGGCCGAGCACCATCAACGCCGCGTATCCGATTCCTGCGGCGACGCCGACCAACGAACCAACGACGCACACCAACATCATTTCTTTCAACCAGACATTGAATATCTGTTTTCGCGTCCAGCCAACGGCTTGCAGCAGCCCGACCTCCGAAACTCGCGACTGCAACGCCAACCTAAACAGCAACGACACGAGGATCAGCGCCGACAAAATCACAAACATACTCAGCGCCAAAAACAATCCGTCGAACGGCGTCGATCCCGACGAAGCTTTCATCCCGTCACGTTTGATCGGAACGAACTCAAAACCAAGCTGATTACCCGAGTCCGCAATCTGTTGATTAATCGCATTCTCCAAAGCCGCTTTCTCGGAATTGTCGGTTGAAGCTTCGCAGGGAATTCGAAACGAAGTCACCTTCCCAAATCGGCTGGACCATAATTCCTGCCCCGTAGCAAGAGACACAAACGCCTTAGGAGTCGTCCGGTAGTAATCCCAATATTCGTCGTCTTGTGGTCGCAGCTTCCCAGCGGTCTCAAAAGGCAAGTCCCAATTGTCGATCGACTCTGAGTCAGTCACTCCAGGAACTTCGGGAGTCAGATCGGGATCGTTGGCAATCGTAGGCGGCGCATCAAATGCTGGTTCAAACTTTTCTCCACGGCGAGTATCGAACGGCGAACTAGGCGCGGTCAGTTTTGCGACATCGGCAACGGTCAACGTGACCGACTTTTCGACTTGATTGCCATGCGTTGTTTCTGGTTCGAAGTAACTTACAACCACGGCATCGCCAGGTTTCAAATCGCCAAGATCCGCAGCCGCCCATTCGTTGAGCACGATCTCTCCATTGGCGATCGGATTGATGGGCTCGCCCGTGATCGCGGAAGTCGGCTGAAACTCCGAATCGAAATCAATCGACGCAATCATTGAAAACGGAATTCCCGATTCATTGTCTGAGCGACGGATATCGTTGGCCAAATAAGTGAACATCGGTTTTGCGCTTGGAAACGCGGATGTGACAACCGACGACGCTTCATGCTCCAGCACCAATCGTTCCGAAGATAGCGACCAGTATTTGAAGACAGACTTCTCATCGAACGTTCTCGAAACGAGCTTTAACGATAGCCCGTAGTCTTGGAGACTGGGCCTGAGCGATTTCTTCAACGCTTCAGATACAGCTTCGTCGGGAACAGCTTCCGATTGGCCACCGATAAAAATCACATTAGCTTGTTCCAAATCCTGTTTGTGTTTTAGTGCTTTTCGAGCAAGTGCATCCTGCAGCAAACCGATGGGCAAATACAAGTTTGGCCCGTCTACCTGGCTGGGGTGCATCCCGAACCGACCCAGTCCTTTGTCGGGAATAACTTGAGCGACTTTTAGACCGACGAAACTCTCGACCAACTCAGTCGTAACGCCAAGCGAACTTTCGGCTGGCAGCTGAGTTGGCTTAGGAATCCGCAAGACGACTTCGGCATCGTCGCCAGAATCGTCCGACGAAATCCCCAACTCGCTGGCCAAAGTCTGATTGATGACGACGGCTTCATCGGTCAAAGGTTGAACATTCAATTCAACGCGGCCGAGATTCCAAAACGCATCGGTCACACCGAACACATTAACATTGGTGGCGCGACGAAAGCCATCTTTGCCAAGGTCCCATTCCACCGTTCCATTGGTGAACAAGATCGCTGGAACTGCGAGATCGTAATTCGATTCAAACGAAGATGACGCGGCAATCTCGTCGGCCAAGGCTTGGCGAAAAAAACCTTGCGAGACAATCATCTCATCGATGTTGCCCAATCGATCAAGCGTCAAATCGCGGAGACTGGTCCGCATGCTTTCGCCAACCAACAACGCTCCGGTTAGCACGGCCGTTGCCGTTGCCACCCCCAGCAGAATGGCCAAGTTAGTACGCCAGTAGTGCCGAAAACTTTCTCGAACCATTCGCCAGCTATTCATCACTACTTTCGACAAACAAGATCGTTTCTTTTTGGCACAATTGATCGACATAAAAAAGCCGAGTGCAATCACACCCGGCTTAACTTTATCACGTATACCACGCCAAAGAAACTTGCCGACAACGAATAAGCCACACGGCGTTATCTTCGATTACTTCAGTTTCTTCGGTTTCTTCGTTTTACTCTTTTCCGTATCAGGCAGCTTCCTTGTCAGCATCAACGTCACCGGCACCTGTTTTTTCTTCAAGCATCTTGTCAAGAAATAAACGGTAGCTTTTGTTGCCGGTCGTGTCAGCGGCTTCGGCTTGAGCTTCGATGGCGCTGTCGAGCTCGCCGTTGATGTACAGCAGATGAGCCCGTGTATCGAGCACCCTGCCAATAATCTGTGGCCTGTCCGTTTCCCTCGCGGCTTCTTCAGCAACTGCAGATGCTTTTAAAGCCAATGCAAGTAACTCTGACGGGATCTCGTTGCCGGCATCACTTTGCTCAACAATTTGCAATGCCATCAAATGCAGAACTACTGGATCGTTGGCATGCTTTTCACTTTCTGATCTGAACGGCTCGATGGCTTGTTCGCCACCAATTTCTATCCTGAGTCGCGGCCGCAGCGACAACAGTCGTTCTTTCAAATTTTCATCTTCGGATTCTTTAATCAATTCGTTCAGCACGCTCAATGCTTCTTGCGGCATGCCTTGTTTAACTAGTGGAACGACCTTGGACATAGCTTTCTGTAAACGCTTTTCAGTTTCCATTTCCACAACGTAGGCTTCTCGATCCCATTGGTCATTCACGATCTTGTTAATTGGGTCATCGATAGCCATGGGATGACCGAACCACTCAATCTGGCCGGACTTGCCAACGATGAATGCAATCGGGATTGTGTTTTGATTCGCGGCCGTCATGTAGTCATTTTGCGTCGAAGCGTCTGGGTCTGTTACCAAGCAATAGGCACTGGTCAAATCGCGGTAAGTCATCCCATCTTTGCCACGAACCTGACGACCAAGAAAGCCTTCGACGCGCGGCAATGACTCATCGCTAACGCTGATGATTTGCAAACCCTGATCTTTGTACTCTTCTTGTAGCTCTCGAATGTGTGGCATCGCAGCAATGCATGGCTGACACCACGTTGCCCAAAATTCGATCACATAAATTTTACCTTCTTCGAACTTGGTAACTTTTTCAAATTCGCCATTGCCGTTACTGATCCAATGCTTAATATCCAGCGATGGGGCTTTGGACCCGATCGTCAATGTAGACTGTTGGACAATCGTTTCCTGAACCGCGAAGCCACTTTGCATGCTCAAAATCGTGACAGCAGCAAAGGCCAACAGTCTCACAAGCAAACGTGTCAAACACTGGTGGTAAGTTTTTTTATTCACAGAATTTGTCCTGAATACAATTTTTCTTGGTAGTTGGTTTATCACGATTACGGTCGACATAGTGACATAACTTTCTCTTCGACGTTAATCGGAACGCCGGAATTTGAATCGGCTTGAAAATCTTAAACCACCGGCATGTGGGACACGACAGACAAAACCCCTGTCGAGACTGGACTTTTAAGGTGATTCAGATACTTTTCTTTATCGGCAAACGGCTTTCAAGTCTTTCTTTTGTCGATTCATGATGATTCAGGCCATACCGAAAACGGCTGGAATATGTCAAAATCTTAGGGTTGGTGAGCAGAATTACAATTCGATCGTTAATCGCCAACACGCAATTAAATCTGGAAGCATGTGCAAGAAAGCACAGAGGATAAAAGGCAATGACAACGCAAATCATTAAAGCTCGTGCTGGAGAAATCACACCGGAAATGGAATACGTCGCCAAGCGTGAAGCTTTGTCAGTGGAGTTGATCCGCGACGAAGTTGCCGCCGGCCGTATGGTGATCCCGGCCAACACCGTCCACTTGGCGAAACGTCTCGAGCCTATGTGCATTGGCATCGCCTCGAAAACAAAAATCAATGCCAACATCGGCAACAGCGCTGTCACCAGCGACATCGCCGGCGAACTCGAAAAACTGCATACATCGGTCCACCATGGTGCCGACACGGTCATGGATCTTTCTACCGGCAAAGACATTGATAACATTCGCGCCGCAATCATTGATGCATCGCCAGTTCCAATCGGAACCGTTCCGATTTACCAGATGCTGGAAGAGCTTGGCGGAAACATCGAAGACATGCGTGCCCAACATTTCCTTGACATGGTCGAGCATCAAGCCAAACAGGGTGTCGACTACATGACGATCCACTGCGGCGTGCTGATGAAGCACCTCCATCTGACAACGCAACGTGTGACAGGCATTGTTTCTCGCGGCGGATCGTTGATCGCCAAATGGATGATGGTACACCGCAAAGAAAACCCGCTTTACGAAGCGTTCGATGATCTTTGCGACATCATGAAACAATACGACGTGACGTGGAGTCTTGGCGATGGGTTGCGTCCGGGTAGTATTGCCGACGCCAGCGACGAGGCACAATTTGCTGAGCTTGATGTTTTGGGTGAATTGACAAAACGAGGTCAGGACAACGGAACGCAAGTCATGGTCGAAGGACCGGGCCACATTCCGATGCACCAAATCCAGATGAACATCGAACGTCAAATCGAAATCTGCAACGGTGCTCCCTTTTATGTGCTTGGCCCGTTGGTCACTGACGTGGCCCCTGGCTACGATCACATCACCAGCGCAATCGGCGCCGCGATGGCTGGATGGCACGGCGCAGCGATGTTGTGCTATGTGACTCCGAAAGAGCATCTTGGTTTGCCAAACAACGAAGACGTCAAGCAAGGCGTGATCGCCTACAAGATCTCGGCCCACGCTGCGGACGTTGCGCGTGGTCGTGTGGGAGCCCAGGACCGAGACGACGCGCTTTCAAAAGCCCGTTTTGAGTTTGATTGGAATGAGCAGTTTCGTTTGTCGCTTGACCCAGCCACGGCAAAAGCGTATCACGACGAAACATTGCCGCAGGATACATTTAAAAGTGCTCACTTCTGCTCAATGTGCGGACCAAAATATTGCTCAATGAAAATCACGGAAGACATTCGCAAGATCGCTGCGGAATCAGGAGAATTGGTTCCACTTGAAGCCGGCGAAACTCAACCTGCAGTGCAGGAATAGAATCGTTGTGGACGAGCTGCCGATGATCAAGAGACCATCGGCTTACATCAATCTGCGTGGCTTTACATCAATCTGCGTTAATACACGGCTTCGGCAAGGAAGACAGAATCTCTGATGAATGAAGAATCAAAAAACTCACTGATCTACAAAATCGTTGAGCGGGAAAATTGGCACCAAGCCATCGAAGCAGGCCGCTTCGACGGCGCAGCAGTTGACTTAACGGACGGGTTCATCCATTTCTCGACCGATGAACAAGTCGCTGAAACATTGCGATTGCACTTTCCCGGAGTCTCTAATTTGATGCTGATCGCAGTCGAAACAAGTCGACTTGGGGAAAACCTCAAGTGGGAACCGTCTCGGGGTGGTGAGTTGTTTCCGCACCTGTTTGCACCGTTAAGATTGGGCGATGCGGTCTGGTCGAAAGAGCTTCCACTTGGCAGTGACGGCAATCATGTACTGCCATCGCTGCATTGATGCGGTGCGGCAAACATACAATAGGGCCACTATTATTTCAGTTTAGAACGGGCTCAGCCAGACATTTGCAAGAAAGTGGCGCCATGCATCGAACATTCACGATTCCCGTTTACTGCAAGTTAATTGTTTGCAGCTTGATGATTCTGAGTATTGGCTGCCAGCAGCAGTCGACACTGGATCAAACCGCCGCTGACAACTCAAATGCGGCTGTTGCAGATAATGCGGAACACGAATCCGATGAAGGTGCGAACACAACCGCACAGCAAAGCCTTGACCCGATTCTTACAACGATGATCAACGCCGCGAATTCAAGTCGGGCAACGATGCTCGAAAGAGCGGACGGCGTGCTCTCGGATTACAAAGCGTATCAGGATGGCGAAAAAAACGGCATGGTTACCGAATACGTCCTTAGCAATGGAGCAGATGTTGATCACGCTGATCTATCGTCCACGGTGCTCAAAGCAAACATGATCAACACTTTCGGCGCCGATCCTAAATCAAAAATTCTGTTTGAAAAAGGCGTTACTATGAAAATCATTTACCGTGATTTCGATGGAACCGTGATAGGCGAAGCGACAATCGATTACGACGACTTGTACAAGAATTAGTGGCTCGTAGGTTCCACGATTCGCTACGATTCTCGCTTCATCTTTTCGATAATTTCGGGAAGCGGGAATTCGAGAATTGATACTTCGCCAAGGCTTTTAATTTCCTTTAGCCGCTGCCAGCCACGTGTAACAAGCTTTTCTCGTTCGGCAACATGTTGCGAATCTAGATGATGTTTTGCGAATTCATCATCTACCGTTACCGGCTCAAAATTGGGATCGACGATGAACTGAGCCAGCAGCGGATTACAGCGAATATGTCTTTCGGGAGTCGCGTGCAGGAGTTCCGGATCAAGCATTCCCGTGACGTACCGAAGGTACAAATCGCTGTCAACAATTTCAGCCACGTCTTCGCCGCATACGCCGCACAAGTACCCTTCGTCGCATTTGGCCATCGTTAATTATCCAATCCAAGCACATCGTACATATTGAATAGTCCAGCCTGCTGTTGCACCACGTACTTGGCTGCCGCCAGCGCACCAAGCGCATAACAATCTCGATTCGAAGCCGCCACTCTCAGCTCAATCGTCTCTCCCATCATGCCAAAGAGTATCGTGTGCTGCCCCGGATCGTCACCTGCACGAATCGCGTGATAACCAACTTCGTCACGCGGACGCTGACCAAGAATTCCTTCTCGACCGTGTTGATGATTCGAAATGCCCATCGCATCAGCCGCGATCTGCCCAAACTTGAGTGCAGTGCCGCTTGGCGAATCGACCTTGAAGCGATGATGACGCTCAATGATTTCGACGTCGACACCTGATGCGTGATCCTTCAACGCGGTGCCGACGAACTCGGTGACTTTCATCATCAGGTTGACGGCCAAACTCATGCTTGGCGCCCAGACGACAGGAAATTCATGTGACGAATTCTTGAGCAGCTCAATGATTTCAGGTTCTAGTCCTGTCGTTGCCATTACCAGCGGCTTCTTGTGTTGTGCACAAAAACGAATCGCTTTCTCGGCGCCCTCGGGGGTCGAGAAATCAATGACCACATCAGCAGACGAATCGATCTCTGGCGAAATTGACACACCAATGTTTCCAATACCCGCATGCATTCCGGCATCGGTTCCGACTTGCGGATGATCGGGATGATCGATCGCAGCAATCACTTTTAGTGCCGGATCCTGGCTGCCAAGATCAATCAGTCGCTGGCCCATTCGACCTGCGGCGCCGCTGATTGCGATGTTGATTTCTGACATATCTGCTCTCATTTGAATTGCTTATGAGATAGCATTCTACGCAATCCGTTTGACGGCGCAAGTCATTAAGATAATTCAAGCAGTCATCTGCGGAACAAGAGTCGTTCGCTTCGTCAAACGCAGTTGCGATTGGCTAATTTCTGGGGTGTTTAATCTAGAAACTAGTGAGCCAAATCGATTTTTTTGTGAACGAACGCGCAGTTATTGGCGTCCCATAAGCGAGTTGAATGCAGCATTCGTTTCCCAAGCAGGACAATCCCATCCAAAATCAGGGTATTCTGAGGCAAAATCGGAAACCTAAGCTGCGTTCAAGCCGTACCAATACATACCAAACCTCCGAAATTGGAAGTAATACCGAGTTTTTTCGAAAGAACTAGCTAGGTCTTACGAACAATGTGATGCTGTAAACAATTGATGTAAAAGAGGTTACGTCAAATAGGGGTGATCAATTTGACGGCTAGCTTCACCCTCCATAGAATGTCACGCTTTCGGAGGTTGATGCAAAACCCAACCGGATTGCAGAAATCTGCGGATGAAAGGAACAATAGATGGCAAAGCTTAAAAAGGCTGAAATCAAGCCTTATAAAGAACTTTTAATAGTGCTCCGCGCTCGATTGCGGGGCGACGTTACGACTTTGGCTAATGCTGCTTTGGCAGCCAATGGAGGAAGTGCTGCGTCTTCAGCGGTTCCCAGCCATATGGCTGATCTCGGAAGCGACACTTTTGAGCAAGACAACACGATTTTGCTCATGAACAGTGAAGGCGAAGTACTTGGTGAAGTCGAATCTGCACTTGAACGGACTGAAGATGGGACCTATGGTTTTTGCCTGGAATGCTCAGGCAAGATTCCAAAAACCCGGCTTAAAGCCATTCCATACACGCCCCATTGCGTGAAATGTGCAAGTGAACTCGAAGAAGAAAACTATTAAAAACACCAATCCGACGAACGAACCCGTTCGGTCAGACTTAGATAAAATGGACGTACGATTGCCTTTCAATCGATACGTCCTTTTTTTTGGTCTCTTGATTGTTGGGTTGGGGCTTGACCTGTGGACCAAAAACTATTGCTTTACGCACTATTTCGATCCGGAAATTGCACAACAAAATTACGCGCAACCCGTAGGTTTTTGGTGGATTGAAGGAGTACTCGGTGTGCAGACGTCGACCAATCCCGGCGCGTTGTTTGGAATGGGAAAAGGACTCAGCTGGCTGTTCGCCATCTTCTCGATCTTTGCGTTAGTCTGCGTTTTTGCCTGGTTGTTTATTTTCAAAGCCGCCTTTGATCGCTGGCTAACGTTTGCATTGGGTATGATTTCTGGAGGCATTCTCGGAAACCTCTACGATCGACTTGGATTTGGAGCGTTAGCGACTTACCCGGAATCGATTCGAGACAATGTGCGAGATTGGATTCTGTTCCGCATTCAGGGCGGACCGAGAATGTTTGACCCTTGGCCGAATTTCAATATTGCCGATATGCTGTTGGTGACTGGGGCGGGAATGCTTTTTCTGCATGCGCTTTTTATGCAGCCTCCTGGTGAAAAATCGGAAGCCAATTCTGATACTGAAGTTCCATCAACCGAAACAATTTCCGAGTAACCAGTGGATCAAGCTGAAACCCAAAGACGCTACGAAGTTGCGCAGCAAATTGCGATTTCGGCGGGCAAGCTTACGCTCAACTATTTTCAAACAGACGACTTTGACGTCATCCGCAAAGCCGACAATTCTCCACTGACGATCGCGGACAAGGAATCAGAAACTCATCTCCGGGAAGTCATTCGAGATCACTTTCCTGATGACGCAATTGTCGGGGAAGAGTTTGGCGTCACCGAAGGCAGTTCGGGCTTTCGATGGATTCTTGATCCGATTGACGGAACGAAGTCCTTTATTTCAGGTGTTCCGCTGTACGGAACCATGGTCGCGGTCGATTGGGGAGCGGCTGGCCAATCCCAGTCAGACCGTAAAACGCTCATCGGTGCCAATTACTTTCCTGGACTCGACGAAGGCATCCACGCGATGCGAGGAAACGGAGCCTGGGCGTTTCGTCGCGACAACGAACCGTTTCGCGCGCAGGTTTCCAAAACGTCCAACATTCAGGACGCGGTGATCGTGACGTCCGAAGCCGAAGGGTTCAGCAACCGAAAAGTAGACGCCCGTGAAGTCTATCGAAATTTGGTTGAGCATTGCTACTTTGCCAGGACTTGGGGCGATGTCTACGGTTACATGCTGGTGGCAACGGGCCGAGTTGAGATCATGATCGATGCTGAGCTTAACATCTGGGACGCGGCGGCCGTCCAACCGATTATCGAAGAAGCCGGTGGGACGTTCACCGATTGGGAAGGTCGTTCTCGCATCGATTCAGGCGACGCGTTTGCAACCAATGGACTGTTGCACGAGCAAGTCCTGTCTTTGCTCGTCACGTAGCGCCCATCGCTTAACGATTGGGATACCGAAAGGATTTACCGAATGGGATATCGATCCAAAGTCGGATACTGCATTGGAATTTGATTTGGAACAAATTCCTGGCTCATGACGGGCTGTGAGTAAACTGGCTCCTGAGACCAATTCGGCTCAGTCTCCTGAAAGCCAAGACCATAGGAATCATGAACCTCAGCCGGGATCGACGTCACCATTGAATTCAGCTGATTGCTTTCTCCAAGGCAGCCATAGGGGTCGGCGTTTGTTCCACAGTGGCCGTTGTCTTTGCGAGAATAGTTGACCAATTTGAAATTCGCCAAATGATCAAACGCATCAACGATCCGTTTCTTTTGACAAGGTTGGTAACGCTCGGCAGCTCTCTCAGGATGGCGATCATCCATGTTTGCGGAAAACGGTCGAGGCCAATACACCGAAAAATGTGGATGCTTCATGGCGAATTTTCTGTCGCCGCACTGGCAAGCGCCCGGCTCTTTCTCTTGATAAGGTCTTCCGTGAAGCCCAGGAATTTTACGGCCGCTTCGCGAGCAAGAACAACTGGCCCCGGCAGTGCATGGTGAATTGGGCTTGCGAGGATCGATCGGGTAAACGTTTCGATCTCGATAAATATCATAAGTCAAATAGGGAGCGGCTGGCTCTTTCTCGGCATCCTTTTTCGATTTGGCTTGGTCCTTTTTTGCTTTCGTTTGATCCGCTTTCGACCCAGGACTTTTCTTTTGTTTCTCAACCTTGGGAGGGGTCGGCGGCAAAGGGCGAACAGCACTGGATGGAGGATTAAATTTTTTACTGTTTGATTCTTGCGATGCTGGCGAAGGCAACGGCTTGAAGTCAGAGCCAGCGCTGGAAGTTCCTAATGAGGAACTCAACTCACCTGACTTTAACGGATTGGGCGCCAACCGGTCACCAGACAAGTTCGATCTGGGAATTGTATTCTCGACGTTGGCCGCGGTGTCAGGAATCGATCCAGGATCGTCGATGAGTGGATACCGAGCAGGTTGGCTTGGTTGGTATTGCGGCAATGGTTGGACATTGTCGGGATGAAGCCACTCTTGCGCCAGCGTAGTATCGACTCCAAAATGCAATACCGCCGCACATGCGATCCATCGAAATAACATATTGCAAATTGACTGGTTCATCGGCGTTCCGGATTCGTAGAATCATATTGTCGGCTCATTCGTTAATTCGGAAACAACTGATACAAACGTTAAAAACCAACGCAAGGTTCCTGTGATGCCGTGTGAGGAAGGTTTAACGCGCTGGCAAGATTTGCGGATTGGCCCAACTTGACGGCGTGAAATCGCCTGTAAACGCGGGCCTTGTTGGCGTGAATGACAAACCAAAAACCGAGAAACGAGCCGATTCAAACTCATAAAACAGTTCGTCATGCCCGCAGAAGCATTCGCGGGTCTCTGTTAAAATAGTCCGGTCTCGCAACTTCTGCAGGCAGACTTTCAAACACGAACCAAACATTGAGAACATGCAAATCGACACCCAACCATTCCGCGGCGTTGACTTCGCCACGCCAAATCTAAAACTGGCTGCCAAATCTACACTGACGTTCGGCTTCTCTATCGCCGTTGTGTTCGGCTTGCTGACGAGCGTCGGTTGCGAAACGACCAACTACGATCCGTTGATTGTCAAAGCAAAATTGAAAGAGTTGGAAGAGCGAGTTGAGGAACTGGAAAGCCAACTTGAGAGCGGCCCATCCAACAGCGATCAGCCAAATGCAGATGCGCCAAACAATAGCCTTCGGTCTTCGTCATCAAGTGAGACTTCATCGGCTGAGTTGAAACCAAGCCTCAACAAAGAAGCGCTAAATCAGCTGATTGAATCAGTCGAGTCAGCCGGTGGATTCGTCGTGAAAACGGATCGTGGCAGAATCACCGAAATAGATCTCTCCGAGATTCGCAAAACCAATGATGTCTTAAGAACGCTACCGCCTTTTGGCTCGATCGATCGCTTAACACTCAACGGCCCAACCCTCGACTCGGAATCGTTTGAGTTGATTTCAAAAATCGCGGGCGTTAAGCGGCTGGACATCGAAAAATCTTCCCCGACGCTTAAAGATTTGGAACAGTTAAAAAAGCTGGAACATTTGACTTTCCTGCAACTCTTCCGGTCCGGCATTTCGAATGACGGCATGAAAGTCCTGTCTGAGTTTCCGAAACTTGAACAGATTCGCTGCGGCCAAACGAGGCTCACGAGCAAGGGTGTTTCACATCTCAAAAACTTGAAAACGCTTCGTGCGCTTGATCTGACGGACAACCAAATTTCCGATATGGCGATCGAAGATTTGGCAGCCCTTCCCAATTTGAGCTTTTTGAAAGTCTGGGGTGGGCAAATCAGTGATCAGAGCCTTGATTCGATTGCCAAAATGAAAAACCTTTCGGTGCTTGGTTTGAATTACACCAAAGTCACGGACGAAGGACTTAAGAAGCTTGCGCCGTTAGCCAAATTGAAAGAGATTCATTTGTTTGGAACTTCCATCGGAGATGAAGGCGTCGAAGCCCTTTCAAAACTTCCAAGGCTGGCAACCATTAATCTACGAAACACGAAAGTCTCTGACGAAGGTGTTGGCCATCTTGTCAATTTAAAAAGCTTGCGAGCGCTCGACTTGAGCGAAGCCAACGCGCCGGGAATTACAGATGCTTCGGGAGAGCATTTTGCTGCGATGAAAGAGCTAACGAAGCTGAACCTGTGGACAACGAAAGTTAGCGACAAAGCAGTTGAGGGAATTGTCGGGCTCGAGAAACTTACATGGTTGAATCTCGACAAGACAGCGATCTCGGACGAATCAGTTGGCTTGTTGGAGCAGATGCCGCAGTTGACGTGGCTGCACATTGGGTCCAATGAGATTGGCGATGAGAATGTTGAGTCGCTGTCCAAGCTGACGAATTTGAAATACTTGAACATCAGCCATACGAATATTAGCGAAGACGCTTACTTTGATCTGGACGATTTGCTGGCTCCAAAAGGCTGCGAAGTCGTCGGGCCTTAGTATTTCTATTCCATCGCAGCTCAATTACTGGGTTAGGTGCCCTGGTCACGCGAAGCATGGCCATGAATTGAACACTGGAAAAGCTCTCTTCAGTCGAGCATGCTCGCGCAAGCGTGAAGCATGGCACCCGAATATGAAATCAAGTTGATATGAAATATAAGTCCAATTCAAAACTTCGCTAACACGATGTCCGCGACGTCGGTGTCTTTTACTACCGCACTCGAAAACTCAATTTTTCGATTGCTCATGAGCACGCCTTGGCAGTCGTCCCCTGTCCAAGCCACTCCGTGGGAACCCTTGATTAGAGCCGCGTCCAACGGAACGGTCATCGTTTCCATATCGAAATAAAGTTCAACCGGATCGTAGCCCGGTTTTCTGTGAATGTCGACGGTGCGCGCAAACGGCGGCGCTTTTGCATCTTCCAGCCACCAGTAATATGCTTGCCAACTTTTGGCAGAAGAAACCAACACGACGTCTCCGCTGCGCGAGTGGTCCAGGCTTTCACGATGTCCGCCAACGAGAACTTTCTCGATTCCGTCAACGGTCGAAAACAAGTCCTGGACCTTGTTTGTTATTTCTGGTTTAGAATCACGCACGAAGACATGCGAGAATTGATGATCGACCAACGCCCATGCGTCGCTGGTCTCAAAGTCAACTACTTCCAATCCGTCATCATCAAGTTGAACTTTTAACAGACCTGCTTCTCGTAGCACACGGTTCGGATAGCAGACATGGTTCACATCGGTGATCACGTACTCGCTGGCGATCATCCACTCCGGTTGCTCATAGGCTTGCTCCATTCCGGTCACCAACTCGCCAATTAGCGCGTCCAGCTCAACAACCGCAGCGCGAGCCTGTTCGCTGTCAGGGCCAAACTTCTGAGCGGCGTAATCCAAATGCGGTAGATAGATGTAGAAAAAGTTGGGTTTGAACTTCTTCGCGGCAACAACCGCAGAATCGGCGATCCACTTGCTCGATTTAATATTCGCCAACGGTCCCCAGAAATGTTTCAGCGGAAAGTGACCAAAATTTTCCAGCAACTCACCATAAAATTCTTGTGGCTTGGTGTAGCACCACAAGTCTTCGCTGCCGTCAGGTTTGTGAATCGGAGCAGGCATGCAAACGTAGTCCGCGCCGCATCCCTTGCTGAGCATCGGAAACCAGGCCGCTGAAGTCAAACGATTGGAGTCTGTTGAGCGCGATGAAAGCGTATCCCATATTTGCGGCTGGTCGATGACTTCATTCCAAGCTGTCCACATTTCGACTTGTCGTTTGTCGCGCCAATAAAACCCATTGGCCACAACACCATGATCAACAGGCGTCTTTCCAGTCAGCATATTGGACTGTCCGGGCCATGTAACACACGGAAACGTGTGATCCAAGGTTTTCTGGTCACCGCCTTGGCACAGCGCCGTCAAGTTCGGCATGTCAGGAAGGTCAACGTTTCGCAAGCCGGGAATCGTTAGAAAAATCAAATACTTAGACATCAAACTGGTTCGCTTTCGCGTCTTCGATAATAGGATTCAAGAACTCGAAAGCTCGGCGCACAATTTCTGCCGCATTGTGGCTGTGCCGGCTAAGTTCAACATGGATGGCTTTGTCATACCCGACCGAAACCAACGATTCAATGACGGGTGGAAAATGAATTTGTCCTTCGCCAAACATTAAGTGCTCATGGACTCCCGCCTTGATGTCTTCGATATGAACGTTGATGATTCGATCTGACCATTTTTCAATGTACTGGGCGATCGGTAATTCGCTCAAACAAAAAAGATGCCCGATGTCCAACGTCATTTTCAATCGCGGTGAATCGTACAGATGCAGCATTCGCTCGAATCGGCCCGTCGTATCGATCAGCATTCCCGGTTCCGGTTCGAATCCAATATCGACCTTTCGCTCTTCTGCATACTCGCAGACTTCCCGTAAACCGATAACCAATCGAGACATCGCATCGGTAAAGGAAAGCTCCTGCGGCTTGGCTCCCGACCACATCGAAACACATCCGCTGCCCAACTCCTCCGCTACATCGATACAATATTTCAAAAAGTCAATCCTTCGTCCGACTTCGATCGGGTCATCATCAAGCAATGTTGGCGCATGCTTGGTGTTTGGATCTAACAAGAAACGGGCGCCGGTTTCGATGACCGTGCCAAGGTTTAACTCATCGATCGATGCTTTCAATTCCTGCAACTGGACTTTGTGGTTTACGTCTCGCGGACTCAACCAACCATGGTCAACCGTCAAGGCAACACTGCGGTAGCCGGTTTCCGCAAGCAGTTTCAATGCGTCAAACGGATCATGGTGAGCAAGCCCGTTTGTGTTGTAGCCTAGAATCATGGATACCAGTGATGGTTTGCGGGGGCGGGTGACAGAATACTGATTGTCGTTGGCGTTGATCCTTGTTTCAACCTGCCATCGTTTAATGCTTAAGTGCCACGAATCCAGCGGCCAACGAATAACGCAGGAATGAGATGCCCTACCACGACCAATGGATAGAAAAAATTGTCACCGCAGGCAAGTAAGGTGACACATGCGTCGAACAGGATCAAACTTTTCAAGATCGCAACTACTGCAGTCTGGACAGATTTCGCATCTCCTGTCGAAGCCGCAATCAACGTCCTGCGAAGAACGGTAATTGAAACGACGGCGATCACGAATGGAAAGAACTGGCTAACTTTCCGCGAAAGCTCAATACCCGGCTGGGGGCAATAGACGGCTGTTGCCAATCCAACCAGCCCCGCAAAAATCACGAGCGATGCAAACATTAGCTTCGGACGACTTTGCTTTTCCTGAGCTTCATTGCGGGCAAGCAATGTTACACCGGCGATCAGAATACCAACCGAGACGGCTACCCAATAAACAATATTTGGAATCTCAGCTCCCGCCCATGCCGCGACAACTGGCTCTCCCGAACCTGGGATCACGACCGCACTCACTGTTGACGCGCCCAACAGAATATTCAACGTGCGACAAAACCCCATCAACCAAGGCGCGATCGGAGTCCGCTTTAGGGGGCCATCGTAAAGGTAGACGCAAATCGCCAACACCGTTGCAACTCCGCCGGTCAACATCGCGCCCGAAGACCCGCTACTCAAGTAACCGACTACCAGCGCCAAGATGACTCCATCGACCAGCAATCCGAATCCAACGATGCGGGCGAGACGGCGATCGATTTGTCCCGAAGGTAACGGGCGCTCGGGACGCTCTTGCAAATCTCGATCGAAGTCGAACACGTCGTTGAGGACCATGCCGGCACAGTACAAACTGGCGGAACTCAAAATCAACAGGAACAATTCAATGGAAGGCTGCCACGAACTGTTGGCCAGCAAAAAACCGACGAGAATATTCGAAATCGCGGAGGGCAAGTTTGCAATTCGGAGGAGTCGTAGCCAAGCCATATTTAATTCGCGTGAAATATCGTTGCGTCTGCGTTTGAAGACTAATAGATAGCATAGCAAGCAGTCATTGTTGGCTGTCCCGGCGGGTTGCCAGAATCACTCGAAGCGCATGAAAAAACCCGACCGATCAGTGACCGAGTCGGGCTTACCCCCCTGGGATACGCGAAAACGCGGTGCCAGTGTTTGCTCGTTATCGTCTCCATCGAGCGGCAGACTTTGGCAAAATTTTCGGATCTGGCAAACGAGTCCGTTTGGTGAAGAAATTTCGATATTTTCGATGATTCGGGCAACAAAAGATGGCTCGCGGTTGTCTTTGAGCCCGAACTAATCGGATGTGAGCGCGTACAAACGTATGCGCCATCCGTCGTCGTTGTGTCCTGAAATTTGTCCTAACGTCAAGTGTAAGACCCAGTGAAACGCTCTACGAGTTGGATCGCCGTTCTTCCATCACTGGTGGTTCCAGTCTGCCTTGGGATGAGTCTCTACTTTGGGCTGCAAACTCTGATTGACCGCCAAGTCATCACCGACGAATTGACACTTCGTTATTTGACAGGCCACCCGGTTTCGAAAGTCACCGTGGCAATGTTTCTCGTCGGTGCCGCTTCTTTGTTGGTGATTGCAAACAATATCTTCAATCAGTTCGGATCGGAAAAGCGAATCTCGCTCCAAGTTCCAGAACAACGTGAGACGACAGATAGAAGTTCGAGTGACAACTCAAGTCAAACGCCGGTTGATGCTGCGGATCGAGCAATCGATCTCGGGCAAGATTTGCTTGACCTGCCCAAGCGAGTTCATCAGCACTATTTGTGGAATCGTTTGGTAAACGCTTTACATTACATTTATCGAACCGGCTCTGTCGCTGGCGTCGAAGATGAAATGAAATACCTCGCTGACATCGATCTTGATCGTCAACAGCAACGGTACTCTCTGGTCCGTATTTTGATTTGGGCCACACCGATGCTGGGCTTTTTGGGAACCGTTCTCGGTATCTCGCAAGCGCTCGGCGGGATCGCCGTTGGACCTGAGAACGACTTTCAACAGATGATGGATGGGCTTCGATCAAGCCTTTACGTCGCTTTTGATACCACCGCGTTGGCGTTGACGTTGTCGATGGTTCTGATGTTTGTGCTATTTCTTGTGGACCGATTCGAGTCACAATTGTTGATAATGGTTGATCAACGATCGCAATCAGAAATTGCGCGCCAGTTCGATTTGACTGCCGCCGGTATTGCTGGCTCGCCGAACGCAGCCTTTTTGGACGCGTTGAAAAATTCAGCAACCGAACAAACTGAGATTTGGCGAAAGAGCATTCGCGCCGCAGAGGAAGCCTGGACTGCATCACTTT
Source organism: uncultured Pirellulaceae bacterium (assembly GCA_964584615.1). Classification (GTDB taxonomy): domain Bacteria; phylum Planctomycetota; class Planctomycetia; order Pirellulales; family Pirellulaceae; genus Mariniblastus. Next base: position 24,894 of record CAZPBE010000026.1, on the reverse strand, counting down.
CACAAACCAGCGACATCGTCCGTACTGGATTGACCGAGTCATTGGACGAGAATGTCGCGAGCCTGGCTCATTATCTAGGCGAGTCGATCGAGAAAGCCGATTTGTCGATGTCCAATCGCTGGGAACAATGGCAAGTGACGCTATCCGATAACGCTCGCAAGATGGAGAAGTATCAACAACAACTTGCTGAACAGACCACCGTTGTAAAGTCGATTCTCGAAAAGGCTGAAGACAGCGGAACATTTAAATCGGCAATGGCTGAGCATGAAAAAGCCATGAAAGCAACGGTTAGGACACACGATGTGCTGACGGAACTTTCCAAGTCAATTTCAAATGCAAAGATGCTGCAGGACCTCGCTTCGCACTCTCGAGACACCGCCGCATTTGTTGAAAACATCCGCAGTGGTAAAGAAGAGCTGTCCACTGACGCTGATGTAACGCTTGTGCGACCCAAGTCCGATAGCTTGGTCGAACTCAATCAAAAATCTGTCTTGTCGCTAGTCTCAATCCAACCCAAAGACCTTGAAGATCTAGTGTCAGGCGAAGTCGACTTTGAGGAAGTCTCCGCTGCTATTGTTGATTCGAATCCTTCCACGCCCGATCCTAACCCCGAAGTCTCCTGGCCGGCGCAAGCTGTTAATCAAATGGCCGAAAACCACTCGGCTCAGTCGCCGCCAGCCGAACCGACGGATAAAAAAGCTGACGTCGCTTTCGTCGATCGATTCAAGAAAAAAGACAAAAAGGTCGCATGAACCGCAAGCGAAGACACCGCGAACAGCTCTCGGTATCGCTGTTTCCCTTTCTCGCCGTTCTTATTTGCACGCTCGGTGTGTTGATCGTACTGCTTGTACTGGCTGTGAAATCCGCCGACACGCAAGTCAAAAGTGCACACGCGTCCAACACGCAAGAACGGGAATCTCGTGAAGCCCTGATTGAAAAACAGCAACAGGAAATTGAACACCTGAACGATCTGGTCGATTTGCGAAATACACAAATTGAGGGAATTCAGGAAGTTCGCCCCGATGCGTTGCGGAGGTTGGAAGATGCTCGTCAACGGCGTGCTCATATTGAGGCTGACCTTCGCACCAGCGATCAACAAGCCCGCCGGTTGCTCGAAGAATATGAACGATTGCAAACAGCCGAGACCGATTCAACTAGCGAGCCGATCGACCAATCCGCTCTCGGGCAATTGAAAAAGCAGATTGCAACGGCAAAAGAAAAGCGAGACGCCAAGCGAATCGAATCTCAAAAAACTCCCAGCAAAAAATACAGCATTCAGCCTTACCGTGGTCGAGGCGGGACGTTGCGTCGCCCAATTTTTGTTGAATGTACAAAAGACAAACTGATTCTTCAGCCGCACGGAATTGAATTGGCTCAAACCGATTTCATCCCGCCGATCGAAACCGGAAACATGCTTGACGCGGCACTACTGACCGTTCGTAGCTACTTCCAAAAATACAAACTTGCCAAAGAAACTGAAAAACCCTACCCGTTGTTGGTGGTTCGATCTGACGGAGCGGCGACTTACGGGCTCGCGCGCCGAGCCATGACGAGTTGGGACGACGAATTTGGGTATGAGTTGGTTGAAGCTAATTTGCCCATCGACTTTGGGACACCCGACCCTCAATTGGCAGAGGAAATCAAAAAAGCGATTGCTGAATCACGCCGGCGACAACGAGCCATTGCCGCCAGAAGAGCGATGGCGACCGCCAACGGAAGCGCCGGACGAGGTGATCGATTTGGCCAAACTGGATCCAATCAACGACCTGGGTTTCGCGTTTCAGGTTCGCGTGGTGGATTCGTCGCTGAAAACGGACAAGTTGGTTTTGCGAACGGATCTTCAAATGGCACGAGCAACACAGGCTCTCGCAACGCAGGTTACGCGAACCAAGCACTAGACTCAAACAACACTCAGCAAGCTTCGTTTGAGAGATCGTCGAACAACTCGTCAAACCAATCAACCAGTGGCCGTCAAGCAAACCAAAACAATCAGCAATCCGCCACGGCTGCAGCCAATAGTTTTGGCGATGGAAGCGGGTCATCAAAAATCTCCTCGCCCAACGCGGCACCGGCACCCAAAGAAAGTCTGGCTGCCCGACGTGGAACCAACTGGGCATTGCCAACGCAAACTTCCGGAGCCACAGGTTACGTCCGCCCGGTTCGGGTGATCTGTCAACACGATCGATTCATTGTGCAGAATGCGACTGGCAAACCGACTGAAATCTTGTTCCAAGGAGATCCCGTCTCGACGGTCGACGCATTGGTCAATGAAACTTGGAATCGAATTGAGTCCTGGGGTATCGCAGGAAGCAACGCTTACTGGAAACCCGATTTACGAGTCACCGTAAGAAACGGCGCGGAACAGTCCTTCCAACAATTCAAAGCTTTGCTTGACCATAGCGGCTTGGGGCTTGAGCAGGTGACACAATGAGCCAAAACAATATTTCAGTTGGACAGGATTCGTTTCTCGACATTATCGCCAACCTTGTCGGTGTACTAATTATCCTTGTCGTCGTTGTCGGCGCTCAAGCCAAATCCGCGTGGCAAACACAAACCCAAAAAGCGCAAGTCGAAACCATCGACGCGCCCGACATCGAAGCACATGCTCAACTTGTTGAACAACTAACACAACAAATTCGATCGTCATCGGATGTCGCCACGAAACTTAAGGCAGACAACGAAGATTTGGAATTACAAATTCGCGAACAGGAAATTCTCGCTGCGCAGAAAGCTGAAATTCGACACGCTTTGTTGTTGCGGACGGAAATGATCAAGCGAGAAATTGACCAACGCCGTTCGGAGCTTGATGAAAAAGGCCAGGAAATAGCCAGTCTGCAAAACCAACGCGCGGCACTCGCGTTTGAGTTGAGCGAAATTGAAAAAGAGACTGCCGCGATTCAGGTTAGCTTTAGCCAACCGGAAATCGAAACGATCGATCATTACCCTAATCCGATCGCCGAAACCGTGTTTTCTAAAGAAGTTCATTTTCGTCTCGCCGACGGAAAAATTTCGTACGTCCCGATGGATGAGCTGATCGAGCGAATGAAATCCGAATGGAAATTCAAAGCCGAAAAATTGATGCACTCCAACGCTACGTTGGAAACAGTCGGACCGATTGGAAACTTCCGAATGCAATACGAATTGGAGGCCAACGATCTTCCGACGTCGCGAAATTCGTCCCCATCCCCGGGACAGCGATCGGTACGTTTCAAACGTTTCGTTCTTCATCCGGTAAATCGGTCGGCAGGCGAAACGGTTGGCGATGCCCTATCCGGACAAACACAAAACTCTCAATGGAATTCGATTTTAAGAGGCTATGAACCGGCATCGACAACCGTTTCCATCTGGGTTTATCCCGATAGCTTTTCCGAACATGCAGAGATCAAGAATTGGCTGCATGAAAAAGGTTTCAAAATGGCGAGCTGGCCCTTAAGCCCAGGGAAGCAAATTTCTGGCGGCCCCGAAGGCTTCCGAACTTCAGCTCAGTAAGTCGCTTGATTGAAGGCAGAAACTCAGAGCCGCAATCTTGAGTGTCTTTGCGAGTCCGGCGAGATGTCTTCTTTGGCGAACTTCAAAGTTTGGGCCCAAACGGATTAGGCGAAACAAGCACCAAAAAACGCCACGCCACACACCCCCCAAACGGCGTATCGCCAGCACAGAACTTACGCTATAATTGCCGATCTCATCTTATCTCTCACCAATCTGCGGCTATTTTCTGCAACTAACGTATGCCAAATTCCATTTTTGTTTTTTAGATGCCACGCAAAAATCCGAAACGGAATATCTCACGTATCGACACGCAAGGTGAGAACGGGAAGACCTACGGAGGTTGGTCTGTTCGGCTGCAGCGTCGCGGCGAAAAGATCCACATGTATTTTGCTGATGCCAAGCATGGGGGCAAAAGAGCCGCGTTGCAAGAAGCAAAAAAGTTTCGCGATCAAGTCGAAAATGACGAACCGAAGTACACGACCAGTGAACTAAGCGAACGTCCGTCAAAGCGCAACAACTCTGGCATCGTTGGCGTGCGTTTGCACAAGCAAAAAGACTCTCGCGGTAAGTACGAGTATCACTATTGGTACTGGGTCGCTCAGTGGACCGACAGTAAACGTAAACGCCGAACCAAGTCATTCTCGGTCCATCAGCATGGTGACAACGAAGCGTATCGACTGGCGTGCGAGGCACGACAAAACGGTCTTAAAAAATCACAAAAGCGAAAGAAGTAATTGCGGCGTTGCCCGGACTACTTTCGTACGATCCCGTACTCTTCAATCTTTCGGTACAGTGTCGCTCTGCTGATACCCAGTAGTTCCGCCGATTTGGGCACGTTGTTGGATGTTCTCTTGAGCGCATCGATGATCAGCTTGCGTTCCCAGTGATCGATTCGCAGCGTTTCAAACTCTCCATCGGTCGCGTCACGAATACCGAGATCGTCGAGTCCGATTTCATTGCTTTCGGCCATCACAATTGCGCTGTCAATAACGTTTCGCAGTTGGCGAACATTTCCCGGCCATTGGTATCCCAACAAACGCGTTTGGGCTTCTTTCGATAACTTGAGATCCTGTTTTCCATTCTGAGTTTTAAAGTGATCGAGGAAAAAATCGATCAACATTTGAATATCAGATTCACGTTCTCGCAGTGGAGGAATCGGAAGCTCGTAAACGGAAAGTCGATAAAACAAATCCTCTCGAAAATTCTTCTCAGCAACGAATTCTTTGAGATCGCGATTTGTCGCGCAAATGACACGAACGTCCACGGTAACTTCTTCGGTTCCACCGACCGGCAAAAACGGATGCCCCTCCAACGTACGAAGTAATTTGGCTTGGCCCTCAAGGGTTAGCTCTCCAATCTCATCGAGAAACAATGTTCCCAGATCGGCTTGTTGGAACCAGCCGGTGTGATCACGGTCGGCACTGGTGAACGCACCTTTCTTGTGACCAAACAGTTGGCTTTCCATCAAGTCACGAGGGATGGCTGCACAGTTAACGCTGAGCATGGGTCGGTCCTTGCGCGGACTGGCTCGATGAATCGCTCGAGCCACCAACTCTTTACCCGCTCCACTTTCACCTCGAATCAACACGCATCCGCTGGCTTGGGCCACGCGCTTAATCCTGGACTTTAGCTCAAGCATTTTTGGGCTTTCGCCAAGCAATTCGTCGAAGGTCGCTGATTTTTGGACCAAACTCGAGTGATCCGCTTTCAACGAGCTATGTCGATTTGCGCGGTCCAACGAGCGAACCATGATATTGGAAAGAGCACAAGCAAGTTTGTAATGCGATTCATGAAACGAACTGTCATCGCGATAGAGATGAATAGCGCCTTTAACGATATCATCGGAAATCAATGGAACACAGATCGAGTCGGAGAACTTTCCAGTTTCATCCCGGTCGCCTTCGACACGGATCGCGTGTCTTTGCTTGACGACGCGGCGGGTTAGCTCGGCATCAATCTTGAGCTTCCCAGCCTTGTCTTCAGGAAACGTGATTTTTGGAGTCAACTGACCTTCGTCGGAAAGCCATAGAAATCCTGCCGCCGATGCTTCCGACCTTTTGAAAAGTCGTTGCATGCAAATCGAGACAACCTGTTCCGGGTCGTCGACGGCCAACAACTTAACGCTCAATTGAAACAGAAAGAAAAAGTCCTGACCCCAGTTCTGGCCTTTCAAAAAATCCAAAGTGTACTGACCCGTTTCTTGCGGGTTCATCGACTCGTCCAGAATCACTGTCTGGGAACCCGAAGCACGTTGCTCGCCGTCGGGTGCAGATTTCGAAGCCTTGGACTTGGGAACCTCTTCGCTGAACGTGAACGTACTTGCGCCGATGCGTATTTGCGTTCCTTCAATCAGCTTCGCCCGTTTGATCGTGGCTCCATTGACCGAGGTACCGTTACTACTTTCGTTATCCTTGATCCACCAACCATCTTCATCGGCAAAGATCTCGGCGTGAATTCGAGAACACTGCGGATCGTTTAGTACGACACAACACTCCCAATCGCGACCCATCAAGTTCTTTTTGGTCTCGGAGAGTTCAAATCGGGCGCCGGAATTCGATCCAGCATTCATCATCAAAAACGCAGGCACAGGGAACTTTCTCAAAAACGAATTGTCTTGCGGTCATCGGAGGCTCTTCAACTACCAATTTATGATGACATCAACAGTGACTACTAGTTTAACTTATTCGATATTCATGAACATGGCTCAAGGCGGCGTTCTCAGCCTTTAGCGACGGCTTGCTTTCACGAAACCTCGCAATTATTCGAGAAATCAATTCGACAATGTAACAGCTGCTACACGTTCGTGGTGTAGAGTTCGTACAAACAAAATGCTGCAACCGCCTGGATCGAGTCTTCAGATTGGCGACTGGCGCGGAAGAGTCGTTTGCGACAAATTTGTACCTCAAAGCAATGTACGACAAAGTGTTCGAATTCATAGGCCTGCAAAACAACTTCTATATTTGCACATGACCCCATGAAAACGTGGCTTTTGAAAGCCATCTGAAGATTTGAAAAACCTGATCGCTATTGCCGAAGCTAGGGGAAGGCTTTACGATCCAATTGGCTCTACTTCAACATTAGACGCCTGTTTTTGCATGATAATCGTTCCCTATTTTTTCCTGTCGTAACAAATGTGGAAAGGAATTTGGGTGAGGTTTGGTTTTCTCAAAACCTGACAGTCGATTATTGAGTTTTAATTGAAGCGTATTAATTAAAGCTGATCATTTGGCTCAGACTTGGGATCTCGATTTTTCGAAATTTCAGGCGACGAGTGTTTTTCATACAAGGAACCGAAATGACCGTATCCGCCCCAAGTTGTCGTTGGCGTTTGAATTGGTTGGTAGCGATCGCGTTGATTCTCACTACTGGCTTTGCGATTGAGCAACAAGCTTCTGCTTGCGATGACTTACTCGTAACCAACAAGGATCAAAAGAGAGTTGCAAAACTAATCGCTTCCATCATGGCGGATGAGCATCTTTCGAAACTCCCTCTCGACGACGCCATGTCGCAGCGAGCGTTTGACACTTTCATTAAATCGCTTGATCCAACCAAAGCTTACTTTCTCCAATCAGACATCGACGAGTTTGCCGGCCGGAAACAGGATCTGGACGACATGCTTAAGCGTGGCGATTTTTCCTTCGCAATCAACGTCTACAAAAGATTTATTGAACGAGTTGATCAACGTGTCAAACTGGCGATCGAATTGGTCGATCGAGAGTACGACTTTAGCATCGACGAAGAAATGATCACCGATCCGGATCTCATCGAATTTCCGGCCAACGAAGAAGAAGCCTTCGAAGCCTGGCGTAAGCGGATCAAATACAACTTGCTCGTCATGAAAGACGACGGATCGAAGGAAGAGTCCGAGGACGAAGACAAGGGTTCCGAGGCTAACGGCGAAACCAAAAAGAAGAAAGACAAAGTTGACCCGAAAGAAAAGCTGAGAAAACGATTCAGCTCGTTTGCCAAACGTATGCATCAAACCGATGCTGACGATATCGTTGAAATGTACATCACCGCGATGACTTCATCGTTTGACCCTCACACTTCCTACATGTCACGAAGCACTTATGAGAACTTCATGATCCAGATGGAGTTGGAATTGGAAGGCATCGGCGCGACATTGCAGGCTACTGACGATGGCTACACCGTCATTAAGAGCATTGTTCCCGGCGGAGCATGTGACACCCAGGGCGGCATCAAAGTCGAAGACAAAATCATTGAAGTCGGGCAGGGCGACGATAGCGGCGCTCAGTTGGACGTCAAATTGGCTGCCAAAAACGGAACCGATTTCATCGACGTGATCGGTATGAAGCTTGACGACGTCGTTGGCATGATTCGTGGTCGAGCCGGAACCGTCGTTCGCTTGCGAGTCCAATCAGAAAATGAAGATGAATTCCATACGGTGGAAATCGTCCGAGAAAAAATCAAACTGGAAGATAGCGCCGCGCGCGGCAAAGTTTTCGAAGAAGGTACCAACGGCGACGGTTCGCCGCGAAAAATCGGCATCATTGATCTGCCAAGCTTTTACGCGGACATGAGTGGTGCGAACGGAGGCCGCAGCACGACCACCGATGTCAAACGCCTGTTGAATGACTTCAATACGCAAGGCGTCGATGCACTCGTGCTTGACCTTCGACGCAACGGTGGAGGCAGCCTGCGCGAAGCAATAGATTGCACAGGCCTGTTCATTGACGTGGGACCTGTTGTTCAAGTCAAAGACTCGGCTGGCCAGATTCGCAAACTCAATGATGAGCAAGCGGGAACTGCCTGGGACAAACCAATCGTCGTCCTCACCAGCAAGTTCAGCGCTAGTGCCAGTGAAATTCTTGCCGGCGCTTTGCAGGACTATGGTCGTGGGATCATCGTTGGTGACACAACCACTCACGGCAAAGGCACCGTTCAAAGCCTTGTCGACTTGAACCAAGTCGTCTACCAACTGCGCAATGCTCCCAATAAATACGGTGCGTTGAAAATCACCATGCAGCAGTTCTATCGCCCCAATGGCGATAGTACTCAGAAACGTGGAGTCCTGTCTGACTTGATCCTTCCATCGATCAGCGACAAGATGGATGTTGGCGAATCGGACCTTGATTTCCCAGTTGAGTTTGACAAGATTTCACGAGCCAGTTTCCCAGAATTGGAAATGGCTTCCGCTGACATGAAGAAGACTTTGCAACAGAAGACGAACAGTCGGATCAAGGATTCGGACGATTTCCAAAAACAGATTCGTCGCATCGCTCATTACGTTGAGCAAAAAAATCTTAAGCGTGTCTCTCTCAACGAAGAAAAATTCCTGGCGCGCCGCAAGGAATTGAACGCAGAAAAAGAAGACGAGAAAACGTTTGAAGAACAAATTGAATCTGGAAAAGAAATCGAAAGAAATTTCTATCTCGACGAAGTTCTACGAATTACGTCCGACTACGTCGACTTGTTGAACAAACGTAGCTAACCATTCGTTACGATCAGTGAATCTAAGATTCGGTGAATCCAGATAGTCGAAAGATCAATCAAGACCAGCTTAACAGCTGGTCTTTTTTTGTGCGCTTTCCTTCCCGTTCCCGATCAACCTCCAATCCTCCGCCTGAACGCAAAGCCTACAGATTCATTCCCCACCAGATTCGGGCTATCACTGGCCTCCAACATTTTCCTTTCGACCAAATGAAGTATTTGTTATGTTGTTTAAAGTAGCATGAACGTTCACACAAAGCCCACTTTCAGGCAAACATATGAAAACTAGTTTCCTTTTTTATCGCGCCAAAGCTTCAAATCTGCTTTGCGTCATTACGTTATTCTTCGTGACGATTGTTTTAAGTTTGCCGAGCCAATGTCAGGACGTTGTACGTTCATGGCAAAGCGCATCCGGAAATCACAGCACCTACGGCGAACTTGTCGAGAAAGACAATGAATCCATCACGATCAAAAACGACAAAGGAAAACTGTTGAAAGTTCCTTTGTCGAAGCTTTCTGAAACCGATCAGAGGTTGATCGCTGGAATTGATATCATCAAAAGAGATCGTGAGCAGTTTGATCTGGTTCAACCGCACCTTCAGCGATATCAAGAAAGCCCAGTGGCCGTAGGCGAGATTTTAGAAGAAATCCACCGACAACATCCCGAAAGTCCCTACGCTGCGATGATGGTCGGGGTTGCTTACGCATCTGAAGAAGCCAATTACAAAAAGGCGACTCGCTTTTTCGAAGATGCCAAAGATTCGATTGAAGATGCTCAGAAGAAGATCGGCAAAGGCTACCACTTTCAAACCCTAATGACGATCAACAACAACTTGGCGCTGTGCGCATTAAAAGAACGAAAAGGTAACGAGGCCGCGCGCTATTTGCTTGCAGCTGTGGATTCGGAAGAAATTCCGTTCGTCGTCTACCACAACGCAACGATTCTGATGGAAGTCACCAAAGGCGGGGGTGCGATCCGCTTTAACGACAAAAACCGTCGTAAGCTTGTTGGTATGGTCGCTCGAAAGGCTCCGAAAAGCCCCGGCGTTCCAGTGCCCAAACGGTACATGTATGCCTTGGCGTGGGACAATCCAATTTCGATTCAAAACCTAGAACAGCTGGCTGCCAACCCGGATGAAGCCTTAGCAATGGCTGAGGCCAAATCAACCAACATCAGCGGGGCAGTTTTTCAATCGGAAAAGCAGCTGAAAGATCGCGGCTACAAAGAAATGTATGCTGGATCGGGATTTTTGATTGCCCCAGACCTTCTGCTGACCAACCGGCACGTCGTCCAGTCAAAAACCAACGACCTTTCCTATACGCTCACGCAGTACACCGAAGATGGGCAACCTTCGTTGGTCGGTGGCTCGATAGTCAAATGGTCAATCCTTAAAGAGCAGGACCTCGCGTTGATCAAACTCGACAAACCAATCACCAATGTCGATCCACTTCCAATACGAAGAACGGAGCTGGAAGAGGGAGATGAAATCACCGCGTTGGGATTTCCCCAAGTCTTTCAACAAGGAGAACACATTCAGGCCACCGGCGGCAAGTTCGTAGGCTACGACGAAGAACAGCCATGGCATTACTCCTCGATCGACGTTGATCAAGGCAACAGTGGCGGACCTTGCCTCGACTCTTTCGGAAATGTATGCGGAATCGTATTCGCAAAACAAAGTAGGTCCAGGCTCGTATGGATTGGTGATTGGGTCCGTAGAGTGCAAATAAAATCGTCTGGCGTCTCGGTCTCCAACAAAGCGATCCAGGAATTTCTGGATGTTGCCCGTCCAAACTTTATCTGGGAAGCCGAAAAGACGGAAACGTTGCCAAACCGTCAACAGCTTGCCGAATCCGCCCGCGGTTCAATCTTGCTGGTTAAATCCTGGATTCCACCTTCAACGCTGGTTGAAGAAAACGTTCCCGATCACATGATTGCCGGGAAAAATAAGATGGCCGAAGTCGCGACGCTGCGCGAGAAACTTCTCTGGCCCGATCTCTGGTGCATGAACTGCACCAATGGATGGGAAAGCTGCGGCTGCAACAACGGGCAAGTCTTCGATCGAAAAGAAAGATACAAATCGGGGAAAAACCCGATCAATGGAGCAACGATCTACGGCTATCGAGATGTGTACAAAAAATGTTCCGACTGCAAAGGCAAGGGCGGTCGCAAATGCCGTTTCTGCAACGGAGGAAAGATGCCTCTTCATGACGAGTAGTCCGTGTTCGCGAGCGACAGAACAAAGACTTCGACCTCAGGATTAATTTTCTTTTTCAGAATTGGCGGACGGCTGGGCGGCCTGGTTCGCTTTTTTCTCGGCGATTCGCTTCAATTCATCTTCAGGAATACAGCGTTGCATGGTCATCAATGCAAACGCAGTGCCGTACTGTTGATGGTAACTGTAAAGCGTATAGTCCCACCAGCATCCGTTCGGTTCCTGATGTTTGATCATGATCGACGCCAACAAGTTTCGGTATTCGTCACGATCTTCTGGCTTGAGTTGATCGATCGTTAAACCGGCGTAGTAATGTCCGTAGTAATAAAAGTACCCGGCAACTTGCATCCATGACTCGTGCGGAATCGGGCGTTTGCGGCCCATATCCAGCCAGCCGTTCCTCAAGTACAGTCGATACAGCCAACACTTGAGGACGTTGTCCGTGATTTTCTCGTCACCCCATAATCGCATCGCTAAATTACACGCTTGAGAGCGTCCAAGACTTCCGCCAGGCTGATTAATTCCTCGCATCGGCATGTTCTTGAGATACTCGCCGTACAAATAAGTGAAGTCTGGCTTCTGTTGCCGCTCAATTGCTGCGTACGCGCGTTTGACGATCTTCTCGGGGATCTCGACTCCGGTTTCTTCGGCTTCCTTGAATGCGATCAACACCGTCGCGTTAACAAAACTGATCGAGCTACCTGTCGGCTTTTTGCCTTGAGCAACAAAATCGTAGTAGCCCCAGCCACCATCAATCGACTCGTAGTTTTCCAACATCTTGATTTGACCAGCCATCAACTCGTCAATCTTTTTCAGATCCTCTTCCGTTTGATCAGTCATCGTTTTCAAACGAACCAAGGCCTGAATTGCATAGGCGTGCGCCCAAACGTTGTAAATCGTATCGCCTTGCGCCCGTTTTACGCTCGGAAGTTTTTCGAACATCCACTCCTGCGCAGCCTTGATTGATTCTCGAGCTGCCGGGTCATCGGCTTTCGTCTCCAACAAAGCGGAGATCGAAAGCGCTGTTGTGGCCGCGCGAAAGGCATGATGGGAACCAGGCAACGGTGCGTAAATCTCACCGATACGTTTGGAAACGTGAGAGCCAAATGAACCGTCCGGGTTTTGTGTCGCCAGCAGGAACCGCGCCCCGCGATCAATCGAAGCGATAATTTCGCTTGATGAAGGACCTTCGACTTTCGCAACTTCCGGAGCTTTGGAAAAATCCGTTGTGTCGTCAAAGAAGTCCGGTCGCGGGATCGATTCGGCGCCATTTTCAACTTCACCGCCAGAGTCTTGTTCTTGGTTGGCTAGTGGCGCAACCGTTTCGGTTTGCATCCTCGCAAAACCTGATGACGCGATGACCAGCGAGATGATAAAACCAAATCCCAGACAACTGTAATTACATCTCATTTGAGTATCCTTATGCATTCAATCGGCGATGAAAACCGAGCGATCGAATCGGGAGGTCGTTTTTGAAATCGCAGCATCGGCGGCACGAAATGGCGCAAAGTAATAATTACGGTTTCTTCTTGGCGATTTGATCACCGACGGAAAGCCCTTGTAAAATTTCAATATCGTCGCCAGATGTTTTTCCGACCACAACATCGACTTTTTGGGGCTCGCCTTCTTCCGACGCCAGGTAAACGTAGTGTGTAAATCCGTCGTCGTCACTGAACACGCTCGCTTTGGGCACCACAGTCGCATCGTTGTTCACATAAGCAAGAAAACTCATCTTGCAGCCCATACCAGGAACAAGGTTGATATCAGCCGGAACGCCTTGCATCGTAACTTTGCAATCGTACTTTCCATCGTCCAAGGGGATTCGATCAATTGAATCGATCGCACAAGGAACAATTTTTCCATCGACCGCTTCAAATTTTGCTTTCCCGGAAAGACCGGCGGCAAAACTCGAAAGATCAGCTTCTTCAACGCTGGCTCGAATGTTCATCTGCCCGGCATCGACAATCGTCATCACGACTGCCTTGGCCGGGAGCTTGGAGTCTTTTTCCAAATCACGGCCACCGTTGCCGGAAGACGTCCACTTTCCACGGTCACATTCTCCGTAAAATAGAATCCCACCAGTTTCTGCTTTGATCGTCATTTTGGCGCGGTCTTCCAACAGCTCTTTCAATGCCTTTTCTTTTTGACTGAATTCGAAGTCAGCTTTCGCCATCGCGATTTCGGATTTCTCTTTCTCGATCGGCAATACAACTTTTGATTTTTCAAACTCCATCCGAGATTTGGCAAACGAATGCTCTTCCCTTTGGTCGCTTCGCGCGATCTCATACTTGCGATTTCGCTCGATCCGACGCATGGAACGATCGCGTTGACGTTCCGCAGACTCAACGCTGCGTTTGGCTCGCTTCAGCACAATGGCTTCCGACTCTTCCGTCAGGTCGTCCTCGGTATACATTTGCAACAACTGATCCAGTTCATCGTTGGCATACTCGAGATAGTAACCGGCTGATTTTTCGTCGTATTCAAGATCCTTTTCACGCTGTGGAACCGTGATGTCTTTGTAGTACTGATTGTCTTCTTGCGCTGACCGCCAAGACAACTCGGCAATCGCATTCTCCAGCTCAAATGACTGTGCTGATTTTTGCGCTTCGAGTCTGGCCAACTGTTGCGAAAACTGAGCCGAGCGAAGCCCAAACTCGGCTTCGGTAATGGCCTTGTCAATTGACTCGGTATCAAGCTCGACCAACACATCGCCTTGCGCCACCTTGCCTTGCTTGGCAACTGTCTTAATCTTCAAGTCAGTCCATGACTCAAAGTTGGTTTCGACTTCCAGTATATTTTGCGATTCCAACAACCCACTCATCGTCTTGAAGACACGGATGGGCTTTTTGACCACTTCAACCGTTTCCGGTTTTTTCTCTTTTTCACCCGCAACTTCTTCTGACGATTCATCTGCATCCTCCTTCTGCACGACCGGATCGTCCTGTGCTTTATCTTCTTGAGCCACCACAGGGCTGACAAAACCGACTGCGAAAATCAACAGAGTTAACCAAACAAGGTGACGCATTTCCAGCTCCATTCAATCAAATAAATGTGTTCTCAACGAGCCACAGTTTACACCGGAAACGAAGCCACGGCAAAGATTGGTAGAATTAAACCAATTCAATTTCCAGACCGTCGTAGCCAACATGGATTCCCTTTGGAAGTTCTGGCTCGACACGCTCGTAGTTCAGCTTGCAAGCGCAGTGCGTAAAGTATGTCGTTGTCGCACCGATTCGCTGAGAGGCTTCGATGGCCTGGTCAATACTGAAGTGGGTCACATGCGGATCTGGCCGCAGCGCGTCGATGACTAGTGTCTCGACGCCATCGAGCAACTGGAAACTCGTTTCCGGGATTTCACTGACGTCAGTGCAGTACGCCACATTACCGATTCGAAATCCGAGCACGTCAAAGTTCGGACCATGTTTAAGCGGAATTGGAATCACGGTCGCACCGAGAATTTCAATTGGGCTTGTCTCGGGTTCCGTTTCGATTCGATGAATGTCAACCGCCGGCGCCGCGCCCGGATGCGTCTTCTCCAGTCCGTCGAACGCGTAGCTAAATGCCGCCCGCAACCGATCTTCAACAACTTCGGTACAGTGAATTGGTACCGCGTGTCCCAAGTAAAACTGGAACAATCGCAAGTCATCAAAACCCATCAGGTGATCGGTATGCTCATGCGTGTAGATGACTGTATGCACGATACCGATCTTCTCGCGCACCAGCTGTTGTCGCAGATCGGGCGAAGTATCGATCAACAAATTGCCTTGAGGCAAGCCGACGATGGCGCTGGCCCGAGTTCGCTTGTTGCGTGGATGATCTGACGTACATGTCTCACAGCGACAACCGATCGCCGGAACGCCAACAGAAGTCCCAGTGCCCAGAAGAATTAACTTGCGTGAGATATCAGTCGTAAGCGGTTCTTTTTTCAAGAGGCGTCAGGGGAGAAGTTTTGAGTGATGATTAAGGCTTAGTCGGCAAGGGTATTCTAACCTGAAAACCAAAAGTACCCAGCCACGAACGTGGCGACAGCAAATAGCCGTCGGCGTGAGCCGATGGGTTGCCTGAAATTCTGAACCAAAGCCCCGAAGGGGCGGCAGCAAATACAAACCCGGCCGTCGCCCCTTTCGGGGCTTCAGGCGCAGCCCTAACGCAAATACGTGTCCAACAGTTCCTTCGTTGCTTCAGAGTCCAAATTTGCTTTTCCAAAACCGGGCACCGCTCCTTCATCAACCGCCGCCGCTTGTGCGTCATCAAAGTTTGAAACAATCATTACCGGCACCGACGAAGTCGAGTCATCCGACTTCAACTTCTTCAAAATATCCATGCCGGGCGAATGATCGGCGTCCAGCAACCGATTGATCAAGATTAAATCGTAATCCGATTCACCAGCAAGCTTGATCGATTCCGCAAAAGATTGAGCCTGTACGATTTCAACATCGAAGTTGGCTTTCAAATAATGGCTGATGCGCGAATGGTCAAAGTGACATTGACCAACATCGAGGACTTTCCGGGTAGACAACTCATTCTCCAACAAACGTGATTCGGACAAATTCAATAATCATAAGATCAACTGAAGTTGCTAATCTTACAACCAATTCAGCGCAATTCTTTGCAACGATCCTCTTTTTGTCCATAGCCAGTTGAAAAAGCAAGGCAGCCCTCGGGAGATACTAGACCGCGTTTGAAAATTCAATTTCAGTTGAAATTTGCAAGCTTGCGATGAGCGGCAGGGCACTAGCTGCCCGTAAACTACGCAACGAACCGGCGGCTAGCGCCGGATAACGCCCCACCGCTCACATTTATCAAACGCGGCCTAGCGCAAAGAGCGACAAGCAACTCGTCGTCGCCGAATCGCTTGTCGCTCAATTTTAGATCGATCTTGGTAGAGTGTCAGTCCTCAATCGATCAGCGGTGAATTCATCGCCTGCAGCCAAACTAGTTTTTCTTTTGCTTGTCGACTACTTTTTTTAGCGAACGGTAATGCGTCGAAGCATAATACTTGTCAACAATTTCCTGATACTTCGCATAGCCACCTTTGCGATCGTCATTGCGAAACGCTTTGCGACCTTCCTGATAAAGCTCGTCGGCCGTTTCCTGATGCTGTTCTCGAAGCGCACCAAACGCTGCAACGACGTCTTTGCACTTTGTCGATAATGCAAATTTCTCTTCCCAATCAAGATACTTGTCGACCCACTTGTTACTTTCATTGGCTTCGATTTTCTTTAACAAGCTCTTGCCAGACTTTTGCGCGGCGGCTTCAAATGCAGACCAGATTTTTGCAAAATCTTTACCCCCTTCGATCGCTTCGGCCCGTTCAATCACCATCCCCACGTCTCGCCATTTTTTTTGCGAAACCAATTTGTCGCCGAAAGTTTTCAACGCAACTTTGTCATTGGTCGTCATCATGTCGAGCCACTGAATCGCCTTGTCCACCGGCAGAAAATCGTACGGGTGACCTGCGCCAGGAGCATGATACTTCACGCGAGGGAACTCATGTGCCAGAAACCGGCCGTAAGCTCGATCGGACATCGACGGATCGACAACGTTGTCTTTCTTGCCGTGCATCAAGTACATCGGAGTCATCCGTTGCTCCGCCATCAAGTCTTCATCGTCGAACACATCCGGCTCAGCCTGGATAATCACACCGCCAGCCATCGGAAACGTACCCGTAATTTTTTCTGGATAGTGCATGTGTAAAACATGAGTCAGAAATCCGCCCTGGCTGTGACCGCCGACAAACGTTCTTTCAATCAAGTAAATGTCTTTGAATTCATCGAGCAACACGCCGACCAGATAAGGGCTTTCGCGATGCGTATACGGAAACCCGCCGAGCGTACTACGTCCAACCCAGTTAACGTAGGTGTAGTTAAACGTCGGCGTATCCAATTTGCTGTGCTTGTTCCAACTTTGTCCTTGAATACCGATGATGGCAAACTTCTTCGCGATATCGGGCCAGTTGCGCGCTGTGACGGCGACCATGCCAGTTGTCGTAAAGTTACTTCCGTGTAGTAATACGATTGCGTCAACTTTGTCTCCCTCGCTCCAGCCATCCGGCATTCGCAAGTTGTACAGCATGCCGTTGGTGGCAACACCTTGGACCGCTTCGCCAGCGATTGGTTTCACGTTCGCTTCGTAGCCAACCGGGCGCGCTCCCGTCCAGACAATTTTTTCGTCTTTGTCCGGGTCCATCAGTCCGAACAACGTTTGTCCGTCTGCCCCTTGTTGCAACCAGGCTTTCCCTTTGAATTGCCGCACAACGTAATCAAACTCCAAACGCGAACCAACGACTTTTCCGTTTTCAACAAAACTCCAACCTTCAGGTCCGATCGTTCCCGTCACGTCAGTACCCTTTTGTTCAAGATTCAACGTTCCGATCGACGACAGCCAGATCCCGTTGAAGTCCAACGGGTCTTTGCCTTCAGCGTTTTCATCTTTCTTATTGGCCGTCATTTCGTATTGTCTGAAGTTGCTGTTCACGTCAGCTGTAAAAGAAAGACCATCTTCAGATAGCGTCGCCTTTCCGGAGCCGTTTTCACGCCCGAGCGTTAACTGGAACTTGAACTTATTTCCGTCGACGGTCCCATCGAAGGTGCCACCGTCTCCAATCGTGCCGGAAACATCACCACCTGTTTGTTTCAATTCCAACAAACCCTTACTGGTGATCCACTGTCCGGACCATGGCTCCTCTTGAGCCGCGACCGTCGAACCCAACAACATCAAACACACGACGATGATCGAGTTTAACAATCCCAAAATGTTACTTGCGCGCATATTTCTCTCTCGTCTTTAGGAAGCTTTTTTCAAAACGTACAGAGTCCGACTAAATTTATCGGACTTTAAGAACAGTCAAGGACGCTCTTTCGATTTACCGGCCGCCTCATCTCTCTCAGCCAGCTTCTTTTTCGCGTATCGATAACGTCGAGCCGCGTAATATTTATCAACCAGTTCTTCGCATTTCGCATACGCCTGGTCATTCTCATTTTCGTCGAACAAAGATCGAATCTCGGTGAACAATTTGTCGGCTGGCTCAGCGTGCTTTTGTCGCAGTTGAGCAAACTCTTCCATGACAGTTTTAGCCGACGGGGCGAATTCAAACTTCTCTCGGTAATCCAAAAACGAATCAATCCAATCGTTGGACGCATTTTCTGTAATCAACGTTTCAAACACGGACGCTTTCTCCCGCGCTTCGATTGACTCGTAAGTTCGCAGAATCTCGTCACGCTCGACATCACTCTTTTTTGAAAAGTCGATTCGCGTCAACATGCCTACCGCATCACGAGAACGATCCTGTCCGATCAAATGCGTTACCACTTGCAACACACTTGCTTCTTCTCGTTGAGACATCGACTCCAGCCAAAGAATGGCCTGAACAAAGTTCTCTCCCCCCAGTTCGTCGCCGTCCGCGTTTTGCGAAAACAAGCTAAGCATTGGGAACCCGTCTTCAAGGTATCGCTCTTGCGCGACATCGGTATATGCGCGCGACAGCGATTTGTCGTCCTGCGGATGAATGATCGCAATCGGAGTGTCGCGCTGAAGAGCACGAACCGTTGCGTTGTCATAAGCGTCTGGTTGGCACTGAATAATCATTGCGCCGGAAATCGGAAACGCCCCGTCGATCAGTTCCGGAAAATTCATGTACATCGAATACGTCAGCCAGCCGCCTTCTGAACTTCCACCTAGAAAGATCGTTGAGATTGGCACATAGTCCCGAATCTCTTCGATGACTTCGGCGACCAACGCCGGGCTTTCGCGATGCGTGCCTGGGTAACCTTTGTATTTGCTGGCCCCGACAAAATTGACGTACGTGTAATTGTAAGCAGGTTCGACGTCAGCTCCGTCGTCACTATCATCCGATTCGTGTTCGCCATTGATTCCAATCAACAAATACTGATTGGCCAACTTGGGCCATTGCTTGGCGACCAGCTCGATAAGCTTTTTCGAATTGGAATTCGAACCGTGCAATAACACGATCGCCGGATACTGACGATTCGCGTCATATCCTTTCGGTGCCCGAATATGATAAGTGACTTTGTTCTTGGCAAAACCATCGGCAATGGTTTCCGCAGCCAAACCGCTTCGTCCGATCAAGCTGGCTGACTCAAGCGTTTCAACATCGACCGAAACGCTGTTACCTTTGTCGATTTCAAATACCAAAACATTCTGTTTAAGCCGACCAAACACGGTTGAACCGTCAGCGGCTTCGATTCTGAATTGGTTGGCTTGCTTATTCGTCGACTTCAACAAAGCGACTTGATTGGCATTGAAAGTCGACTTACCAAACGTCGACTCGACTTCAAGATCAGTTTTTGTTTTACCAACAAACGTTTCTCCGTTCTTCAGCGTCACGAAAAAGTGCAACGTCGTTTCGGATTGCACAATGGCAGCGGCTGAAGACTCTGTTGCGTTTTCTGCGGCCAGTTCGAGAACCGGACCGTCCAAAGAACTGACGGGTGGGCTCGCATCTGCTGTGCTGAAAAACTGTGCTGTGGAAATAGGAATTACAATCGCCACGGCGAAAAGTGTGGCAAGCAAAACCATCAATGGTCGGACTGGATGACGACGTGTTTTGGGCGACAGGATCGATTCGATGCGTGTCTCCAACGGTGTCGCGTCACTCATCGTTACCGTGGCGATCATTGCATAGCGGTTTGAAGAAGATTGCTGCGCCACTTGAAACAACATATCGGCATATTCGACATTCGACACACCCGATTGAATCACAAAATCGTCGCACGCGTTTTCGCTCTCAGCGCGAATTTGCGAAACGAGCGACCAAACCAACGGGTGAAACCAAAGAATGGCTTGTTGAATTCTCGCGACGAGATTGATCAAGCAATCGCGCCGTCGGAAGTGAGCGAACTCATGGAGCGCGACAGATTTCCACTGACTTTCTGTCCATTGGAAACAGCTTGATGGAAGCAGGATCGTCTTTTGAAGTACTCCGAACCCCAGCGGTGTTTGAGTTTTTGATTGGGCAATTCTGATTCGAATTCCCTGTCGAGAGATTCCACGCAGTAGCTCGCTGGTCGATGCCGGCAAGACCGCTCCCAACACCCATTCGTCCAGTCTTTTGGCACGACCAACGGCGCGGCTGACGACCAACCAAGCGATTTTCAATCGAACCAACATGACCGCCATGCCAACCGCCCATACGATCAGCAAACAATTCCGGACGCGTTGGTAGCTCAATCCTGAAAACCAGGTAACGCCCCTTTCTCCGACCGAAGATGCTTCAATCGACTTAACCAGATCAAATGCTGGCGCGGGAGCAGTTGAATCTTCCGTAGCTCGCCAGCCAGTGTCCGCCAACGGAGCAGTTACAAACTCATCTGAGTTAGGAGAGTTGTTTGAGCCGGCAAGCTGATTTGATTGAGCCGTCGTTTCTGCCTCAACATTTTCGCATCCGACAACCCCGATCTCACTTGCTTGTTGATCTTCTTTGTGATCAACCGATTCGTCTTTCAAACCAACCACTGGCGTCAATTCTGATTCACACGAGTTTTCGGTTGCAAACTGCAAATGTTGGCTTGTCGTTAACCGTGTCATCCATCCATCGGTACCAGGAATCGACCAGGACGGAGCAAAAAAGTGCGACATCAGAACTAACGGAATGCCCAGCAATCCGATGGTTAAAAACCCGTGACGAAAGGCAGCCGGACGAGAAGCAAACGCATATCGAAACAACAGAAACAAACTCAAAATGATCGTCAACTTGGCCAACAGAAGTCCGCCACTCAAAATCTCCGGACGAATCAGACTGGTGATGGAGTCAAGAATTGCGTTCATGGTTACCCCTCATTCTTTCGAGCTTCTTTGATCATCTGCTCCATCCGCTTGAGCGACTCGGCATCAAGTTTGGATTTTGGATCAGAGAAATGAGAAGCGATCAAATTTTCGATCGATCCCCCAAAAAATGTCTGCAAGACGTTCTCCAGCGCGCCTCGGCTGGCTTTCTCTTTGGAACTCGTTGGCGAATAGACAAACTCGCGACCTTCACGATGGTGCTTGAGCAATTTCTTGTCCACCAAAATGGTCAGCATTGTTCGGACGGCCGTACGGCTGGGTGGATCAGGAATCGCGGCGACGATTTCTTTCGCTGTAGCACTGCCTTTAGCAAATACGGCTTGCATGATTTGTCGTTCGCGGCGACTAAGATCGTTCGTGGGGTCCATGTGAGCCTTCTTTTTTTGTTTGAATGCTTTTTGAAGCAGCATTCATCAGTTTTCTTGGCTGCAACAGCCATAAGCCAATTTTTTAGCATTTCAATCGGCGTGTCAAGCAAAAAAGCCAATATTTTGGCTTTTATTTTCGGCGGCATTCAACGAACGATTCCGGCAAGATCAAGCTTGTTTACTCTTCACTCTCGCCGACAACCAAGCCCAGCGCTTCCAACCCCTTTCCATGCGAACCGGCAAACGAGGCAGGGTAGGGCGTCTCCCAGCCTTTTACGTCGTGCCAAATGAATCGATTCAAATGGTCTTCGTCTTTCTCGGTCTTCATGCCAGTTCTTTGGATGGGCACTGTGGCCAAAATTTGTCGCCATCGCTGTTCAAGGCTCGACTGTTTTTCTTTGGGCTGAGGCGATTCGTTAAGTGGGAAATTCGCAGGCAGCGCCGTGAATGGCTCTGCGTTGATTTTCGTTTTTGCAAAACAATCTCGCATCAAGGGCATCGAAGCATCTTGCTGGTTCAGCGGAACCAACCCAAACAAATGCAACATCGTTCGCAACACGGAAGTTTGATTGTAAAAACTATGATTGACACCGGGCTGGCTGTAGGGACTAATCACGAGGCAAAGACTGCGATGCCCGTCGATGTGATCGAAACCGTTTTGCGGGTCGTCTTCGTTAACAAAGATCACCGTCTCGTCCCAAAACTTCGATTTCGAAACGGCTTCCACCAATCGCCCGAGTGCTAAATCATTGTCAGCCATGTGCCCGTTGCTGGTCACACCGCCACCGAGATGGTCTTGCGGCAAGTAGACAAGACACAAATTCGGCAACGTGCCTTTCTCTTCGAACTCTCGAAACTCTTTCAAGAACCGATCCATCCGAACCACATCGGGGATCACCATGTTCCAGCCAGGATATTCGCGACACGAATATTCCAGCACGCGCTGGACGCCAATTTTTTGTTCGAACACAGTTTCTTCACCGGCTTCATAAGCAGCAAAGATTTCCTGATACTTCATCCCTTCGGGCGGTTCAGAATAGTTGAACTCGCCGTAGTTGCGAAACGAAAGCCCAGCGTCAAGAAAACGGTCCCAAATAAATCCGCTGGACGAATAAGTGATTGGATCGTCACCAAACGTGTAGCTTCGCGCGAATCCGCCAAAGGCACGTTCAAGGTACGGCGTGACATTTCCTTCGGTGGCCCACGAGTGGCCATCGGCCGACAGGACTCCGTTGCAATAGTAATTATCCAGCACGCCGAATCGTCGCGCCAGCGCGTGGTGATTGGGCGTGACTTTTTCAGGAAACAAACAAAGCGATTTGTCGCCGCGTGCTTCCTCGATATCGCCAAAGACCTGATCGAACGTTCGATTCTCTTTAATGACATAAATCACATGTTTAAAAAGACTTGGCTGACCCAGTTTCTCCGGAACTGGAATTGGCTGAGCCATTCCCGCATCGCCTCTAACCATTGAACGCAAAATCTGCGGGAAGTGCCCATTCTTTTTTACCGTTGCGGTCCATTGAGCAAGCTGTTTCTCATCGCGAATTTGATCCAAGGGAATTTGTTGAATCGTGCCTCGGTGGTCGTGGGAATTTCCGCCTTCTTCTTTTTTTCTTCGCATCGTTCGAGCACCTACACCTTTGACATTGGCAACGAATAGGAATTTCTCATTGCTCACCGCACAAACCGGATACCAACCCGTCGGAATCAATCCAACAACCGGTCGATCGGCTTTCGCTGGATCAATGACGGCGACCGCATTATTGCCAGCAAGCGTGACAAAAACGTGAGAATCTTTATTCGCGCTACAAATTCCGCTGGGCATCGAACCGAACGGTAGTTGATCGTCAGGTTTGACATTCAGTTCGACATTCTTTCCGTCAGCAGAGATGCAACTGACTGAGTCTTCATTCGTGTTGCAAACGAGTAGGCAATCTTCAGCTGCCAAAATTGTCGAAGGATGCCGACCAACATCAATCGTTGTTTTGACTTCGTTGGTATCAAGATTGATAACTGAAATCGTGCCGGTGCTGGCGATCCCCCGTTTATCGACGACCGTTTCAGTATCTGCAGAAGGAGCAGTCATATCACCCTCGACTGCGATTCGTCCGCCAATGTTAGAAACGAACAGCTGATCGTCTTTGATTGCCACATCGAAAGGCGCGACACCCACAGAAATCTCATGTTGGATTTCACCGCTCTCCAAATCGACAACGGCAACTGAATTCCGCTTGGCCAAACAAACGTAAGCCGTCTTGCCATCTTTCGACGATTCGATGCCGCAGGGAAAACTCTTGTTCGGAAGTTTCATCGAACGCACGAGCTGGAAGTTCGGCAGTCCAGCCTCGGGCTTGGCGGTATCGCGAAAGACGTTGATCTCTTGCTGAGCGTTGGTAAACAGCACGTCGCCCGTGGGAAGCACGGCCAGTCCGTTCAAGGAAGCATTGCCAGGACTGGTGATCGTTTGCACAAGCTGCATTGAGTTGGCATCGAGAACGCGGAGCGACTTCCAGTCTTTGACCAATAGCCAACGACCATCGATCGACAAAGCCATATCGTTGGGGCGACCATAAATCTCGACAGAAACTCCCGCGGGCGATAACAAACGACCCGTCGGTAATAACGAATCAGAAACGTACTTGCTTTCTTCCAGCTTGTTGAGCTGGGGCAAAGTTTCCTTCTCCTGTGCATGGCAGGTTGCAAACATTGAGAGCAGCAACAAACAAAACAAACAATGACTGGACGTGCGCATGGGTTCAAGTGCTTGATGCATAGCGTGATCCAACAACAAGGATTCGACAGTGAATATTGTTCATCAGTCTACGCGATCAAATCGCTTGGTAAAACAATTTGCGCAGCGTCCACCAATAAATCAGTAACAACAACCAATGCACTTCACTGAACACTGAATGTCCGTTCATAATTTGCACTCAATTCAGCCCCAACGAACCGATCGCCGAATATCGTTGCAAAACGCGGGTTGATAAAAAAACTGTGGTTGTTTTTTGCCATTGGCATTGCACATGCGTTAGCTGACTTCGTTGATTCACAACTCTCAACGGAGATCATCATGTTGAAAACGATCGGTGCCTTTTTTATCTGCCTATGGTGTGCGGATTTTCTGACGGGTTTTTTTCATTGGCTTGAAGATACCTACTGCCTCGAAAGCTACCCATTGATTGGCAGCTTTATCTGCGAGCCAAATATTGAACATCACATCGATCCACAACTGATGGTGAGAACGGGAACGTTTTTTTCTCGCAACGTTTTGCAATGGGGTTTGTGCGGAGCCATGTTTGGCATGGTGTGGATGGTGGGGTTTGGCAATGTCTACACGTTCACAACCTTGGCACTGACATCGTTTGGAAACGAAATTCATCGCTGGAATCACATGCACAAAACGAATAGGTTCGTAACGTTTGTCAAAGATTTTGGGATCATCCAGGCGCACAAGCAACATTCCATGCACCACAAACCGCCGCACAATTTTTATTACTGTGTCATGACATCCCAAGTGAATGCCGTTTTGGAACGAGTGAACTTTTGGAGACGACTGGAATGGTTAG
>CAZPBE010000025.1:20842-80420 GCA_964584615.1 uncultured Pirellulaceae bacterium | reverse complement strand
CGAATCCCACTACGATGATCGCACGATTTTAGGTTTTGAAATGTCCTCTAATTCGATAACTCTGATTCGATTGTAGACCAAAACCGAACTCAAGATGAAATATCGATGGCGAGTAATCGGACAACGCATTGCTCGTTGAGCCGCTTGGCGTTCACGTTTCACACTCCTCAGGGCTTTGCGCCGTCCCGTGAGAATATTCGTCTATGAACGAGCACCTGCAGAAACAGCGACGTAGTCGTGTCCACGATACGAGTGATTTCGTTGCGGAGGTCGGAGAACTCGGCGTAATAAGTGCAAGCATTTTCGGATGGAATTTTGCTTACATTTCCCAGGGTTGACCTCAAATCAATCTAGCGGCAATTGCGGAATTTCTCTTAAATGTCGATCGTTCTCGCTCGGATGGTTAAGTCCCAGCGGGCTCACAATCAAAAACGTCCATAGGAAAGGATGCCTTGGACATGAGGCGGTTAGTCGAGTTAGCTGAATTAATCGACGGTCAAGTTTTCGGAAACCCGGATTTGAAAATCTCGGGCGCCGGCATTCTTAGTAAAGCCACTTCGGAACAAATCACGTTTGCGGCCGATCAAAAATACTTTGACACGTTCCTGGCCAGCAATGCCGATGCTGCGATCGTCGGCCCCGACGTTGAGATTGGTACTGAGTCTGCCAATGTTATCGTCGCCAACAATCCTGAAGCTGCGTTTGCCAAAATCGTCGCGGTGTTTCGCCCACCCATCGAGCGTGCAAAAACTGGGATCAGTCCTCAAGCAATCGTCAGCCCGTCGGCGATGATCGCCGACGATGTTACCGTTTGTCCAGGCGCCGTCATTATGGACCGCGTAAAGATCGGTTGCGGAACAGTCATCTATCCAAACGTTACCGTCATGGAAGACTGCCAGATCGGCGCCAATACGACGGTGTATCCCAACACCACGCTTTACGAGAACACGATTGTTGGTGACCGAGTCATCATTCATGCCGGTGTTGTTCTGGGTGCGTACGGATTTGGTTACAAGTCGGGCTCGGGCCAACATCAACTTTCAGCACAGCTTGGCAACGTTGTCATCGGCAATGACGTTGAACTTGGCGCCAACACGACGATTGATCGAGGTACTTACGATTCAACCACCATCGGTGACGGAACCAAGCTTGATAACATGGTCATGATTGGGCACAACTGCTCGATCGGTGAACACAACTTACTTTGCTCACAGGTCGGCATCGCTGGTAGTAGCACAACGGGCGACTTTGTCGTGATGGGTGGCCAAGTCGGTGTCGGTGACCATCTCGAAATCGGTTCCAACGTCCAAGTCGGAGCCAAATCTGGCTTGATGCACAACATCGAAGCCGATCAAAAGATTTTTGGTATTCCAACGCGGCCTGCCAGAGAACAGATGCAAATAATCGCGGCGACCATCAAACTCCCGGCTTTGAGGAAAGAATTCAAATCCGCGATGCGCCGAATCAATGAGCTTGAAAAAACCCAAAGCTCGAATACCGAAGAGGCTATCGATGAAGCGGAAACATCCGAATCGTTAAAGATAGCCGAATCGCCAGCAGAAAATTCTGATCGCAGAGATGCCGCGTAAAGCCATCTCAAGAAAAAGCGGTTGTTCAATCGTGCCAAGAAACCACCCTCTATGAACCCGCCCAAAAAAATTGGACTCGTCGCAGGTTGGGGTGACTTCCCTGTTCGCGTTGCCCGGTCGTTGAAACGCCAAGGCTACGAGATTCATTGTCTGGCGATCAAAGGGCACGCCGATCCAATTCTCGCCGACATCTGTGACGGCTATCGTGTATTTGGAATGGGCAAGATGGGCTCGCAAGTTCGTTTCTTCCGCCGCGCCGGCGTGACAGAAGCCACGATGGCCGGAAAAGTTTTTAAAACATTGTTGTTCAAGAAGATGACCTGGATTTCCCATTTGCCAGATCTAACGTTTTGGCGCCACTTTTATCCCGTCTATATGACGAAAGCCAAAGATCAGCGCGACGATACGTTGCTGAACACGGTCACCGAACTCTACGCAGCCAACGGAATCACATTTTCGCCGGCAACTGATTTCGCTCCGGACTTGTTGGTCAAGAAAGGCATTCTCTCTCGCAAACAGCCAACCGACTCCCAGCAGAAAGACATTGAGTTTGGTTGGCAGATGGCGAAAGAAATGGGACGACTCGACATCGGACAATCTGTCGCCGTGATGAATCAAGCCGTCATGGCGGTCGAGGCTATCGAAGGAACCGACGCGTGCATTAAAAGAGCTGGTGAATTGTGCCGGTCACGAGGCTTCACCGTCGTCAAGGTGGCCAAGCCAAACCAAGACATGCGGTTTGATGTACCGACCATCGGCGCTGGAACGATTCAAACGATTCACGATGCCGGAGGAAAAGTTCTGGCAATCGAAGCCGACAAGACGATTGTGCTCGATCAAGAAAAAACAATCGCATTGGCCGACCGGTTAGGCATCACCATCGTTGCGATGCAAGATCCGGTATCTCAAAAAGCTGTCGCCTGATTGCCGAAGGCACAACAAGCGGCTGCTTGTTGTTACATTGGCAATCTTTGCTCATTCTCGCTGGATTGTCCGCAACCATCGCCAAGCCACCCAATCTCCATCTACAATGCGGCTTTCAGTTCGCATTTTGTTTTTTGAGCAACCCATGAATTTGATTCGCCTTGGCCTGATCCTTGTCTGTTTCACACTTCTATCGGGGACCAACTCCCCTCGAACGCTGCTCGCGCAACAAGATCCGGCAAACGACCCAACGGTTGCTGCCAAAGAAATGTCCAGCGCAGCGACCCGATTTCTGGCAATGCTTGAACCCGAACAACGCGCGAAAGCCAACTTGAAACTTGCCGACCCGCAACGCGAACAATGGGAATTTGTTCCGGACCCATTTTGCAAATCGCCTCGAACGGGATTGTCTATCCGTAACATGACGGCTTATCAACGAGCGTTAGCCGAATCAATTCCTGCGACGGCGCTTTCGCACCGAGGTTACCTGCAAGCCCGAACCGTAATGGCACTGGAACAATTGGTCTTTCTCAAAGACGGAAAAGAATTTCGTGACGCGGAAAATTATTACGTCACGATATACGGAACACCTGGCGACGAGTCGACTTGGGGTTGGCGTTTTGAAGGTCATCACTTGTCGATCAATGTCACCATCGTGGAAGGCAAAACGTTTTCCGTTACACCATCCTTCATTGGAACCAACCCGGCAAAAGTTGAATCCGGACCCATGGCAGGGACGGAGGTACTGGACCTGGAACAAACCCTGGCATTCGAGTTAGTCAATTCTCTTAACGAATCACAGTTGGCTTCGGCAACGATTACCGACAAAGAAAACATTTCTGGCGGAGGCGGGCTTGAGGTCGCCACACTGAACCATACCGTTGTTGATCGCGCGAAAGTCGCTTTCGCTGGTGTATCTGCCAAAGACCTCGACGCCTCGCAGCAGGAAAAACTTGTTCGATTGGCCAAGCTTTACGCCCAGCGGTTTCGCCCGGAGTTTGTCGCGGGGACAAAAATCGGAAACGTTGGCGCCGCCTCATCGATATCGTTCGCGTGGTACGGAGGCAAAGAACATGGCGAGCACCATTATTATCGAATCCTTTCCGACCAATGGGTCATCGAATTTGCCAACAGTCAAAACAACGCCAACCATGTTCATGCGGTTTGGCGAGACTTTGATGGAGACTTTGGTCGCGACTTGCTTGGAACGCATTTCCGTGAACACGCGATTGATTGAGTGGACCACCCGTTCACGACGAAGAAATATTTCTTGAACTTTGGCGCCGGTTGGACCAACCGACGAACAATAGATTGAGACGAAGCGTACTAAACGAACTGAGCTGTTACGTCATTCGTTTTTGGTAATTACGTTGTCCAAATCATCAGGAAACGAGAAACACAGATCCAAGCCAAGCACATTGGGGCGGCTCAAAATCTGGGTCAAACGATTCTTTCAAATCGTTTGCGGACTGTTGCTGTTTTATGGACTCGCGATTGTCGTCGGGTTGTACCCGGTCAACTCCGGGTTTACAGAAACGAGCGACGGAATCGAAATCTTTGTGCGATCAGGCGCATTTCATTCGGACTTGATCATCCCGATCGATGTTAGCAAACACGAATCGGTTGAAAGCATTGATTGGTCGACAATTTTTGATGATCAAGACTTCGGTGACGACATCGAACTCAAAACACATCTGGCATTTGGCTGGGGCGATACCGGTTTCTACATCAACACGCCAACATGGGGCGACATGAAGGCGTCGACGGCTGCCAATGCGTTGTTTATTCCATCTGACACCGTCATGCATGTCGCCTACCAGCATCGCCCTTTGGAGAATGGTGAAAACCGAAGTGTCAAAATTTCACCAGAACAGTATTCGCGATTGGTCGAATTCATTTTGGATTCGTTCAAGAAAGACGAATCGGGCGCCGTCCAACCAATCGCTGGCGCCGCATACTCGATCAACGATGCCTTTTATGTTGCCCAAGGGAGTTACCACTGTTTTCGAACTTGCAACTGCTGGGTCGGCGAAGGGCTTGAAGTCGCGGGCGTAAAAGTCGGCTGGTTCACACCGCTTCCAAAATCAGTCTTCCTCTATTTGCCTGAGCGGAATTGAATGTTGGGTGCTCGTGCCTTTGGCTCTTTCAACGACTGAGCCCAACACGACGTCGGGCAAGCAAACAGTTGTCTCCTGCGACTTCAAGGTCCACACAGTTTTTGGGGCGATCATCATAGTAACGACATCGGTAAGGCGTTGCCTCCCGACCGTTCCCATCAAGCGCAACGCAAATTCCACCAGGTCGCGGAACGACATATTCACCGGAACGCAATTCCACTAATTCAGAATGTGACTTAAGAAACGAATCGCGTTTGGAAACAGCAACGAGATCAAATCCCTCACGACAACAAGCTCCACAAGAACCGCATTCATTTGCTTCAAATTTAGGTTCCCAACGTTCACAAGCCTGCTCCTGAGCATCGACCAAGGGTCCCTTTTTTCCCGGTTCTTTATGTTGTCGACATCGCAATCCAAACTTACCCGAGACCGCCCAAGCGCAATCACCGCATCGCAAAAAATCATTGTCAGATTCAACAACTTCATCCACACTTTTCGCGTTGTTTTTCCCTTCTGACCCATCGGACAGCAAAGATCCCAAACGATGTCGGGCACGCGCAACGCTCCACAGCGAGGACGTATTCGCAACGCCGCGCATGACATCGGCAATTGCCGCAGTGGCTGACAAGCTTCGTGTTAACACGGGCGCGAAAGGCTTGAGTCGGGCGAGATGCGCGGCTTCTTGTGCAATCGCAATCGCCGGATCGTCGCCGTCGCGCAGCGGATCAATTGGCAACGCGTCCCAATAAGGGCGCCAGTCCGTGGTCACCGCCATAAAGTTTCGTAAACCAAATGGCGAAGAGAGCGCTGCCTGCAAACGGATGCACGCGTATTCCTGAATCACGTCCCGATCGTCAACGTTTTCCAACCCCCAGTCTGGCAGTTTGTTGCCATGCCTCCCAGCAACTAGCCAATGACAAATTTCATGAAAGATCATCTGGGCCAGGCAATCATCGGAATCGAAATCCGATGGATCGGAGATCGTCAACTTGCCTTTTCCATCGTAGGCTGCAAACACTTCTGTCGAACGCACGACGTCCAGACCCAAGTCACCAGCTGCACGAATCCAAATCAAATCGATCGGATCATCGTAACGATGGACTATCTCGCGCTGGGACATTGACATCCTGTTTCTTCTTGGGAGTTACCCACAAGTTTATGTCACGCCCATGAATTGTGAAACATGCACGCAACCAAGAGTTAACTTTCGTCCTTCTCTTCTGCAGCTTGCTTTTTACGATTGCGAAGATACTCTTCGATCAACTCTTTGCGTGCAGGTTCGTCGGTACGAGAAATTGACTGGAGGCCAACCGAAAAGATATCGACGATGGCCAGCCCAAAGATTGCGACCAACGTCAACAGGATCAACGAAATGAAAGTTACGAAAATTCGTGGTTCGCTTACCCAAAAAAGCGCTGCCAACATGCAACCAACCGAAGCAATCAAAGCGCTGCTGGTGGCTCGCCGGCGATACTTGCGAAGTTCAAATTGCAATACGCGTTCGTCTTTCTGTTCTCGAATCACTTCATCGAGATGACGTTTGTGCGAGAACATCAACAGAATGCCGCCGCTAAACGCAGCCACACCCAAGAGCAAAGCATAATTTTGCGCGTTGTTTTCAAAAGCAGCTAACAGGAACATCTGCGAAGCCAAAAGGCTAAGCCCTCCATCAACCATCGCGAACATGACTCTATTCCCCATTTAGCTTTTGCATTCGACGAGTCCATTCTAACAGTACCTTGCCGACTTTTCCTAACGAATCAGCAGAACAGTTTTCAACGGTGTCTTTGGTTGTATGCCAAAACGCATTTTTGGATCGGGGAGTGGGATAATCAAAGTCAATGATGTCACACGTTTGAATTCCGGCAATCATATTCAATGGTAAATGATCGTCTCGAATGGTGTGCCCCCGTTTGGGGGAGAACTCTTTGACTTTTAAATCATGAGCAACGGACCAGATGCTTCTTGTCAATCGTTCTGCAAAGTTGAGACTGTTCATTTCAAACCTCAAGTTCAATTTCTTGTCACCAATCATATCAACCAAAATGCCGTACTCGTAACGGACATCGTAACGTCCGGCAGCGTACTCGTTGGCGAAAAAGTTTGAACCCAAAAACATTGGATCGCGTTTGGCAACAAACACAAATTCTTCGCCGTCAAAAAAGATAATGTCGACTCCATAGCGACCCTCCATATTTTGCATGTGTCGGCCAAGTTCACTCAGCAAGCCAACACCCGAGCCTCCGTCGTTGGCGCCAATAAACAATCCCATCGGATCCCGTTTGTCCTGATCCGGAAAGGGTCTTGTGTCGTAATGGCAACAGAACAGTAAACGTCTTTCTCGTTCGGGATGAAACCGTGCGATCAAGTTGTCAAGTTGCACCCAAGCACCAGTGCGAGGATCGCGTGCATTGAATGGCTGCGTTTTGACGATTGCGCCGATGGCTTCAAAATGCTCACGAAGGTAAGTTTGCTGTTGGACCATTCCGGGGGAAGCGCTAATCCGACGGCCGATGGAACAGACGTCTTCCAAATGCTTGAACGCAAAATCCTGATCAAACTCCGCACCGGCCTCCGCTTGCTTTGACATTTCATTGACGGGGTTAACCCTCTGGTCTTCGGGAACCGCAATGATGCCGACAGAACCTTGCTGACCTTTCGGTTGTTCGTCTTGCTGAGCTGCCGGCTGGTCAGTCTTTTGTTGATCCAATGGTTTTTGGGCAGGTTGAGCGTCGGCGTTGTCAACGGCGATCAATGCCAAGGCACACGAAAGGAAGGTAGATAGAATGGTCGTACGAATCATTTTTTTCCAGATGTAAATTTGGAATCCGGGATTGTTGGAAATGAAGTCCGTCGAAATTTGTATTTCAGACCCAACTTCTTACCTCGATTGTGATTGTACGCGAAAGCACCTACTGGTTGACCATACCAATTTTCAATTTCAAGCCTGCGACAGCGAACAAAACACCTCATTTGTATTGTCTCGTTTGCATTTCGCGACGGATTCGACAAAAGTCGAATTGAAACTTTAGTTCGATTTCGCCAGACAGTTTTTTTGGTCTGGCTTCAGTTGATCATTCCAAGGAAAATGCGGTTAAGTGTTCAGCCCGCAAAGGGCATACGGATTCATGTGACAGCAATAAGTGAAACCAAATGACGAATCGCAGAATCGAACGCGACCTCCTGACTTTCTTGTTCACCTTGATCGCGCTTTCTGGCGTCGGTTACGAATGTGCAAGCGTATGCGCATACACTTACCCTCAGTCTTCGACTCAAACTTCTCGCGTTTCGTTACCCGCTGATCCCATCGAGGCGTTCAGCTTTGACTCGATTGACGGAGAGACAATCGAAGTTTCTGCCTCCGCTTTTGGCGACAAGCAATTGACTGTTCTTTGCTTTCTCGGAACCGAATGCCCATTGGCAAAGCTTTATGCCAACCGAATCATCCGCTTAAGCCAAGAGCACAATGAAATTCGATTTGTCGGCGTCTTCAGTAACGTTCAGGATTCTGCGGAAGAAATTCAAACGTTTGCCAACGACAACGAGTTGAGTTTCGAGTTCGGCAAAGACCACAGCAATGTGATCGCTGATCAACTTGATGTCTTACGGACTCCTGAAGTGATCGTATTGGACAAAGATCTCACGATTCGGTACCGAGGCCGGGTCGACAATCAGTATTTGCCAGGTGTGGCTCGTTCCAAAGCGACTTCCCATGAACTGAAAGACGCCATTGATGAATTGTTAGCCGGAAAGTCGGTGACGGTTTCGCAGACTGAACCCGAAGGCTGCTTGCTAGGCCGAGCGAGAAAGCTCTCCGCGACAGATTCAGACGATTCGAAAAACGGCGCACCGACTGAACAAGTTACATTCGCGAATCAAATTGCCCGAGTGTTGCAACGGAATTGCGTAGAGTGTCATCGTACCGGTGAGATCGGGCCGTTTGCGTTGACGGACTATGACGAAGCCATCGGTTGGGCCGACATGATTTTGGAAGTCGTTGACAACGGGCGAATGCCGCCTTGGCACGCATCTGATGAACATGCGAAGTTCTCGAATTCTCGATTGATGAGCGACGAAGACAAACGACTGCTTCATCAGTGGGTAGAGCAGGGCACCCCAATGGGCGATCCGAAAAAGCTTCCGCCGGCGTATGTCGCCACCACGGGTTGGAATTTGCCGCGAGAACCCGATCAAGTGATTGCGATGCGCAATCGACCCTTTACAGTTCCTGCCGATGG
This sequence comes from uncultured Pirellulaceae bacterium, assembly GCA_964584615.1. Lineage (GTDB taxonomy): Bacteria > Planctomycetota > Planctomycetia > Pirellulales > Pirellulaceae > Mariniblastus. The sequence goes on along the minus strand of CAZPBE010000025.1, from coordinate 71,552 downwards.
AACGGTCGAGTACCAGTACTTCGTCGTCGATCCAAAAATTGAAGAAGACTGTTGGGTGTCAGCGGCTCAAGTCATTCCAGGAAACCGAGCGGTCGTTCATCACAGTATCGTTTTCGTTCGCCCACCTGACGGCGTTGCGATGAATGGAGTTGGCTGGTTAGCCGCTTATGTTCCGGGCCAGACGCCATTAAAATTCAGCCCGAATCGAGCTCGAAAAATTCCAGCTGGATCAAAGTTTGTTTTTCAACAACATTACACGCCCAACGGAACTGAGCAGACAGACACCACAAAGATCGGCTTGGTGTTTGCCAAAGAAGAAGACATCGAATTTGAAGTGCTTACCGCATTGGCCATCAACCAGAATTTTGAAATCAAACCGGAAGACCCTTCGCACATCGTATCTGCAAAAGTTCGCGGTCTTCCCCGACGCGGCGAGTTACTATCCGTAGCCCCACACATGCATTTCCGCGGCAAATCGTTTAAAAGTTTTTTGAAATTCAAAGACAGCAAAAAAACCTTGGTCCACGTTCCGCAGTATGACTTTAACTGGCAGCATCGATACCAACTCGCTGACCCCGTTCCGCTTCAAGATTTGGCTGCGGTCTCGATTGATGTTGAATTCGACAATTCGAAAGACAACCCGTTCAACCCGGACCCTTCACAGTATGTAACGTGGGGCGACCAGACTTGGGAAGAAATGGCAATGGCGTTCTACGATATCGCCGTTCCGATAGACATGGGAACCGGCGAGGCGGAAACCGAAGCGGATGAGAGTTTTGTCGAACCGGAATCAAAGATGTCTCCGGCTGATATTGCAAAGATCGATGCGATTGAGAAAAAGTTCTTTGAACAGTTCGATGCCAATGACGACAACCAGATTGTACGGTCAGAACTCCCTCGATCGACCCGCAATTGGGGCTTTCGCGATTTAGATTTTGACCGCGATGGGGAAATTTCGCGGGACGACATTCGTCGAGCGGCAACGATCCGCATACGGAACCAATGAAACTGAATTGTTGGAATCACAACCGCGATGCGAACCCGCATCATGCTTATTGAAGCAACCCTACAAAAGACCATTGAGCTGACAACAGAATGATCAAATTGTTTAGCCGCTCAACTCAATGGATCGTGAATCAGCCTCTCCTGACAGGATTGGTGCTACTGGTCATTACGACTGGCGCCGTCATTGGGCATTTCAATCCGGAATTGGTCACCGACCTCTTCAAGGCTGATCCCACCGATGAGTCATCGTTAGTGGAACGATCCACAGCAAGCGATGACGAAAGTGAACAACAACGGCCGGATGTTGAAAGGATGAATCTGGGCGGCGACGCGATGCTGATCGTTCAGGCCGATCAAGTCTTCACACCCGATGGCATCCGGGCGATGCGGCACATCATCGACTCGCTTGAAGAGTCACCCCTGATCCAGGACGTCACATGGTTTGATGACATTCCACTGTTGAACATGTTTGGTTTGCCGAAACCACTACTGCCGCACCCTGAGTCTTCCGCGGACGCTTTCCTGGTGGCGAAAGAGAAAGCGCTGGCACATCCGCTGATCAAAGGCAACCTACTATCGGAAGACTGTAAGACGGTCGTCTTGTTGATTGACTATGACTTCTTATTCGTTGAAAGTGACGAGCAGAGTATTACCGAACCTCGCCGAGTTGCAGCACTGGCAGCCGAAAAATTTCCGGAGATACCGTTTGAGTTTTTCATTACTGGAGAAGTCCCCATCGTGACAACGATGCTGGAGACCCATGATGCAAACAACTTTTTCTTTCAACTGATTGGATATTCCGTCATCCTCTTGATGGCAATCATTTTGTTCCGCGGACTGGCCGCGGTGTTTGTCGTCGCCCTTGCACCGGCGATGGGCGTATTTTGGACGCTTGGATTCGTCAATTATTTTGACATGGGAGGCAATCCATTTAACGAAGTCGTCTTGCCCGTTCTGATCAGCCTCGTTGGGCTTACCGACGGCGTGCACTTGATGGTTCAAATCCGAAAGCTTCGCGTTGCCGGCGAACAACCGATTGATGCTGCCCGTCAAGGACTCGGGCAAGTCGGAATGGCGTGCGCGCTGACTTCGCTGACGACTGCAATTGGGTTTGGCTCGTTGATGCTGGCCAATCACACGTACGTTCAAGACTTCGGTTTCTCATGTGTCATCGGGGTTACATTGACTTTCATCGCCGTGATCACCATTATTCCATTGGTCAGCTCATCATGGATTGGGAAATTCGTCCACGTTGGTCATGAGAAGAGTTTGATTGACAAAAACCTGAACAAGATTTCTGGCTTGATCGATTTCGTATTGCCCCGTCGCCGCTGGATCAGCGTCGTTGCGATTGTTTTGACCATCTTGCTGGTCGGAACTTCTGCAACGTTGCGACCGGACGAACGCCAGTCAAGTCAGCTTCCCACGCGCAGTGAAGCGGCGATCGGATTGAATGTACTCGATGAAGCGATGGGAGGATTGGAATATGGCGGAGTACGGATCAACTGGTCGAAGAAAATTAATTCCCAATCAACCGAAGTCATGACCGTGGTTGGAAAAGTCGATCAGTTGCTCAATGCCGAACCGATGCTAGGGCATCCCATGTCGATGAAGTCGATGGTCGACTCGCTTCCCGGGGACGGCAACGCAGAAGATCGAATGTCGATGCTGGAAATCTTGCCGCCACCATTGATGCGGCTGTTTTACGAACCGGAAGATCGATATGCCAGTACTCTATTTCGAGTGCGCGACCTTGGTATATCAGAGTACAACCCTGTCTTCAAACGCGTTCATTCTGGTTTGGAAGAAATCTATTCTGACCATCCAGAATTCAACCTCTACATGACGGGCGAACCCGTTTGGCGTTGGGAAAACATTTATCAGATTGTGATCGATCTCGGCGTAAGTCTTGGCACAGCGGTAATGATTATTTTTGGTGTCCTCGCACTCGTCTATCGTTCGTTAAGGATCGGCTTGATCTCGTTCGTGCCTAACCTATTTCCGCTGGCCGTCTCCGGAACTTTCCTTGTCGTGACTGGCCAGTCTTTGGAAATCGTTGTGGTTTGTGCATTCACCGTGTGTCTTGGAATTGCAGTGGACGACACGATTCATTTCCTTACTCGGTACCAGGAAGAAAAAGAAAAATGTGACACTGAAGAGGAAGCCATTCGCAATGCGTTTACCGGAGTCGGCACGGCGTTGATCATGACCACCGTGGTTTTGGTTGCCGGATTTTCAACGGTGATGTTCAGCGATTCTCGCGACCACTTTATTTTTGCATCCATGGGAGCGATTACGATTAGCGCCGCACTGTTTGCCGATCTGGTTTTTCTACCGGCGTTGTTGGCGCAGTACGCGAACCCAAAACATGTTCAAGAATCCGGCTCATGAAAATCCTTGTTTTCGAATGGCTGATGGGCGGCGGAGTCAGCGATCAGTATCCGCTGGACGAGGCAACTTTGGAATTTCTTGAACAGGGCCGAATGATGTTGTCGCGAGTCTGCGAGGACTTTCTCGAACAAGGACATCAACTGGTTGTCCCGGTTGACCGCCAACAAACATTTGAACTTCCAGAAACGTATCAGCGAGTCGATGTTAAACACCCGAGTCGCATTCCAGTCAGACTTCGCGCTGTCGTAGATCAAGTCGATGCCATTTTGCTGATCGCACCTGAGACCGATGGCTGTTTGGAAAACGTATGTGCCTGGCTGGCCCCTTGGAAAGAGAAGTTCATTTCTCCCGACGTGACATTTGTTCGGCTTGCAGCGGACAAATGGAATTGCCAACATCTCCTGACGCAAGCCGGAATCAATTGCCCCAAGTCAATTCTCTTTGACGATGGCGTCCCTGTTGATGAGCAAATTTTCAATTCACTGAAAGGACCGCTGGTCATTAAGCCGATCGACGGTGCAGGGAGCGAAGGGGTCAGTATTGTTGAAAAACAAAATGACATCCATCCGTTGATTCAGGCGGGAAAATTCATTGTTCAAGAATTCGTCGAGGGCATCGCCGTTAGCGTTTCAGCCGTCGTGTCTTTGGAAAACGCACCCTTGTTTCTGCAACCCATGGAGCAGGTTTTTAAGCGACATCCCATTGGGCCGTTTTCTCATTCGACTCCGATTGCTGACCCGAACGTTGTTGAACGAGCGAAAACCCTTGCCGTGAAAACGTTTGCGAAACTTCCGCCAACGCATGGTTACGTCAGCCTCGACATGGTGATTAGTAGTCGATCCGCTGCTGCAGATTGCGTGATCGAAATCAATCCGCGTTTGACCACTTCTTACGCGTTTCAAGAAAGCTCCATTCGACTTCAGGCTGCTCGAACGATGGCAAACTTGGTTGCATGCACGGATTTGACTTAGATCCAGATTCTTTATGCGTGTTTAGTCCCTGAAACCAGCGTCGTCTTTTTGCATCAATCGCATGATGCGTTGCCGAAACCCCACGTAAAACGCTGTCGCGGGGAGATTTTCAACCACTTCGCTTTCTTTATAAGAATTGGCTTTACCAGCGTTGATTTGTGACACACATTTCAGATGGTGGCGCTGCCGTTCTGGCTCGCCCTCCCATTCAAGCCACCCAACCCAAGCTTTCCGCACAATGTCCGATAAGAAATCAAAGCGCAGAAACTCGCGTGATAAGTTCTCTTATGGTGCGCTTGAACCTCGGCAACTTCTTGCTGGCGATATTTACCAGGTTGGAATTGATCCAGCGGTCGGCGCGACAGTAACTGCGTTTTCTGGAAGCGACCCTCGCGACCCTTCCGACCCATGGGACATCGAAACCAACTGGATCGCTGCCGTCGAAGAACTGGCACTTGTTGGTGCAGACGAAGTCAATTTCGCGGTTTTTCGACAAGTCGCAAACGATGGTTCATTGTCTGGCGGCGCAGAGTTGGTTACTGTCCAGTCGGCGGTAAATCGCGCCAATGAGTTGGGGCTGACCGTTACCATTTTGCCTGTGTTTGAAACAGAAGCGGGTTGGCGCGGCGACTACAATCCATCCGGCGCTGAACAAAGCACTTTTCGAAGCCATTACTCTGATTTTGTGATCGACCTCGCAGAAGTAAACGGTATCGATCGAGTTACCGTCGCCAGCGAGCTCAACGCGATGGTTGCTGACGCGAGTAACGATGATTTTTTTGATCAACTCATTTCTTCAGTAGCGGATTCAAGTTTCGAAGGTGAGATTGGGTTCACCGCGAACTTTGATGCCGTTGATACTTGGCAACATTATCGACTTTACGATCACCCGGATGTCGACTACTTGGGAGTCAGTGCCTACGGAAGCGTCATCTCAGCTGAAAACGCGAGTTTGATTGAGGGAACTGGTGAAGTCCCTGCGGCGGTTTTTGATCAAATGGTTGCGAGCTGGAACGCCAAGTTGGATTCGATTTATCAGATCGCCAACAACTACAACATTAAAGCGTTGATTCAAGAGTTCGGCTCCGTCAAAGAAAACTACACCGCGATTCTCCCATGGGCCGTCTCACCTGGAAACCACGTTGCGTCTTCATTGTCGGACCGTTTCGCATACGATCCACTTGAACAGAAAGCAACTTACGACAGTCTGCTTGTCGCGCTGGATGGGCGAGCCGATGAATTCGAAGCCGTTCACTTTTGGTCGTGGGAACACGGCGCTGACCGTGGACTTCGGACCTATGAAGGATTCACTGGCGGAACCCAATACATCAATGAGTTCGCAGTCTGGCCAACCGATGGTGCTGGCGGCCAAGCCGTCACAGAATTTCTGGCAACTCGGGAAGTCGCAATACCAGCGGACAATCTGCAGGCGGTCGACGACTTGTTTGCCAACAACGGAAACAACGCTCTCAATCTCGATGTGTTGGCCAACGACCAACAGGACGCTGATGTGATCATCGATGAAGTCTTCAACGTTGGTCAGGGCGACGTTCAAATCCTCGACGACGGAACGCTGGATTGGGAACTTGATTTTGCATTTGCAGAATTCATTCCTGCAGACGGATTGGCGGGCGACAGATTTGGAACTGCAATTGCAATCGATGGCAACCTCGCAGCAATTGGTTCGCCGTTTGATGATGTTGGGGACAAGATCAATACGGGCTCTGTATATGTTTACGAATTCCAAGGCGATCAATGGCAACAGGTTTCGAAAATCGTCTCACCGACTTTCAAAAATGGCGACCTGTTTGGCTCCTCAGTAGCTCTGCAGGACGGCAAGCTGGTTGTTGGCGCTGTCCACGCTGACAAATTCGGATTCAACAGCGGTGCCGCCTTCGTTTTTGAACAAGGAGCAACGAACGCAGAATGGACAAATAAACAAAATCTTGTGGCGACCAACGTTCGGCGAGGAGATCGCTATGGAGTTTCGGTGGCAATCGATGGTGACTTGATCTCGGTTGGAAATCGTTTTGGCGATGGGGCTGAAATTAACAGCGGAACGGTTTCGGTATTTCATTACAAAGAGTCATTCGACTGGTGGATCGAGTCTTCTATCGTTTCAACAGCCAATGCTGGAACCAAAGACTTTGGCTACCAAATTGATTTGTCTCAAAACCAGTTGGTGGTAAGTGCTCCCAAGAGCGAAACTGCGACAGCCTATTTGTATTCGCTGAATTTCGATGGGTCGGAAGCAAGATCGACAGAGCTTTCAACTTCTGCAGCAAATCCAGAAGATCGTTTCGGATCATCGGTAGCGATTGACGGCTCTCGTATCCTGGTCGGTGCCAGCCTTTACGATCATCAGGATCAACTGACGAATTCAGGTGCAGCGTTTGCATTTGATCTCGACGGAACGATGACAGAGACAATCGAAGAGTCCAGCCCACGTCAAGGAAATCAGTTTGGTTTCGCCGTTGACATTCAAAAAGACTCGGCGGCAATCTCAGCAATCGCGGCTGACTATGGCGCAACCAACGGTGGCTCGGTATATCGCTACGAGCATGGTGTTGCCGGATGGACCGAAACCAACCGCTATGACTCCAACGTAACAGATCAACTTAATGGGCATGCAGTCGCGGCCAACAGTCAGCACTTGTTGACCAGCTCGATACGTCATCAATCGCCTTACATCTATCGCGGAGTTATTCATAGCTACGCGAAAGAGACTTCGACAAACGCCGAAGTGACGTTTGAGTATTCGATTGCGTATGCAGCTGAATTGCTGGAAAGCGGAACGCAAGACGACCAGTTCGGGTGGTCGGTCGCGATTGATGGCAACTGGGCGATCGCTGGTGCTCCTGACGCCAACAGCTATGGCTCAACCGATGGTGGATCAGCCTACGTCTACAGAAAAAGCGATCAAAGCTGGGAATTCCATTCTCGGCTTGCAGAAAGCAACTTACAAACTGGTGACCGTTTTGGTCACACTGTTGCCTTGGAAGGCGGCACGCTTGTGGTCGGTGCACCAAAGTCCGACGCTGTGAAATTCAATTCTGGCTCAGCGTTTGTCTACGAATTCGATGGATGGAATTGGCAACTAAAGAACCAGTTGACCCAAACAAATGCAAACGCAGGCGATCAGTTTGGAATCAGCGTTGCATTGGATGGAGCCCAATTGGCTGTCGGAGCCGTTTCTGGCGATGGCGCAACTGAAAACTCAGGAACGGTTTCAGTGTTTGAAGCTGATGCAACCAACCAGTGGAGTCTCGACCAAACCATCTTGGCAACTAGTGGCCAAGCGAATGACCGATTCGGTTGGTCGGTCGATATCGATGACGGCATCCTTGTAGTCGGAGCGCCGCAAGCAGAACAATCTGGTAAAGCCTTCGTCTTCCGCGACTGGAACGGTTCGTGGAATCAAGTCGCATCAATCGCTGGCACCGACAGTGCGACTGGCGATCAATTTGGCCACAGCGTCAGCGTGAACGGAAACTTCATCGCAGTTGGAGCCAAAGAGCACGACCACCAAGGCGTCAACAATAGCGGAGCAGCTTACCTGTTTTGGAATAACCAATTCGATCAATCTGGTTGGCAACAAACGAGAAAGCTATCCGTCGAAGGTCAAAAAGTTGGTGATCGATTGGGGACATCAGTTCAGCTTGATGACGATCGGCTGGTTGTTAGTGCTCCAATGTCGGACGCCGGCGGAAACGATTCCGGATCGGTCTACATCTTTGATGCCAACGACGGCTGGTCGGTGTCGCAGGCAATTCGCTCATCGAACAGCGGCTCAAGAATGGGATCTTCAATCGGGCTTTCTGGCGACAACTTGATTGCCGGCAGTGATTTCGCCACCGTCAGTGGAGTGGAGTCAACAGTTTTGATTCAACAGCTGGGAACTTCCACCGCCCAAGTCACGCTCAACAACGACGGATAAGAACTTACGGTTGGTTCTTTCCCGCGATTCATTCTTGTTCAAGATTGTAAATCTTCGCGGCCATGTCCTTGATCCCGCGCAAGTCCAATTTGCCGGTACCCAATAACGGCAGACTATCGACGCGGTGAAAACTATCTGCCGACGGGATGAAAATATTTGGCAATCCTGCTTCGGACAACGAGGTTCGCATTTCTTCCGGCGATTTGACATCGGTCGTGTACAAAACAACAAGGCGTTCGCCTTTCTTTTCATGAGGCACCGCGGTCACGGCGACCAGCAAATGATCGTCTGAATCATCGTCCGGCGTCACGTCCAGCACTCGCGTGAGAACCTCTTCGACTTTGAGGTGCGGAACCATTTCGCCACCGATCTTGGAGAACCGACTCATGCGACCAGTGATCGTTATAAAACCATCTTCATCCACCATCGCCACGTCGCCGGTCTTAAACCAACCATCGACGATCACTTCGGAAGTGGCTTCCGGTTTGTTCAAATATCCTTGCATCACAATCGGACCGGTCACCCACAGCATTCCGGATTGGTTCGGTCCAAGCTCTTCGTCTGTTTCCAGGTCAAGAATTTTCACCGCCACGTTGGCGATCGGTCGACCGACCGTTCCAACTTTTGCATCGACCTGAAAATCTCCTGTTGATCGCGAAGCCGGGATGTTGGCCGAGACAGCAGGAGACAGCTCCGTGATGCCGTAACCTTCCACCGGTCTCAATCCAAATTTCTCTTCGAACTGATCCGCCAATTCAGTCGGCAACCTCTCCGCTCCGGTCACGACCGCATCGAGTGACTTGAACTGCTCGACGCTGCACCGTCGCATGTACGTCCGTAGAAACGTTGGCGTCGCCATCAAGATCGTGCCGTCGTATTTCTCTACCAGTTTGCCGATTTGCTTTGCGTCCAGCGGATTGATGTGATACACGCCGCGAAGATTGCAGACCATCGGCGCCCACAAAGTGATCGTGTATCCAAACGAATGAAAGAATGGCAACACACCCACGATCGTGTCGGCAGGTGTAAAGCCAGCCGCTTTCTCAAATCCGATCACATTGGACAGAATGTTCTGGTGCGAAAGCATGACTCCTTTGGGAACGCCGGTCGAACCTGAAGTGAAAACTACGGTCATCAAATCGTCTGGCTTGATTGAATGCAACCCAAGCATCTTGCACAACAGCCAACCTGGAACGGCGAAAGCTTGAAACGCGCAAATCGCTTTGTCCGCACCCGTTACTTCCTCTTTGAAATCATCCAGATAGACGACTTCGCAACCTTCCAGTTCGAAGTCGAACTTCTCCATCACTTTTTTGGTGGTAAGCACATGTTTAATGCCGGCTTCTTTAATGCAATGATTGATCAACTCATTGGAAAGCGAATAATTCAAGTTAATCGCCACTCGTTTGTCGAGCGCCAACGCAAGGTTCACGACACCTCCACCAACGGTCGGCGGAATCAACACACCAACATTTTGTTCCCGCTGTCCCTCAGACTTGAACGTCAGCCGATTCAGCAAGCGCCTCAAGACAAGCGAGCGGGTCAGCAATGTGCCGCCTTTCTCTTGGCCGCCAAGCGTATCGGCAATCTTGATTTTGAATTTCTGCTTTTTGCTGGAAGTAACAAATTGAGCGACGGGAGCTCGGAAGGGACCAATATGATTTGACACGGCTTTGGCACTCAATCGTTGAACAGACTGTTGAATTTCAAACATCGACTCTGGCTGCGGATCGATCGGTTTCCCAATCGTAATGGAAATCGGTCGACGAAACGAAGTCGGAAACTTGGTTAGCGCTTTTCCACCTTTGTAACTAAAGATACTTCCCCATAATTCATCAAAGTAGATCGGAATAATAGGAACTTTTCGGTCGCCCAAAATCTTCTTGAGACCGGGCTTAAACGAACGAACTTGTCCCGATCGCGAGATTCCTCCTTCAGGAAACAACCCCAGCTTCTCACCGTTATCCAGAGCATCACGTGAATCCTTAAAACTCTTGCGAATCGCTTTGGGGCCACCAGAAATCAAAATGATCCCACAGAAATCGGCCCATTTCTTCATGACCCAGCCGCCAAAGTTTCCCGCCCAGGCAATCACGCGCATGACTGGCGGTATGAAAGTCAAAAAGATCACTCCGTCCAACCAACTCGTATGATTGGCCACCAGTACAGCGGCCTCATCGTTGGGCAAATTTTCCAGCCCGGTGATCTTCACCCGATAAAGCAACTTCAACATCGCGACCCACAACAGACGCATCATCTGTTTTGATAGTCGCCACGCCGAATAAAAAATGACAGGAATCGTAACCAACCCCATCAGCAAAAAGATCTGACGAGAGCTGAACAAAGGCAAATCCGAAGCTCGTTGGAGAATCTTCTTAAGTGATCGTTGCTCAGCAGGATTTCCTTCGTAGAGGCTCGCGTATTCTCCCGCAGTCACCGTTTGGCCGCGCGCGATTCGTTCTTTTGCGTCTGCATAAATCAGTTCATTCAACGCAGGGAAGTAGTCGTTTTCTTCAGCGGTAAATGGAACGACCGATGCAAGGTCAACGCGATATGGCTGATCTGGTGCATGCGTCATCGAATCGGAGCTTTTCCATTCCTGTCGCAAATTTTCGACCGCTGAATCAATTTTGGATTGATCGTTGATCACGGCGACGACTGACTCACGCCCAGACTCCATTCCCGAAGTTGCCGTCTCGTATGTCGGAACTCGCATCAACATCAAAACGACCGACAAAGCTGCAACGCCCATGAACATCAAACAGTTTGCGGCTGACAAAATTGCTCCACGGGATTCGATCGGGCTTTTGTGTTGAAGGTAAGACGCCAACGGAACATCGAAGAACCCGGCACTAATTCCGAGACCCGCCAACAATGCGCAAGCCACGATCTGTCGCCAGCTTCCAACGTTGCCGTTAATAAAATCGGCAGGAGCGAATGCCAATAGAATCAAAAACGTTGCCATGCCGACAGCTCCCCATGGCACCAGCCCCAGCTCAATGCGGCTTCCCGACGCAAATCCGGCAATCACACTTCCTACGCCAACGCCAAGCACCAGCGAAACTAACAGCGGGATTTTCTCGCTTTCAAAAATGCTTCCACTTTCATCTGCAAACGCATCGATATTCAACTGCGCCAAACTGGCGATTGACCAGAAAAAAGTGACTCCCAGGACAACACGAAAGAGTGCCTTGCGCCCAAAAACGTCGACAATGCTCCGCCACGTTTCTAATAGAAAATTCTTGGGAAAGACGGCTTTCGGATTCGCTGCAGCAACTGGTTTGATTACCAGACTAACCACCGTTCCGATCGTCGCGATTCCGATCAACGTCAAGGCTGTCAACCAAATATTGGACTGTCCGCGATCGCCAGCGACATCCGCCAGCCAGCTTCCCAGCCCCATTCCAAGCACAACCGCAGAGAGAGTTGCGAGGTTGAAAATCCCATTGCCTTTGGAAATATCCCGTTCTGACAATAACTCTGGAATCGTGCCAATTTTGGACGGCGCAAAGAAAGCGCTTTGTGCGCCCATCAACAACACCGTTCCCATCAGCAACCACAAGCTACCCATCATCAGAGCAACGATGCCAAGCGCCATCACTACAATCTCAGTGATCTTACAGGCGACAATGACACTACGTTTTTTGTATCGATCGGCCAGCCATCCAGCCGGCGACGCAAACAATATGTACGGCAACACAAAGCAGACCGTCCCGAACATCAAGATGTTTCCGTGATAAGCGGGCGAGACAAACGTCTTGCCAACTCCAATAACAAACCAGCGAAAGACGTTATCGTTGATCGCGGTCAGCCAATTCGTCCACAGTAGCCCCTGAAAGCTGGGGGACCAGACACCACCTTGCGGTGTATCTGCGGGCTCAGTCTGGTTCGATATGCTCGTAGCCATAGACGGAAGTTCGTTCTGTAAAGGCGGATGCTGAAAATTCTAATAACTGTTCGCTACAACATAACCGGATCGGCCAAATTAATCGTTATCGGTTAGAGAATTTGCATTGCAAATGACGGGCCCAACCGAGAGATTTGTCAAGAAAATCAGCGTTTCCCTTATTCACCGAGGTCAACGCCTATTGTCTGCACAACAAGTAAACCGGACGAGAAAACTATTCGTCAAAGTTTGACATTGAGAGTACAGCGAAAGTACAAAATCGGTACGTGAACGTAGCAGGGAATACTCAAGTCGAGCCGCATAGTGATCGATAAACGTACTATCACGTGAGTGGATTGAAAAGGATTTCGAACCTCACCATTTACATTTTCCGGCCCCCAGACACACGCCGGCAAAAACAGGTATCTGGCTACTTCTAATCTTTTCTCCGATTCCTTCCACCCACAGGAAAATACGATGAGTCGCACCGTAATGATGACAATTGGATTCCTTCTTATCTTTGCTGGAATTCAATTACATCTGGTCGAAAGTTATGTGTTGACTCCTCGCATTACAGCATTTTTGTCTGACAAATTTTCCAACCAACAAGCCATTGCCAATCCCCTGTATGCCACGAACGCTCAACAAGCCAACGGTTTCCCAGCGAATCCACCCAATTCGCCGTACCGACAAGCCGGGTATCAAAACCCAATCAATGTTGCAGCAAACACCGCACCGCTCATCGGGCGAAACATCGTCGGTGTATCTGGAGTGCAAAGCAGGGTTATCTCGCCACCCCATTGGGTCTGCTGGCCAGTCATTTTCTTGGGCGCCGTCATACTCCTCAACGGAGCAATACGGCGCTGACAATACAGCGACAGTTAAGTCTGGTATTCCACATCAGCATTTTTCCGATCTGATAAAACCAACGAGAGTCACAACACATATTTGATCGATTGAATTACTAATCGAAACGATTCAACACTAGCTCAATGCGTATACGGATGAATTCTGGTCAATCATTCGTAGACGTTTGGGCTAGTGTTTTTTTATGCGCTGTAGCACACCGATGGAGCCGGCGTGAAGAGTTTAAAACGCGTATGCTCCGTCGTTCCAGCCGTTTTGGCGCTAGGTAGCGTCTCTTAAATGTAAGCGCCAACCAATTGTGCTTAATTTAGAATTATCCTGAAAGGATAACAGCCATTAGCCGGTGGTCGAGCGCAGCGATACTCCGGAAATAGTTCGTGCGTTTCCGACAGAATGGGTCGCAGCCCAGACAATGTTCGACGCTTCGACCCTTTCAGGGTACGAAGCCCCATCAAGGCTTGGCCGGATGAAGTATCGGCTCACTACTCCGGATGAACAAACTGCAGCAAGTCAGCCATCTGCTTTTTGGAAATTGACTTCTCGAAACCTTCCGGCATGAAGGAAACGCCCGAGCTTTCCATCTCGTCGATCTCTGAACGCAAAACGGAAACCGATTGACCATCGGCGATCGCAAGTTTCACACTCGTGGCTGATTCTTCCAAAACCATTCCCGACAAGAATCTGCCATCGACTGTCGAAATTTTATAGTTGCGGTACTTCGATTCGATGGCTCGGTTCGGATCCAAAATCGCCGTCAAAAAATACTCTTTCGTTTTCTCTTTAAGCCCCGCCACGTCGGGTCCGACATGCACACCAATGTCTGCAACTCGATGACAGTTGGCGCATTGAGACTCAAATACCTTTCGCCCAAGTTCGGCATCCCCTTGGACCATCAGGATTTCTCGATACCCCTCCACTACAGCGGGCCGATCCGAATCAGCGGAGTCATTCTCCGAAACGGCTTGCCAAGCCTTAAGAACTTCCTCATGACTCGACTGCGACAAATCGTACCTGGTCGACGTTGCCAGATCTCTGAGTGACAAGTCACCATCTTTCACAGCGGTAAGCAAACTCAACGTCCATGACTTCTGAGTCAGCAACAAACTTTGAATTCTCGCTTGCAGGGCAGGGCTGGCGGCAGAAAAATTCTCCAGCACCAATCCGACTTCATTCAACACTCCCAGTGATTGAAGCGATGCAAACTGAACTTCCGGTTCGTTTTGCGGTTGCATGTACTCGACCAGCATTTCAGCAGTCGAAGATTTTTCGTCCGTTGAGTGACCGACCAGTCGAATCGCGGCTGCTCGATCGAAAGTAGAAACATCGCCCTCAGAAACCAAATCTCTCGCCAATCGAATTGCGTTATTTATCGAGGCTCCTGTTTCTGCACCCGATTCTGAATTCGTCAATTCATCTATGGATATTCCTTTTTTGCGCATCGTCGTCAGCAACGAGTCAAGCGCATGAACGTGCCAGGGCTCGATCGCATCCTGTTGAAGCTGCAACGATCTGACAATCGCCGCGCAACCTGTTCGCGGATCGTTTCCAATCGATGTTGCAATCAATCCATCAGCCAACTCGTTTCGAAAATCGCTTGGCGGCATCGACTTGAACACTTTATCTAACAGCGAGTCGGCAACTCCAACCGATGAACTGAGAATGGCCGCATTCATCCACGGCCCCGCCTCGGCGGTTTGAATCACGTGTGACAACACCTTGATACGTTTTTGGATGTCGATCGAGTCATCGCCCATTGCCAACGCAATTTCCATCGTGAGCAACGGCTCTTTCCAAGACACCATCCCTTCAACAAATTCTGTCGAAACATCTTCGTGAAGTAGTTTTGGCAGTCCGTTGGCTCGAATGATTTGCAACATCAATTTTTCATCGATCCCGTCTATCGACGAAATGTGGCCGATCATGTTGCCCGGTTGTGCAGGATCCGAACTGTCGACGCAATGCATCGTCCAAAACATTTGTGTACGTAGTTCAAGATCTTTGTTCCGGTTGAGCGATGGCTTTAGCACACCCACAATCTCTTCCTTTTGCTCTGCGTCGAGTCGACTTCGCTCGTAGAGCAATCGCTGCGCCGTGTCGCGTCGCCAACGGTTGGCCGATTCGAGTTGAGCAACCAACTCTTTGTTCGACAATTTTTCAAAGTTCGGTGCTGGCGACAGCTTTGATGACTTCAGCATCAGACAATAGACGCGCCCCCGGTTGGAACCGGCGTAAAGATCAAGGCTTGACTGCCAGGCTTCAGGAATCCACTCTGGATGCTCGATCACTTGGCGATACATATCGCAAATCCAAATGTGACTGTTGTCGCTGGAGTGTTCACTGGGAGCATGCATTAAGCGAACGGGGCGAAACCAATTGTCAGACGAAGCGACAAATTCGCGGGCGACGTGTTGGACAGTCGGTTCCCACTGATTCAACATCTCGCCCTGCAAGACGACGCCGTTGGGCTCAAGTTCAATGGCACTGACCAGATTGTGAACGGGCTCGCAAACCAAACCCAACTTACGTTCCCCGTCATTCCAAACCATCGGGGCGCAGGCAGAAGTAACCTTGTTCAACGTATCCAAATCATTGAACCGATCCAACGTTCGACTGGTCGGAAAAATGGTTGGACTTTTCGCTGGGGCAGTTAGAAACTCGCGAGGCGATGGCGAGGCAACAAATGGATTCCGTTTCAAATAGCGCTCTTCGATCGCAAACTGAAAAAGAGGCTCCGTGTTTGTGTTGCCAAACCAGTTTCCATTCTCGTCTCGACACCGACCGTATTGACTCGCCCCGCTAAGCGTTTCGATCAAGCCCAAGTCCGGTTGAATGCGAATATCCCGCCCTGACGTTTCAATTTTTTCACCCGTGATCGCGCTTGTGATGACGCCGTTGTCGTGGGTTCCAGAAGCAAGATACAACCAACCGTCGAGCCCGTATTCAAAACCATTGATTCGATGTTGTGGATTGGCTTTCTTGAATCCGGTAAACAAAACTTGCGTTTCGTCGCACTTGTCGTCGCCATCGGTGTCTCGCGCAAAATAGATATCCGGTGCGCCGCTGACAATCACGCCATCTCGCCATGGAAAGACACCCGTCGGAAACGTGAGGTTGTCTTGAAATATGGTTGCCTGATCGTAGCGGCCGTCCTGATCCGTATCGGTCAGAATTTTGATACAGCCACCAGGCTCGCCATCCCAAGGTTTCGTTCCATCTTTGTATTGCCGCTCAGCACCAACCAGCTTGTCATCGCTGCCGATTGGATTGCCTTTCGGATAGTCACCCATCTCGACGACCCACATCCGACCTTTGGCGTCGACGCAAAAATTGATCGGGTCGCGGATCAATGGCTCGGTTGCGATCGCTTCAATCGTCATGCCTTCGGCCAATGAAAAATCTCGGAGCGACTGGTCAACTGCTTGTGGTTTGTCGATCGCCTGGCCGTCAAACAAATCGTGAACACGATCGATCACGATTTCTTCTGTCCCTTTGGACCAGCGTCCGGGCTGCAAATAATAGATCTGTGAGAAGTCAACTTCGTAGCCTCCTTCGGATTGCATTTCCTCCGATGGCACATAGCCAAACACATCGTTTGCGTAAGCAGTCACCCAAATTCGATTCGCGGGAATGGAAGATTTCTCTGAAAGCTCTTTGCGAATTCGATGTGCGTAGTCCGCCACGACTTCACCTCCGAGAAACACCATCGCGAAATCTTGACCGAATCGCCAAACTTGAATCGGCATCGGATAAGTCTCCGGCAAACGGCCCATCCGTTTTTTTGTCAGCATCATTTCCATTGCATGACGGCGAACTTGGGGAATTCTGTCTTCGGAGGCTTCTTGCAATTGCGAGTCTGTCGGTCGATCGATTGGCAATCCGGCAAACCCAAAGTTCGTATCAAACCCCGTCGCGCCGATTGGCATCAATTCTTCTTCAGCCAACAACCGATCAACTTCCGACGAGATTTCTTTTCCCTGCAGCTTTGCCAATTCAAGTGCTCGCTCCGATTCCCGCTGCGGGTTGGAGTCAGCACCGCAGCCAATCGTACAAAGCGCCGTAACGCCATCGTGCGTTGATTCAAGATTTGCCATCGCATAGCCAGCCCAATCTCCGTTGACCCGATTGTATTCACCTCCAAACGTCGTGCAGTGGCAAGCGTAGTTGAAGATCAATCCACGAATTTTTTCGCCGGTTGAATCGGTGACTTTTAGAATCGGCAACGAATGATCAACCGTCCCGCCCGGAGTCTCACCGAATCCAGTCCAGACTCCATCGGCCAGCACTCGACGGTTCCTCGCAAACGTTGCTTTGCCAACGGCGTTTGAAATTTCTCCTGTTTGCAAATCGGCAACAGCCGCGTCAATGGCGGCGATCGTTTGGTCGCGCATCTGAATTCGATATTCGTTCAGGTCATCGACTTGTTCTTTTGAAGGCTCTTCAGCGAACAAGTTTCCCAATCCGATATGCGGCGACGTATGATTGTGGGTAGAGCAAACCACAAACTGCTCTCGCGACAATCCGTGCTTTTTCCGAACACGTTCAAAGATGGCTTGCGTTAGTTTCGAATTGAAACCCATCGATTCGGCTGAGACCAGCACATAGTTTGTTGGGTCATGTCCGGCGACGGTGTGACGAATGGCCATCGCCCGGACCAATAAAGGTACGTCGGTTCCCTCGGAAACTTCCGTACGACTTCCGTACCCCGAGAGCCGAAGTGGTTTGGTCGGAGTCACATCTGCTTTGCCAAATCCAAATTGAAACTCGGCACCGTTTTGAGCCAACGCCAAGTTTGCCGGACCAACACAGCTAATCAAAAAACAAATCAACCATCCAGCAAGACAACCAACGAGTTTCATCTCAACTCCTGAAATCAACATCTAGCGGGTTTACTCTCGACACTAAGTTTAACTATTTTCCAGTCGCGAATGCTCAGATTCTCGGTTTCCAGTAAACGGAACTAGCTCACCATGTTGCGGGCGTCTATCATGGAGTTATAGGAAACGAATCAAAGTTTCCATTAGCGGCGATTCAGCTAAGTCTGGGCCGCCACCATCATCGTCGAGTCGAGAGTCAAAATGGAAGAGAAACTGGAATGTCTTGAATACGATCAAGTCGAATCTGTGTCGGTCGTAAAATTCAAAGACGCAAAAGTGATGGATCCTAGTCGCATTGAAATGATGGGAAAGGAACTGATTCGACTTTGCGCCGAAGAAGATGCGCAAAGCGTCTTGATCAACTTTGAAAACGTGAGCTTTTTCTCCAGTGCGGCGATCAACAAGTTGATTGTCCTTGAGAAACAAGTCCGCGCTCGTGGTGGCAGAATCTGCCTTTCGAATCTTCGTCCTGAAGTCCGTGACTTGTTCAGCTATACAAGCCTTGACCAGCTGTTCGAAATTCGCGCCGAACAACAAGACGGAATCGAAGCGCTTCAATCCGAACCAAAAAACGCTGACTGAGTTTTGTTGAGTCAGCAATCATTGGATCCGTTCACTCCATTGCTCGTTTGCCGACTGGATGCTCATTCCATTGACTACTCACTTTTCTGCAGAACGAAAGATGAGCGAAAAAAGTTTGACAATCAAGCGAGAATTGGAGAGCAATCCGCGCGAGTGTGTCACTCTCATTCGCCAGATGTTGGCCGGACTTGAATCGTTTGGATGGACCCAGCAGGATGTGTTTGGAATTCATATGGCAATCGAAGAAGCCGTGATGAACGCGATCAAGCATGGAAACAAAGAAGACTCCGACAAAAAAGTGCAAGTTGAAATAGAAATCGACGTGAACAATTTTTACGCAAAAATTTCTGATCAAGGTTGTGGATTCTGCATGGAAGAAGTCCCAGATCCAACGCTTGAGGAAAATCTTGAAAAGACTTCCGGGCGCGGTGTGATGTTGATCAAAAATTTCGTTGACGACTGCAAGTACAACGAAGTCGGCAATTCAGTGGAACTGCGGAAATCGAAAACGACAGAGTAAACACAGACAGATTTCGCGCCTTTCACTATCAACGATACGTGCCTGAGGCACACGGCAGTATGCACTCACTATCGTCGTTTGCGGTTTCGGGTTGGCTTTGTGCCGCCGAAGGATCTGAAAACCTACAGATGATTGCAAAACTGTGAGCGAGCCGAATAATGACGGCTCGCTTTTTTTAGTGGCTAAATGGTAAAGTTACGTTCTTGGGTTTTCAGCGGGGAGTTGTGACTGCTCGTCGCGCATCGGACCATCGAGCTGCGATATGAAATTAGTACGATCACGCGCGCTGTTTTCGGGTTCGATGATGAAGGAGAGGTACGAGAGGTGATTTTCGGTGGAACGAATTATTGGTTCCCCAAAAGTCCAAGTAGAGCGAAGTCAATTCCAATCCAACTCCAACCGCACCGGGCAATGGTCTGAATGGTACGCATCGTGCAAATGCGAAACAGATTTTACTCGATGCAGCAACGCGTCGCTGACACATTGATAGTCCAATCGCCATCCCTTATTTGACTCGCGAGCAAACTGGGTTGTTCGCCACCACGTGTAGCTTACATCGTCCGGATAGCGATTACGAAACGTGTCGACAAATCCACTGGCCAGAAACCGCGTTAGCCACTGTCTCTCTTCGGGAAGAAAGCCGGATTTGCTTTTATTGCGAACCGGATCGTTAATGTCAATCTTTTGATGAGCGATGTTGTAGTCACCAACAACAATAATATTGGGACGCTCTTCCAGCAATTGCTCAACCCAATGATGGAAGTGGTCGAGAAATTCCATCTTATAGGCTTGCCGCTCAGCGCCCGATCCTCCATTGGGAAAGTAACAATTGAGGATGGTAAGCTCACCAAAATCAACTCGCTGAACACGACCTTCCAAATCAAATTTCTCTATCCCAAGCCCAGCGTAGGTTTTACTGGGCTCAACTTTGCTAAACGCCGCCACACCGCTGTAACCTTTCCGTTGCGCGGGATGCCAATGATGCCGATAGCCAGCCGCTTCCAGCAACAGAACCGGGACCGAACCAGGATGAGCTTTGACTTCTTGAACACACACAATATCGAAGTCGTTGTCTGTCATCCAATCGACAAACCCCTTCTCCATCGCCGAACGAATCCCATTGACGTTGTAGGTGACGATTTTCATGAGATAGGTCTGACTGGCTGGTAGCGATAAGGGCGTGGTTCTGGGCTAAGGATCTTACACGATGAAATGGGGAGCGTTAATTCGAGGCCGGATCTCGGCAATCTGGCCTCCAACCTCCACCAACCGGTAGAGTTTAACATCGCGTTGGGCAAAGCAGGAAAGCCGTAACGGATTTATGATCGGCTTGCATGAATTGTTACGGTCGCGCCGAAAATCTTGTTGGGACTGATGCGCAGAGTTGCGCAAAGTTTTGCGGAGTTTCGCAAACTTGATTGCCGCGCATCCCAGTCACCGCAAGCCTAGCCCGTTTGTGCGAACTGTCTTTCTTATTGGAACTTGGAGAACGTCGTGTTACAAAAAGCCCTCGCCGGATTTGCTTTGGCAATCATCGCTTGCAACACGTCATTTGCCCAGTGCGAATGTGGAAGCTGTAACGGAACCACGACGGACCTCGTGACGCCGATCGGCATCGACTACAACCAGATTGACGTCATCGATTCGTGCGACTGTGGTTCGTGCGGAATTGCGGAAAGTGATTGCAGCGGTTGCTACGGCGGAACCGACCGTGAATGCGGAATCAAATGCCTGTACGCGAGCGGATTCGGCGGATGGAACGGCCTGCAAAGTTTCGCACAAAAAGATATCGGCAACGATTTCATCGACGCCAACAGCGGCTCGTTCGACAACGGCTCTTTGTACGGATTGGCAATCGGCAGCCAAGTTCATCCTTACGTTCGCTATGAGTTGGAAGCCAGCGTTCGCGAGAATGACGCCGACAGTTGGGAAGTTCAAACGTTTGAAGACGGGTTTGTCACGGCGAGTACTTCAACGCCGGCAACATCAGGGACCCTTCGTTCAAAATCAGGCATGTTCAATATGTTGCTTGACTTCCA
This sequence comes from uncultured Pirellulaceae bacterium, assembly GCA_964584615.1. Taxonomy (GTDB): domain Bacteria; phylum Planctomycetota; class Planctomycetia; order Pirellulales; family Pirellulaceae; genus Mariniblastus. Next base: position 50,480 of record CAZPBE010000025.1, on the reverse strand, counting down.
ACCTCGCCAAGTTCATTGCTGGAACTTTTACGGCGGCGGCGGTATCGGCATCGCCAACATTAGTGGCGTGATTGTCGCTGGTGATACTTATGTCGTGGACGATGAATCACTTGCGCTCCAAGCAATCCTTGGTGTCAACAAAGGGATCACCAAAAGATTGGACTTGTTTGGCGAATACCGTTACTTCTCCGCACAAAGCGTTGACGTCAACAATGTTACCGCAGGGACAGCTCTTGGCGATTTCGACTATTCAAACAACAGCGTTGTGTTTGGTTTTCGAATTAGAAGATAGAACGAAAGATTCATTCCAACCGTTCTTTTGCCCAATAGGCAAGCTCGCCGCTCGGTGTATCGACTCGTCCCATCTGAATTTCATCCGATGACTTGCTCAAAATAGCGCCATCGTGAGTTACTTTATAGTGCGTATGGTCGGTGTCACCATCTGGAAGACGCATTGTTGATTGGTCGACATCGGCTTGCTCAATCAATGCGTCGGCAAGCGCTCGAAGCCCCGCCGGATTTCCATACAGGTTAATCTTGTTTGACCCATCTTCGTTTTGCGTCACGAAGGTAAACAGGATGCTTGATTGAGAGTCGTTCATTGGGTTGCCTATTTAAGTTCACACGCGCACAAGCGCTGTTCCGCTTACACGTCGCACGAGTCGACGGACTTCGAGGATGCTTACCGTCGCCAATACTCTCGACGCAGGAAGTTCTGTTTGTTGAATGATCCAGTCAATTTCGGTTGCTTCTTCAGAAATTAACTGCAGGACACGCATCTCCTGCTCGTTCAACTTTAACTCAGCCGCCGAGCGAATCGATTGCGTTTCACCTTTGCTGTTGGAAACGGTGGCAGGTGTTGGAAGTGGCCCCAGTGAATCCAACACATCTTCGACGCACTCCACCAGCGTTGCGCCATCGCGAAGCAACCGATGCGTTCCCCGCGACATGCGATTGTCAATTCGACCTGGCACTGCGAAGACTTCTCGTCCTTGCTCGTTGGCAAGCCGCGCTGAAATCAAAGCTCCACTACGATCCCCGGCTTCGACCACAATCACGCCCAGACTCAAACCGGTCACGACTCGGTTGCGTTGTGGGAAAGATCCGCTTTTCGGCGGATGATGAGGCAATGACTCTGAAAGCACTGCGCCTTGCTTCATGACCTGTGCCGCCAAATCGACATGTTCTGGCGGGTACATTCGCAAGACTCCGCTTCCCAACACGCCGATCGTTCTGCCACCGGCCTTCAAAGCGCCACGATGAGCGGCTGCATCAATGCCTCGCGCCAAACCGGAAACGATCGTGAGCCCAGCCATCGACAGTCCTCGCGCCAATTGCTCCGCGACTTTCAAACCGTACTGGCTGGCATGTCTCGTGCCGACAATCGCGATGCTCAATTCATCACAAGGCAACAAATTGCCTTTGGAAAACAGCACATTCGGCGGATCAATAATCTCCTTCAACCGATTCGGGTAAGCCTGATCCTCTCGCTGCAAGATTGCGATATCGTGTTCACGACACATCTCAATCACTGGCGCGACATCGTTTTGCTCTTCAGCCATCACAATGTTGGTACAAAGCTTGGTTCCGATTCCGGAAACTGAGCGAATCTCTGCGGGTGCGGCACGGAGAGCATTTTTCGCCGAACCAAATCGTTCGAGCAGTTGCCCGTAGATTCTTGGCCCCACTCCCGGCACCATCTGAAGCTTTAACGCTGCGTCACGATCCGAAAGTTCACGATCGACTTGGTCCATGTCGTTTCACTCCATGTAAATTTCACATTTGCTGAACGGATTCGCTAAACAAAACTCAATGAGATAATGATATCAAACATCGTTGCGCTGCGTGGACGCTGGCAGCATCCAGTCGCAACAAACTCCAATCCAATCTTCCAATACAAATCTCGAAATCAACTCTCCAGGTCGCTTAGATAGCATTGCCCAATCATGTCGTCATCGGGCGCGTCAACCAAAACAACCTCTCCAAATTTCGTCGGCAGCACAAAACGCAGCTTTCCCAACGCAACTTTCTTATCGTGCTTCATCGCAGCGACCAACTGACTCTCGTTTCCTGGCGGACAATTTACGGGCAAACTAACCGCTTCGAAGATCGCCAATTGTCGATCACAAAAATCCTGATCAACCATCGCCAATTTTTTCGCCATTCGCGCCGCGGCGACCATCCCAATGGAGATCGCTTCACCGTGCAAAAAGTTGCCATAACCAAATACGGATTCAACCGCGTGCCCAAACGTATGCCCGTAATTCAGAATCGCACGGCGACCCGACGTTTCTTTTTCGTCTTCTTCGACAACCTTCGCTTTGCATTGACAACACGTGGCGATCAGTTCAGTCAGGAATTCCGGGTCTCGCGCGAGAATTTTTTCGGTCCGTGACTCAAGCCAATCAAAGAAGGAAGCATCCATGATCACGCCGTACTTGATCACTTCCGCCATCCCGGCAGCAAACTCGCGATCCGGCAGCGTCTTCAATACGTCGATGTCGATGACAACCGTTTGCGGTTGCCAAAAAGCGCCAACCATATTTTTGGCTTGCGGCAAATTGATCCCAACTTTTCCGCCAACGCTGGAATCGACCTGTGCCAACAACGTCGTCGGGATCTGAATAAAATTAAGACCGCGTGTGAAACTCGCGGCAACAAAGCCAGCCAGATCGCCGACCACTCCGCCTCCCAGTGCAATGACAATCGTCCTTCGGTCGGCACCAAGTTCAATCATTTGTTGCCAAAGTCCATCACAGATCGAAACCGATTTCGATGTTTCACCCGCGGCGACCGTGATCGTTGAGACTTTCGCGGCAACGGTTTCCAATTGTTTAACAACGGGTTCAAGATATATCGGACCGACGTTGCTGTCGGTAAAGACAACAACATGCGAGTTGGCAACGTGCGTCGCGAGTTGATCACCAAGTCGCCCCAACAACCCCGATCCGATTACGATATCGTAACTTCGCTCACCGAGAGAAACGTTTACGTGAGATGGCGAAGTCAATCTACATTCCTTGAAAAGTGTTGACTGCGAATAAACTCGCAATCGGAAAGTCCTGCTACATTGTCTACGATGCAAACCGCTTTCGTCAACGCAACGAGCCTGTTGTCGAATCGACATCGTGAAATTATCAGAATCCCGTGTAAAACAACTGATGGCCCAACCGAACCCTAATCGAGCCCGAATCGACGCCGAATCAATCTGGCGCACAGGAATCGAAGCTGTTGACGCCGGCAAGCTGGTTGAGAAAAACGTCTCGGTCGATCGCAACTTGGTTAGCGGCTCAATTCGTTTCGGAGACGTTCGTGTCGAACTCAATTCATTCGACGACATCATTGTGGTCGGCGCGGGAAAAGCCAGCCACTGCATGGCCGAAGGACTGGAGGCAGCTCTTGGTGAAACGATTGCCGTCGGGAAAAAGCTCCGCGGACAAATTAACATTCCTGACGACCAGGAATTTGATTTGCAGTTCATTCAAGCCATTGGTTGTCGAGAACCAGGAGTGAACTTGCCAACACCTCGCGTCTTGGCGGAAACCGAGAAAGTGCTGAACTTGGTTGAATCGTGCGATGAACGGACGTTGTGTATCTATTTAAACTCGGGGGGCGGTTCGGCGTTACTGGAAAAATCTTCGCTCGATCTTGAGATGATCGTTGCAGCAACAAACTGGCTTAGCAGTCATGGCGCTTCGATCGACATGTTAAATACCGTTCGGGCAGCATTGAGTGACGTCAAAGGAGGCGGCCTCGCGAGAGCTCTAAAGCGTGGACGCATGGTCAGTCTAACGATTGCCGATGTGATGAGTGGTGCCATTGAACACGTTTCCTCCGGACCAACGTTTGCGCGTGAAGGAGATCGAGCCCGCTTGGCATTGGATGTCTTGCGAGAATTGAAGGCGCTTGACGACCCGAACTTTCCTCGGGGAGTTTTGACATTTCTCGAAACTGCGAAACTTGACTCATCCATGCCAACCAACATTGAGAACGTCTTAATCGGCGACAATTCAGTTGCTGTTGCCGCAGCAATACGTAAAGCGACCGAACTCGGTTACGAAATTGGTGATCCATCGTTATTGGATTCGTCAGAGGATGGTCCAGCGCTTGGACGAGCCGCGGCTCAGATCATGGCAGACAGTTCCGATTCTCAAATTTGTTTTGTCAGTGGCGGCGAACCAACCATGCAGTTGTGCGCTTCGCCGGGACGAGGGGGGCGAAACCAGCATGCGGTTCTTGTAGCGCTCCGCGATTTGCTGATGCTGGAGAAGGTTGCAAATTTGTCATTTTGCTTTCTGTCGGCCGGCAGCGATGGCGAAGACGGAAACGTACCTGTCGCGGGAGCTGCAATATCTGATGCTGATTTGCGAGTCGGAACTTTTTCCTTGTCTGAGATTGAAAAAGCCATTGAACGCTGTGACTCGCATACAATCCTTTCGAATCATGTCGTTCACGGACCGATGCGCACCAATGTGTGCGATCTCCGCGTATTGGTCATAATGAAACATGATCAATAAACTGAAACTTTCGTTTAGCGGTTTGGTAATATCTTTTGCTAAGATCTTGGAGAGCACTTTATATAACACCGACGACTTATCTTCTTCGGCAGGAATATCAATGAAACGATCAATAACATTCGTTGCGACACTGATGGCAATCTGCCTTGTTGCTTCGAGCACCGTATTGGCTCAAGAGCAATCCAACGACTCGGAAAAGGAACAAAATAACGTACGTGTCTTTGCTCAACCTGAACGGACGTCGCCATACGCTAAATTCAAGGTTTCTCTTACTCCAGCAGAGAACGCCGACGAAGTGACCGTTGGAATTCAAGTTAGCATAAAGCGCAACTGGCACATCGGTCCGATTGATTTGGGCGACTCTGGCAGTGGACTACCCACAACCATTGAACTTGAATCGGAACACTTAACCGCGAAGGACCAGGAATTCAGCCCTTCGGTTGAACCAACAACTGAAAAGGCCGGAGACGACTTTCAAGTGTTCCACGTTGACACGTTTAAGTGGACCAGAGATTACAAAACAACCAAGCCTATTGAAGAGTTGGCAGCAGAAATCTCCGTTCGATTCCAGGTTTGCGATGACACAAAGTGTTTGCCGCCCAAGACAATGACTTTTTCGTTGGCTCCCGTCAAAAAATCAAAAGACGCGAAACAGAGTTCTGGCGAAATCGAATTCAGTCATGAGAAAATAGGGCAGCCGATCGAAGTGTCACTGGACGATTGTGACAAGCAACGGCGTCGTGTGAAATTTGGTGACGTCTCAACGCTCTCTATAATTTTTTCCGGCATCCCGGATGACTCATTGGATTTGACCGGACAGATTACTTTCGGTTCGGAGAGCTTTGACTTTTTTCTTCCCAAGCCTGACGACGGCGAATTGAGTTTGATCAATTCAGGCATCGGACGAACCAGCTTTGAAAACACTGCTGACTACGTTTCCATTGACCACAACGCGGACGGAACGCTCTCGGATTGCGAAGCTGTAGCGATGGACGGACCGATAAGAATTGCCGATTCAATGTTTCGCGTGACAAAAGTTGATCGAAAGTTGAAGACGATTACGTTTCAACAAATCGACGCTCCTCTGACGGGAGCCATCGTTGGTCGCAAGTTGCCTCCGTTTAGTTTTACGACGACCGAAGGCGAAACGATTTCCAACACAAGTATTCTTGGCAAGGTCACCATTTTGGATATTTGGGCGGTCACCTGACACAATTGCTATGAAGAATTCCCGCTGGTCCAGCGGGCACAAGAAGTTTACTCACCGGAAAAACTACAAGTCGTTTTGTTAAGCACCGACGATTCACAATCTCTCTACGATGCAAGAGCGCCAGGATTGTTCAAAAAGTATGGCGGCGCAGAATGGCCTAGCATTGTCTTACCGGGCGGTTTTGAAGGAGCATTGCAGTTCGGCGATTTCGGATATGGAAAGATCATTGTTGACGCTGACGGGATCGTTCGGTCCATTGGTGAATACAAAATGAAACCGACTTTGAAAACGCTTTTTCCGGATAGCAATTGAGACAAAAAAGTTCTGGAGGCTTAGGCCAGCCCGGACAACATTCGGCGGTGTGATTTAAGACGACAGTCCCGATTTGATGTGCTTGCTAACCAGCGGCAAGCCAATCCGCATCTTGCTTCGGCCCTCACGCCAAATTCGCAACCCTAAATTGGTTTTAATGTTTGACAATTCCACCGTGATATTTACGGAGGGATATTGGATGACTTTAAGCAAGCTCAACGAAAATCAAGCCGATACTCCTTGCGACTCTCTTTACGGTTTAGGGTGGCAATGCTACCCTATTCGGCTTTGAAAACCCGCTGCCGAGCTGGCAGCCACCGTCGCGTTAACGTGCGGGCGAAGTGCCTCGCGACGAAGAATTCAATCGAGACTGACTGAGTGAATTTGCGCGACGGACTTAGAACTGACATCGAGACTGACTGTCATTCCACAAACTAATAAAGGCTAAACGATGGCAAAGAAATACGTCTACTTTTACGGCGGCGGAAAAAAGATGACCGACGGCGACCGCTCAATGCGAGAGGTCCTTGGCGGCAAGGGGGCAAACCTTGCTGAGATGTCAAACGCAAACGTCCCAGTCCCTCCGGGCTTCACGGTTTCAACCGAAGCTTGCGGCGTCTATGAAAAAGAAGGCTCGTATCCAAAAGAGATGATGCAGCAGGTCAAGAAAGAATTGGCCAAACTGGAAAAGCTCGAAGGCAAGAAACTTGGTGCCGCGAAAAACCCGCTGCTCGTTTCTGTTCGTTCCGGTGCGGCTCAGTCGATGCCTGGAATGATGGACACCGTTCTTAACCTCGGCATGAACGACAAGTCCGTTCACGGCTACATCGCGATGTACGACAACCCACGAGCTGGTTGGGATTGTTATCGCCGCTTCATCGACATGTTCGGCGACGTGGTGATGGGTCCAAGCTCAACGCTTGAGCATCATCACTTCGAAGAAGCACTCACGAAGATCAAGAAGAAGTACAAGTGCAAACAGGATACAGATCTGACTGCTGCACATCTTGAAGAGCTTGTTGGCGACTACAAGAAGATCTACAAGAAGCACGTCAAAGAAGACTTCCCACAAGACCCGATGAAGCAGCTTGAGTACTCAATCAATGCTGTTTTTGATTCTTGGCAAACCGAGCGTGCGGTCAAGTATCGAATCCTCAACAAGATTACGGGCCTCATTGGAACTGCCGTTAACGTGCAGACGATGGTGTTCGGTAATATGGGCGACGACTGTGCGACCGGTGTTGCGTTTACTCGCGACGGTTCGACGGGCGAAGCCAAGCCAATGGGCGAGTACTTGATCAACGCTCAAGGCGAAGACGTTGTGGCTGGTATTCGTACTCCGAAAAACCTTGACGATCTGAAAAACGAATCGGACAAAGGCCTTGTTAAGGCTGGCGCCGAGTTGCTGAAGATCATGGCCAAGCTTGAAAAGCATTACAAATACCCGCAGGACGTGGAGTTCACGATCCAGCAGGGCAAGCTTTACATGCTTCAAACTCGTAACGCCAAACGTGTTGGTATCGCGGGAGTTCGCTGGGCGGTTGAAATGGCCAGCGGTGTCGACGTGATCACTGGCGCGAAACAACCTAAATTGATGAACGACAAAGCGGCTCTTCAAACGGTTAACGGTAGCGATCTTGAGCAGTTGCTGTTCCCGATTTTCGATGCAGCAGCCGAAGCCAAGAAGACGCCTTTCACGGTTGGTCTTCCAGCTGGTCCCGGTGCAGCGGTCGGACAGATCGTTTTGAACTCAGGTAAAGCGGAAGAATTGAAGAAGAAGAATCCGAACCAGAATCTGATCCTTGTTCGCCACGAAACTTCTCCAGAAGACGTCGGTGGAATGGGCGCGGCTGCAGGAATTCTGACCAGCACTGGTGGTATGACTTCGCACGCTGCTGTTGTTGCTCGCGGTTGGGGCAAGTGCTGCATCTGTGGTGCTGGTGAGTTGAAGATCGACTACAAAAAGGGCACGGTCACCGTTGGCAAGAAAGTCTTCAAAGAAGGCGACGTGATCTCGCTCAACGGCTCAACTGGCAAAGTCTACGAAGGCGAAATTCCATCTGAGTCATCACCGGTTGTTTCTGGACTTGTTGAAGGTAACAAGAAATCTCAGAAGCACTGGATCTACAAGATGTACCAGACGGTTTCAGATTGGTCCGACAAGTATCGCAAAGTTGGTGTTCGTACAAACGCGGATTCACCAGCCGATGCGAAGGCTGCGATCGCGTTTGGTGCGGAAGGTATTGGTCTCTGCCGTACCGAGCACATGTTCTTCGAAGGTGATCGAATCACTGACGTTCGCCGATTCATTTTGGCTGAGACAGATGCCGAGCGTAACAAAGCGATCAAGAAGCTTCTTCCGCATCAGCGTAAGGACTTCGAAGGCATCTTCAAAGCAATGGACGGCAAAGCGGTTACTGTTCGCTTGCTCGATCCTCCGCTACACGAGTTCCTTCCGCACGAAGAGAAGGACAAGAAGAAGATGGCCAAGGAACTCGGTGTTCCATTGGCGAAGATTCAAGAGCGCGTTGCAGCCCTGCACGAGTTCAACCCAATGCTTGGTCATCGTGGTTGTCGTTTGAGCATTACGTTTCCAATCCTTTGCGAAATGCAAACTCAGGCGATCATCGAAGCGGCGGTTAAAGTCACCAAGAAGGGCGTCAAAGTTCTTCCTGAAATCATGATCCCGCTGATCGGAACCAAGGAAGAATTGGTTTACCTCGAGAAGATCGTTCGCCGCGTTGCCGATGAGATCATCAAAAAAGAAAAGTCAAAGGTCAATTACCTTGTCGGTACCATGATCGAGATTCCACGGGCCGCGTTGACTGCAGATCAAGTCGCCGAGTCAGCTGAGTTCTTCAGCTTTGGTACAAACGACTTGACGCAAATGACATTCGGTTACAGCCGTGACGACATTGGTACTTTCTTGCCTGACTATCTGGACAAGAAAATGCTCGAAGTCGACCCGTTCGCACAGATTGATGAGTCGGGTGTTGGCCAGCTGGTTGAGATGGCAGTTACCAAAGGACGCAAAACTCGTCCGAAGCTGAAGTGTGGTATCTGTGGTGAGCACGGCGGAGAGCCGGCAAGTGTTAAGTTCTGTGTTCGCACCGGACTGAACTACGTCAGCTGCTCACCGTACCGCGTTCCAATCGCACGATTGGCTGCTGCTCAAGCCGAGCTTGAGAAGTAATCGCTTCATTCGTTTGCTGAGCCGAAAGACAAAGCCCGTGGCATCTCGCCACGGGTTTTTTTCATATTCCATCGTTTGCAACTGGAATTCTGAAACCTTCGACATCAATTAAACAGGAAAACAGGGACTATCGGCCTGAGATTTCTTTCAACGGCAGCTTGAGGATTTAGTACACTTAATGGCTGAAGCAAGCTTGGCGTTTGCAGTTTAAACAGTCGAGCGTTGACGATTTACATTATTGAGACAATCAAGGGCAAGTTATATGACTTGGAATACAAAAAATCTTTTTCGATACTCTCTAGCGCTGCTAATGATCGCAGCGCTGAGTTATACCAGCGACTTAACTCAGGCGCAAAGTGAAACACGACCTCCTGGATCCGAGGATGGTAGTCTTGCGTGGAAATTCGCTGAGGGCGATGTGATCAAAATGGAAATGACGCAAGAAGTCATCGTTGAAATGATAGCCAACGGCCAGGAAATGAATCAGGCAACGGAAACCGTTAACGAAATGACCATGGAAGTTGCTGCTGTTGATAGCGAAGGAGTCGCAACAGTCAACAATACGATTAGTCGCATGAAGACCAAAAGTTCAGCGATGGGAATGGAGATGGAATTCGACTCAGATTCTTCAGAAGAACTTGAGGGGCCGAGCAAAATGATTGGCGACATGCTCCGGCCGATGATTGGTCCGACCATGACGCAAAAAATGTCGGCTGATGGGAAGGTTTTCGACGTCGAAGTACCTGAAGAAATGATGGAAGGCGCCAAAGCGAATCCGCAAATGGGCGCGATGTTCAACAAGGGCACGCTTGAGGAAATGGCAAAGAAAGCCGCAGTCGAGTTCCCTGAATCCAATCCTGAAATCGGATACGACTGGGACGTTACTGCCGAAATCGCCATGGGTCCAATGGTCGTGGCAACTGACACAAACTACATCTACCAGGGCGTCGCCATGATCGATGGCAAACCTCTACACAAGATCGAAGCCGATATCAAGATGAGCTTCCCCGACGGCGTCATGGGCGGCGAAGTGGAAATCGTCAACGAAAATTCGAAGGCTTTTTTCTACTTTGACGGTGTCGCAGGGCAGATGTCACACTCGGAATTGGACCAGGACGTGGAGATGGTCATCAGCGTGGCAGGGCAAGAGGTCGAGCAGCACCTGAAGCAGAAGATGAAGATGGTCATGACACCTGTCGAAAAGTAATCGGACGCTGAATTGACTCGTCGCAGCAGGCGAGGCTTAATTGTCGAAACACAAAAGCCATGGGATTCCTCATGGCTTTTTTTTAGTTTGGTCCGTTGCAATCAACTCAATTGTTGATTCGATACCGGACAATGGCGAACAGCACTAGACTTAGGCTACGATCATGCAAAAATGAGTCGGCGGCAGATTGGCCGCAGAAATTTACCTGGTGGAGAAGTTATGACCCCTGAGATATTGGCTTTGGAACGCGAAGCAGATCAACTTAAAGTAGATGGAAAATTTGAGGAAGCGATCGCCAAAACAAAAGAAGCGCTCGCGCTCGACGAGACATTTGCGCGAGCTCACCTGACTCTTTCCGTCCTCTACGGCAAAGTCGATGACTGGGCTCAATCCGTATTCCACGGTGAGAAAGTCATCGAATTGGAACCTAACGACAAATTCAACTATGTTGCATTGAGCGAAGTTTATCGTCGCGCCTTTGAGGGGACCCGGGATCCGATGTACATTCAAAAAGCGGAAGACGCAAAAGCCCGTGGCGCCGGTGGCTGAGGCTGCTAAGAAAATCCCAGTTTGGGATAACTGAATTTGATGCCCTCGACGTGTCGAATTTCATGACGTCGCATTATGCGAGAAATTTAACATACACCTAACGACGGCACAGGTCACAAATGGAAAATGCAGTTGCTTTGATTCTTGGTGGCGGACGTGGAACTCGACTCGCCCCGCTGACTTCGATTCGAAGCAAACCTGCGGTGCCTTTGGCGGGAATGTATCGGCTAATCGACATTCCAATTTCGAATTGCCTCAATAGCGGGCTCAATCGAGTTTATGTGTTGACACAATTTATGTCAGTCAGCCTGCACTCGCATATTAGAAATGCGTACCTGTTTGACCATTTCAGTGGTGGGTTCGTTGAGCTACTTGCCGCTCAGGAAACACTTGGCTCAGGGACCGATTGGTATCAGGGAACCGCCGATGCCGTTCGTAAAAACCTGAATTACTTTAATCAACCAGACATTGACTATGTCGTCATCCTTTCGGGCGATCAACTCTACCGGATGGATTATCGTGAGCTGATTCGTACCCATGAATCTACCGGAGCCGACGTAACGATCGCCTGCATGCCCGTTTCGCGCGAAGACGCGAAAGGTTTTGGCGTCATGCAATTGGATGACGGGGGCCGTGTTCGCGGATTTGTCGAAAAGCCGCAAACCGAAGAAGAAATCAATCGTGTCGCTACCGATCCCGCCTGGATAGAGTCAATCGGTATTGAAAGCAAAGGACGCGATTGCCTGGCCAGCATGGGCATTTACGTTTTCGGACGGAAACTGCTGAACGAATTATTGCGAGGCTCGAATTACAAAGATTTTGGCAAAGAGGTCTTTCCGCAGACAATTGAGTCGCACAAAGTTTATACACATCTGTTTGACGGATATTGGGAAGACATCGGAACGATTCGATCGTTCTACGAAGCGAACCTGGGTTTGGCTGGAGACAATCCGCCATTCAGTCTGGTCGCTCCTAATGCTCCTATCTACACGCACGCAAGATTCTTGCCGCCGTCGCGATTCAATGGCGCGACGATAAAAGACAGTTTGATTGCCAACGGCTCCGACATTGGAGAAGGTGCGGTAATCGAGAATAGTATCATTGGTTTGCGCAGCCAGATTGGCAAAGGCGTTACGATCAAAGACTCGATCATCATGGGTGCGGCCTACTACGGACACGACCAACCTGAAGAACTAGAGACCGATATGCCACTGGGAATCGGAGATGGCTCGCACATCGAAGGTGCGATTGTTGACCTGGATTGTCGAATAGGCAAGAACGTCAGAATCATCAACAGCAAGAAACGGCAGGAAACGAACCTCGATCATCCGGTATGCGTTGTCCGCGATGGAATCCCGATCATTATCAAGAAATCAATACTTGCCGACGGCTGGAAGTTGGACGACGAAATTTAGCCAGGCACTTCTTTTGACGGGATGCGGACCTGGATCGGGTTCTTGTCAGAATTCCAGGAAACGAATCGATCGCAACTTACGTCCCCTTGTGCCAAACAAAATGTCGTTTTGTAAAATCGAATTACGCGAACTGATCCGGGCGTATAAAACGAGCATCTCGAATGAGCCTTCACCGAACCAATGTTGTGCGGGTTGACGCAGACAAGCTGATGTGTCAATCCACGTTGAGCCAGTTCTTTACGGATGCAGTCCAGGATTTGTGCAAAAACGCCTTTCCGCCGGAAGGCATCGTCAACACGCGCTGCATATAGCCACGTCTGGTTTTTCTCCATCGCAATTGAAATACCGAGTTCCGATTCAACAAATTGTTCAACAGTCGCCCACATCGCTCCAGCGATGACTCCGTCGTAATCGGCGCGAACTGCCATCTCTGAGTCGGAGCTGCGAGAATAGTAAGTCACCTTGCCGGACTCCTCGAAATCTTCGTCCGATTCGCACCAGGAAGTTTTCACGTGTGTGTGGGGATTGATGCTTTCGGCAGGCTTCAACTGAAAAATGACAAATCGACGATATCGAAAAATTCGAGCAGGTACGATTCGATTGAACATGATTGCAAAGCTATAAACCAAGCCTTTTTCTCGAATTTTCTGAATCATGGTTTACCGTAATTTTGAATCTGCGCCGATTCACCGTTCAAGAAGTATTTTCAATCAGCGAAGTCATCGATCATAGCGACGTCGTGGCTTTGCGGAAGGTCGTTCAGCCCATCTAACTGAAACAGGTCCAGAAACCGCTCGGTCGTTGAGTATCGTTTAACTTTGGGTTTGGTACCAGAAACTTCAACACTGATCAGCTTTCGTCGGACAAGCTGATTTAGTACTCCACCAGTCGACTTACCGCGTGTCTTTTCAATCTCCTGATTCGTGACAGGTTGTTTGTAAGCAATAATCGCCAGAACATCGATTGCTGTTTGAGCAAGTTGAATCTGTCGGTTCCGCCCATAGTATTCATTCTGAAAATGATTCAAGTCATCAGCAATTTCCAGCTTAATCGAACCGTTCTTTTCAGTAACAATCCGATACGCCGCGTCCTCTGATTCGTAACGCGCGTTCAATGACTTGGTAATCTTTGTTACTTCCTTGGGGCTGACATCTCGCAACACGGCCGCGATCGTGCGACTGGTCAACTTCTGGCCGCGGGGAACACCTACAAAAAGTATCGACTCCACAATCGACTCTGGAGAAATCGGGCAAGCCGCGTCGTCGTCGACTTCATCGTCCGAGTCGCGATCTGGCTCGGCTTGATCGTCAGCACCATCGGCAATTTTGTCTGCTACCAGTTTTCCACGACGGCTTTTTGTTTGGCCTTTTTCGCGACCAGGCTCATCCGTTGACTCCTGTTGCTCATCAAGCACCCCGGCGTAGGCTTGGCTCAAATCTTCGAGAGAGAATTCGTCTCCTAACTCTTCCTCTTCATCAGCATCGAGATTGGAATCATCCTCCACATCAACCAAATCAACCAAATCATCTTCATCATCGACGGGGTCGTCCGAAACACCATCATTGATTCTGGGAGTCTGTTTTTTCGCGCGTTTGGCCATGCGTCAAGTTTAACGGGCTGGCAGAACTGGGGAAGACGGATCTGGATTCCTAGCGTGACAGTTGAGAATTTATTGGGGTTGCATTGCGTTTCGCTTCAATACAACTCACAGGTTTTGAGTCTTGCCGCTTTGGGGTGGCGCTCAAACAGAAACGGAATCTTGCGTTTGATCTTGCTTAATCCTGACCCAAATGCCGTCTGCTTGCTCATGGTTGAGCTCGATTTTCGAACCGTCTTCTTTGACCAGCCGCCAAGTGTTACCGTCTGTCGACCGCTTTCCTACCGTCACCAAAGCTCCAACCGTAAGCCCTAGAGACTGAGCAGCTACATCGATCTGTCGAATCTCTGCGCGATGGCCTTCGCGTAACAGGCTCACAATGACATCCCGATTCGCATTCAGCGCTGCGTCTTCGGGAATTAGACTTCCGTGGGGATCGGTCAACGGATGCCCCAGTTTGTCGTCAAGGTAATCAACCGTTGCTTGATCAGAAATGTGCTCCAATACATGAGCCTTATCGTGAATCTCCTGCTTGGGCATGGAAGTGTTATCAAGATAAGCTTCCCAAAGCCGATGGGCACGAACAAGTCGATTCGCTTCGAACGCTCCGTCATCAGTTAACGTCAACCGATTGCCATCAACCTCCAACAGTCCCTGTCGACCCAGTGACGAAATGGCTTTTCGAATTTTCGGATTCGGATTGGCAATATTCTTCAACACCTCATTGATCGTCGCCGTACGGCCTTTTGAGCGAAGCACCGAGCCCAGAACATCTTCCATGATTTCCTGTGGGACCGAATTTCGTTTTCGAATCCAATCGGCAAGCAGCCCATACTGAGGCGCAAACACAAGGCTTAACAAAAAGATCGCCGTCATCGTGACGACGACCGCCGGACCGGGAGAACCGCCCACCAAAGTCGCCAGTAGAAATCCCAACCAAAAACCAATCACCCCGATGATGGCGGAAAGCACAATCATTCGGTCGAGTCGATCGGACAGCAAATAGGCCGTCGCAGCAGGCGTCACGATCAAAGCCACAACCAGAATCACGCCCGCGATCTGCACACCGCTGACAACCACCAGCGATGTACACGCAGTCAGCAAATACTCGACGGCCAAAACTGGAATACCAATCGATGCCGCCATGATGGGATCAAAACTGGTGAGCTGCAAAACCCGATAGAACATTATCACAACACCCAACACGATTGATGTCACAATCGCCAACAGCCAGATTTCCCCGTTGGTGACGGACAGCACGCTGCCCACGATGTAGTGATAGATATCGATGTGAATGTGTTGACCGAACGATTTGATCGAAATCACAAACGCGCCGATGGCAAAGATTCCGGTGTACATGATTCCGATTGCGGTATCCTGTTTCAATCGCGAAAACCGAGTCACAAAACCCACCATGGCGACGGTGACAACGCCGGCAAGAATCGCACCGACCAGCATTGCTCCGATTTCGGCTTCACGGCCAAACAGAACCTTCATGATTAAATAGCCCGCAATCACACCGGCCAACATCGAATGCGCAATTGCATCGGCCAAAAACGACATCCGTCGCAAGACAATAAAGCACCCAACGACGCTACAAACAATCGCCACCAACGTGCCAACAATCAGCGGGCGAATGACGTGTCCATAGTCGAGTTGAATTTCTTGCAGCCAGTTCATTGCTCTTTCGCCAACTCCGCAAAAACTTTCAGGTTGCCTTCGTAAACGTCACATAACAATTGAGGATCGAGCACCTTTTTTGGCGTACCGAATCCAAACAGCCTCTGCTTCAACAAAATCAATTTGTCAAAATACTCTGCCGCTGTACCCAAATCATGATGCACAACCACAACCGTTTTGCCTTGCGATTTTGTGGCTTGCAAGACATCCAGAATCGCGCGCTCGGTCGACGCATCGACGCCGGCAAACGGCTCGTCCAACAATAATATTTCGGCGTCTTGGGCCAATGCTCGGGCCATGAAGACTCGCTGTTGTTGGCCGCCGGACAATTGCCCAATCTGTCTTTTTGAAAACTCGCTCATGCGAACTTTTTCGAGAGCCTCATCTGCCAACTTGTAATCCGAACGTCGCAAATCACTCCACCAGCGACGATGCCCGTAACGACCCATCGCCGCCACTTCGCGAACCGTGATTGGAAAATCCCAGTCCACCGACCCGCGCTGCGGAACGTAAGCAACCTTGCCTTTGGTCTGTGAAACTTCTTTGCCGAATAACTTTACTACGCCCACATCAGGTTTGACAAAACCCATCATCGACTTGAGCAGCGTGGACTTTCCCGAACCATTGGGACCAATCACGCCAATCAATTCACCGGCAGGAACTTTGACAGAAATGTCCAGCAATGCTGGAACAGGTCCGTAGCTGACGGTCAGTTGCTCAACATCAATTGCGATTTTCTGCGCGGAATCGGTCGCTGAACTGGCAGTCCCTGTGTCGCTAATCATGGTTGGCCTCCGCTGCGGAATCGGGAACCTTGAAACCGACCGAGCCGCCTACCCAGGTCTCGTTCGATTCGGCAAAGAATTGACGCTCGGCGACTACGTTGTCATCGTACAAGACGCGGACCAACAGCGCACGCAACGAAGGAGCCGGCTCATCCGAAAGGAAAGCATCCTCCGACTCCGAGTTTCCGAACACTGTAATTTCGTTTTCGCCTTCTTCGACGCCCGCTAACGAATCAATCACCAACTCTTCGGTGGCCGGCAAATCGTTTTGAATTCGCATGATGGTCTCATTTTTGAAATCAACTTTTATCGCGTCGATTTCGAAGTCAGGATTGGCGAAGCAATCAAAGGAGCGGCGAATCTCTACGGAAACAACACCTTCCGCCGTTTTATAGAAACTCTCGTTGGGCGGTCGTCGAACGCTTTCGGCAAACTGAATGTACGCGTACGTACCACCAATCAAGAGTAATGTCAGAATTATGGTATAGATCGGACGCATCGCTGAAATTCTTTGAAAGTGATAACCGCTTGATTCTATCGCGGGAAGTTGAGAGCTATTTGCTTTCCACTTGAGCTGCCGGCGAGGCTGGCTGAAGTGCCGAAACAATTCGCAGGACGTTCTCTCGCATCATTCCAATGTAAGTCTCACCCGCCGAACCGGGCGGTCCCATCGCGTCCGAATAAAGCGACTCCCCAACCTTCGCCCCGGTCTCTCGAGAAATGCTCGCCAGCAATTCAGAGTTGGTAGACGTTTCGACAAAGATCGCGGGTACTCCGGTTTCCCGGATACTCTCGACGACCTTCTGCTTTTGTTCGATCGACACACCACTGATTTCGCCCGTCGTCCAACCGACAGGGCTCATGGCTTTGAACTCATAAGTGTCAGCGAAGTATCCAAACGCATCGTGATGAGTCACAAGGATTCGACCGTTCTTGGGAATCTTGTTGACCGATTGTGAGATCCATTTATTGAGCGCCAGCAACTGAATCCGATACAGATCCGCTCGCATTTCAAATTCCGCTGCATGCTCCGGATCTAACTTTTTCGCTGCGTCGCGAATATTCTTCACGTAGATCCAAGCGTTTTTGGGATCGAACCAAGCATGCGGATCGTTCACAACCTGGTCGTGGTAATCCATTTCGCGAGGCTTCACTCCATCGACGCAATTAACCAACGGCTTGCCAGCTGCGTCCGCCAGCTTTTCCATCCAGGAGTCACCTTCGAGGTTCCAACCGTTGGCCAGACAAAGGTCAGCACGACCTGCGGCAAGGTTGTCATCATTGCCAGGTTCGTAAGTGTGAGGATCTTGGCCAGCCGCCAAAACACAAATCACTTCGCAACGATCACCAACCACTTGGCGAGTAAAATCTGCCACTTGCGTGGTTGAACAGATGATGACTTTCTTTGCATCGCTTTCTTGTGCTGTCGCGATGTTGGCAGCAACATTTGCACACAAAGCCGCGACGACCAGCACCACAATCAGCCGAACGATCGAATGAATTGAAAAGCGGAAGCGTGGATTCAAGCAAGATATCTGTAAATTCATCTCGGAGCTTTCGAAACAGAATTCAATGTAAACCGACTCAACGATATCCCAATTGTAGCATAGGCTACAAATCAATGAAGCCCATCGTAGGCGACGGAAAACAGGCTATCGAACAAGAACTGGGAGCAAATCTACAAGCACTAGCCTTCCCCAGCAGCTTGCAGGCGACGGTTAGGAGAATTGGGTAACGTCGGTGGCAAACTTGCAGGCCTAAGTTACCCGCGCGAAATTTAGGCTAACGTCAATATGAGCTCACTTAATTGGCAAGAATGGGGCGTTTTCACACTTTTTGGTTTGTAACAGCAAATAATTGTCAATACATTTGAGATAGAACGTTTTTATAGATAGAGAATTGTTTTCAATAGTCTCGGCTCTTAAGCGAAACATTTAATGAGATCGTGAGGTTTCATTAGGGGGGTCTTTTTGAGGCAAATTGATCTTCGCTACTCCAGTTGCGTTCGAATTCAGAATTGCGCTTGAATTCAGAATTGCGTTTGAATTCAGAATTGCGTTCGAATCCAAAAATGGATTGGCGATCCCAGGAACCTTTTCAGCTCGGATGTGTCCATTGATCAAGATGGGCGAGGCAACCCGAACTGTAACCATAAACAAGTCGGCGATATTTCGATCCAACGATTTCGATCGTTGTTGTTGTGGGGCGATAGTGTTATCGAATTTGGGTAGCGGTGGGAGAACGAAAGCGATGTTGGAAATCAAGCACAAGACGTCGGGCGCGAACGTGATTCGTGTTAAGCATGAATCTCTGGCCGGACGTAAAATGTCTGGACTGGATTTGACCGGTGCGGATTTCTCCGGGCTGGACCTCTCGGCCTGTAAGTTCATCAGCTGCAACTTGAGCGATTGCGACTTCACGGGTTGCAAGATGGTTCGTTGCAAGATCTCCAACTCAGTTTGTAAGAGAGCCGACTTTACCAACGCAAAATTGATCGAAGCCGACTTTTCTGACAACGTGATGGATGTCAGCCTGTTTATTGGATGCGATTCGAGAAATTCAAAGTTCCGTCATTCGAAAATCAATAGCGCCGACTTTGCCAACGCGATTCTATCCAAGAGCGACTTATTTTTCGCAGAGCTTCGTGACTGCAACTTCCGCTCTGCTGATTTGGAAGAATCAAATCTGTTCGGTGCAGATTTGACCAAAGGTGACTTTACACAGTCGAACCTGCAAAAGTCCAACATGACGGATGCGAAAATCCGCGGAGCGATTTTTCAGTTCGCGAAGATGCAAGGTTCGATCGGTACCAACGGCAAGCCTTGGGGCTTTTCTGTCAAAAGCAAAAAGGAAGAAAAGAAGCCATGGTGGAAGTCTTGGAACAACGCCGCGCTTTAGCCCACTTTGACTCATTTTGGTTTGCATGCTGAATTCACCAGCCTAGCAAAACAAACACAATGCATGACACCTTGCGCAGCTCGCAATCGTAAAAGACTGCGGGCTGTGCTTTTTTAAAACGAGCGGAGCGTTGAATCGATTAATAAATCGGTTCGGCAATTCCAGATTCATCGACTTCCCACGGCAACCAGCAAACGGCGAACTCTTCAATCGAGATATCGCTTTTTCGTGGTGACAAAGACAGATCTTCAAAATCAAGGTTGTCAACGGAGAGCTTTTCCTCCAACTCATCGACGTCATCTTTGAATTCTCTTTCCAGGTCTTCAAACTTCAAGACCAACTCTTCCAAGTTATCTTCGGCGCGACCAATATCACTCTTTTGCTTGGAAGCCCGACTCATCGATCGCATGGAAGTCCCGGCACCGCGGGCACTTGTCGCACTGATCGCTTTACGTCCCAACAAGGCGCCGACCAGCGTCGTTCCCATCGAAAGATAGCTGCTCATGCGACTCGATTGATACTGCTCTTTTTCAACTTCGACTTTGTCTTCGGCGCGGCGGATTCGATCACGGAGCGTAGAGAACTTGCTTGCGTACTTCTTTTGCAATTTCTCTTTCGCTTCGTCCCGTTCCTCAGAAACGGCTTGCTCCAGACGAACCTTGAAGTCGCCAAGGGTTTCACCGGGTTCACTGTACTCCTTGAGCTCTTTGCATTTGTAAACCATCATCGGCTGATCGCGATAAAGATACTCTTTCAGCTCTTTGTTCCAAGTCTTGAAGTTGCTGGATTTTTGCATGTCGGGCGGTAACTTTGCAAACTCAGCATTTTCGACCGGCGTGGACACCAACTCCAAACGTTCTTCGATCAACTCGGATTCGTCCCAAATCTCATTGGGCATTTCTCCGCCACCGACTTGAGCCAAAAAGGATCGCTCAACCCATTGATCAACTTTGTACGACACCCGCACATAGTGCAATCGTCCACGACCCAACAAAGCAGGCCGGTAAACGAGCCGTTCACCTTGATTGGCTCGACGACGCGGTTCAACAAACACTTGATTCACACCATCGGGAACCAACTGTTTCTGATCGATGGAAGGAGCGAGAGATTCAACAGGTTGCTTCTCAGGTCGCGACACTTGCCCGACCGATGCAGCCGCCTCAACCGCAGTGGGATCGTACGCCGGATCATTGGCGCACAAATCCTGAATTTGATTCCTTGTCAACGGACCACGCAAATAGGACATCGCCCACCGCGTTTCGAAAACGACAGGATGGTCATCATGCACGTTGTTCATCAGGAAAACGCGGTTGCCTAATCCTGCCAGCGTTTTCTCCATCTTCCCCCGATCAAACGAAGAGCCAGCTTGCGAAGAAGCACCTTCCAGTCCTTCAAGCACACGAGCCTTATCGCGTTCGGTTTGCAGTCGGCCAAGAAACCAGGTCCCTGCGTTAGACAGACCTTTGTAATCAAGGTCGACAGGATTCTGTGTCGCCAACACAACGCCCAAGCCAAACGCACGAGCTTGTTTTAACAGTGTCAACATCGGTTGCTTTGACGGAGGATTGGCCGTTGGCGGGAAGTAGCCAAACACTTCATCCATGTAAAGCAACGCTCGTAAGCTGGACGTACCAGGTTGAGATCGCATCCAACCCAGGACTTCGTTCAACAAAATCGTCACGAAGAACATCCGCTCCTGGTCGGAGAGATGCGAAATCGAAATGATCGAAACACATGGCTTGCCTTCGGCATTGTGCAGCATGTTTTTTACGTTAAGCGGCTCGCCTGTCATCCAGTTGGCGAACGAAGGACTGGCCAACAAGTTGTTGATCGTCATCGCCAACTCATTACGATCTTTCTTGTCGAAAAACGAATCGATCTCCATGATGCCGACGCGCTCGAAGGGGGGATTCTGAATTTCAGCGATCATGCGGCCCAGATCAAGATTGCGACCGGCTTTCCACGCGTTCGAAATAATGTTGGAAATCAAAATGTGTTCACGCGACTGGATCGGATCGGCATCAATCCCAACCAGCGCCAACAGTCCGGAGACTGCCGAACCAATTCGATCACCCAGCAAATCAGGGTCACGCATCACTTCTTCGTTTGGCACGTCGAATGATTTAAGAATGGTCAGTGGTCGACCGGCGGTGCTACCGGGCGTATAGACTCGCATCTCAACAGTGTCGCGCATCTTCTTGATTCGCTCGCCGTCTTGCCCCCAACTAGCCAAACCATTCTTCCATTTTTCAGCTTCCTGAGTTGCATAGACTTCGGGAGTCACGCCTTTGCGTGCTGCGGCACCTTCGTCGATCCATGGACGAAATTCTTCCGGAGTGAGATTTGGAAACGTCAGTAAAAGATTGGAGATATCACCCTTGGGGTCGATCACGATCGAAGGGATCCGGTCGATCGCCGCTTCTTCCAGCAAATCCACACAGAGCCCGGTCTTGCCGCTACCTGTCATTCCCACGACAACCGCATGCGTGCAAAGATCCTTGGAATCGTACAACAACAAGTCTTCCAATTTCTCCCGCTTTTCCATGTCGTATTCACGACCAAGGTAAAATGCACCGAGCTTTTCAAAATCTTCCATCGTTTCCCGATCCTTGTTGATCAAGTTCTCTCAAAATTAAAATCGCGACTGAGGACTTTTTCACGGCCGCATTTCATCGCTTACAGTGTTCGATGAACAAAAGTATCGCAATTTCCCGACTAAATTCCAAGACGACTAGAAAAAGGCTCGATGTAATGCAACGATCGACGTCTCACAGCCACAAAATTCTTTTTCCCGCTCATGAAGACACTTATAAAAAACGCAATCGTCGTTACACCAACACGCACACAACAAATGAACGTCCTGATCGACGGACATCAAATTGCCGACTTGGATCCAGCGATTCAAACCTCTGTTGATCAAACAATCGAAGCCGAGGGGCTGCATTTGTTGCCGGGCGTGATCGACGACCAAGTTCACTTTCGCGAACCAGGCTTGACGCACAAAGAAGATCTCACACATGCGTCAAAAGCTTGTGCCAAAGGGGGTGTGACCAGCTTTCTCGAAATGCCAAACACGATTCCCAACGCGATCACACAATCAGAACTCAACAAGAAACTTGACATCGCTGCGAACAAGTCGTTCGTCAATTATGGCTTTTACATCGGCGCAACAACCGAAAATGCAAGCGCGTTAAAACACGCAGTACGTACTCCGGGAATCAAAATCTTTATCGGATCAAGTACCGGCAATCTGTTGGTCGACGAACAGGCAGCGTTGGAGGAAATTTTCGCCAAGACAACGCTGCCGATTTGTGCACACTGCGAAGACGAATCAACGGTCCGCGCCAATAGCGAGAAGTTTGCCGGTGAGACCGACATCGCAACGCACTCAATGATTAGAAATCATGAAGCTGCCATCATCGCGACCAAGCGAGCAATCGATCTTGCCGAACGACACAACCATCGATTTCATGTCCTACATGTTTCGACGGCCGACGAAGTTGACATTATCGCCGCGGCCAACCAAAGATCGGATCTGATTACGGCGGAAGTCTGCCCACACCACTTGTTCTTCAACATCGACGACTACGATCGATTGGGATCGTTGGTAAAAATGAATCCTTCCATCAAGACCGCGGCCGATAATCAAAAACTCTGGCAAGCATTGCTTGACGGTACGATCGGAGTTGTTGCGACCGATCACGCGCCGCATACCATTGAAGAAAAAGCATTGCCTTATCCGGAGTGTCCCTCAGGACTACCCGCGGTGGAAAATTCGTTGGCGTTGATGTTAAACGAAGTCAATCAAGGTCGGTGCTCGATCGAGCAAGTCGTCTCTTGGATGTGCAGCGCGCCCGCGAAGGTTTGGAACATCTCCAACAAAGGTTCGATTGAAATCGGCAACGACGCGGATCTGGTTCTAGTTGATTTAAATTTGCAGCAGACCGTTCGAAATTCTGATCAGCAAACGAAGTGTGGCTGGAGCCCTTGGGACGGTACAACGTTATCGGGATGGGCCGTTCGAACATTCGTGATGGGCGAAGAAGTCTTCCGGTACGACGACGGGCAAGCGACTTTTTCGAAGACTCCATTGGGACGAGAGATCGCGTTTGGATAGATGCATCACCTTGCATCCACCGTTCTTTCAACCAGCCAACGTCGGTCGCTCTGAATTTCTATAAATGCCTGGTCAATGTCGACCAGGATATTGCCCGCCAACAGATCGATCGGTACGTCAACGTTTGCGCCAAGATCTTCCAACAGATCGGTATGGATTCCATCTAACCAGTCAGCGGCTTCTGTTTCTTGGTCCGAAAGAATGCCTCCGCCATGTTCTTGTAAACGGCGCGTTGTGCAGGTGTGGCAACAGCAGGGGACGTCATCCTCCGATTCTTCGTGGTGATGATCTCCCGCTTCACCTAGTGGCAGGACAACGTCTGCCCATGATGCAAGCTCTGCTTCCGCTGCCGACAAGTCTCCATCGACCAGCATTCCACGATGGTCCATCGAAGCACGAGAATAAGCCGTGGTGGCATCTTCCACGTTGTTAAATACCGGTGCGTTTGCCGAGGACTCATTGACAAGTAATTGGCTTGGAGCAAGGTCGTCGAATCGGAATGGCCCGTAGACCTCAACCGGATTTAACAATTGAAGCGCAGAAACACCGCTCTCGGCCACCAATGCCGCAGCGCTTCCTTTCAAGGCCGCACCTCGAATGCTGCCGATAGGAATCGCCAGGTAACCGACAGTCTCGTGATTGTGCCTGAGCTCTTTGTTCAGAGATTGCTCTTCTTCGATGAAGACGCGCGCCCAATCTTTACTCAGGTTTCGATAGCGTACTGTCGCCGTATCAGTCCCATCAAATGTTTGGATCGCAGCAAAGAAGCCAGGTTCACCACGAAAGTCTCTTTGATAATTGATCCGCGTATTCTCATGATTCACCGAATCTGTACCCGCCTCGAACCCGAGTCCGCTGGCGTTTCCAATTCCTTGCTCAATCGCGATCCACGACACTCGTTCGGCGTGATGCGCCTGGTGCGCCAGTTGTTCTTCCTGCAACCGTAACTTGAACCCCGCCTTGGTTACATCCTTCAAACGATTGGCAACGGCAACGTTTCCGTTGATCGTCGTTGTTTGCGTCAACACTACTGGCTCGGAGTTTGATGTACTGAACGCATCGCCAAAGCTATACGATTTCCATGCATGCGTTTGGCCATTTGTATTGCCCGCGACGACGATCGTGCCATCACTCAAACGATGTGTGCCCGCTTCGACAACCATGTAGTCAACGGATTCAAACCCATGATTTCCGTCAAGATATTCCCATTCATCCAATCGAATTTGAAAACTATTTCGTCCGACTCCTCGAATCCGTACCGTCACGGGATCACCGCCGTTGGTCGATGCCGGTCCAGCCACAACGACCGGATTAACGTACGTTCGCGAAAACGGCACGACTTTCCATGCGTCATACAGGTTTGAAATTCGCCCTGTCTCGCCGAGCGGAGTTATGGGAATGTTTTCCGCAACTGAACCTTCGATCGTGTAGAAGCCAAGACTTCCGTAATCCGAATAGACGCCGTTTTTCCCAACACCTTCTACAGTGACATAATAAGTCCCGGCAGTTAGTCGCTCGCTGAAAGACGCATCAACGCCGTTGACCGGATTACTGGTCGCAATCACGCGGCCAGTTGAATCGCGAAGCTGGGCCAACACATCGAGATTTGGATTTTCACCAAATGCATTGATCTCAAGGTTGACGTCGCCTGTCGCGGTCCTGAACCTAAAGTAGTCAACGTCGCTCCGACGTTCGACAAACCCCCAGTCAAAAATGGTGGCCGACGTCCTGCCTAAGGTCGATGCGCTTCTAAGTGAATTGCCGTGATCATCAACCTTGACATCGATACCATTTGAATTGCGAGTGATGATTGCAATATCGTCTTCAGATGTCGAAGCGCCCGCGTAGTTCCCGTTGCTCCACTGAGACAAATTTTTTCGATAAGGGCCCCCAAGTATCGGACCCCAGGAAGTTTCGCCTTGGCCGACTCCAGGGTGATAGGGGTTGCCATAAAGCCCATCGTGCGACAATCCAAGCGCGTGACCAATTTCATGTGAATTGGTAATCCCGCCGTTATTTGCACCTTTGTTGATCACAAAGACTGGATTGTCGATCGAGTCATTGAAGGTATTGTAATGAGCTTTACCGCCAAACGTATTGCCAAATCCTTTTGTCGCCTGGGTGTTAACAACACGAATCCCAAAAGTCGTGTCGCGACCGCTGGTTTTGGTAAGCCGCTCCAAGCCAGGATCTTTCGTCGTCACATTAACATCGAACGGCGCGAAATCTTCGGCCACATTTTGAAACTGCTTTTGGATCTCGATTAATTCTGCGTTGTTGAAGACCTTGCTATTTCCGTCTCGGCTGAAGGCTGGAAAAACGATATTGTGTCCGAAAATATTGTTTCGGGAATGATGACCGTTGTAGTCAAGGTAAATCGTTTTCGATGCTCCCGGATTGGTTTCCAGTTTAAACGTATCCTTCAACCGGTACGGAGCACTTGAGTCGGGATCTCCCAGCGTTAATTTGCCACCAACATAGGCGGGAAAGTAAGCCGAAAGAAGTTTGCGCTGCTCCATCGACTGATACTGAAGCGCCGTTAAACGTTGCCGAACTCGAGGTTGATTCATCCGTGCAAGAAAATTTTGCAAGGCATGTAAAGCATGACTTACTCGTTCGATCGAACTTGGTCTTAAATACTCCAGCAAATCCTTACATTGGCCCAACCTGTTTTGAATTCGTTCCAACGACTTCAGTTTCATAACGGCTTTACCTGCTTACATTCCATTGATTTCCACGCTGATTCAACATCAGCGTGGTCCCGTTTTCAGTTTACCGAAACAATATTGGCCGGCAACAATCGGAAATTATTCACTTGCACCAACAAACGTGCCGTCAAATTGCCGAGATCAATTCATCTTTATTCGCAAGCCGTTTCGTAGTTTGAGTTTGTGTTGACGAGACCCCAAACATCAAAATCAAAAACCAATCAGTGAATCAACACAGCCGCCCGACGTCTGGAATTCACAAACCGTTTTGCAGTTTGAGTTTGTGATGACTCGAACAAGGGAAGTAAATGAATTTTCAAAAATCGGTTGTTTAAAGCAGATTTTTTTTCACCGCATACTGGCTAGCACGAACTCTGTGTTCCGCTGTATCTCCAACGACAAGTGCCAAGCACAACTCTGCGTTTAACACAAAGTGTTCCGTGGAAAGGTGTTACAGAAATGCCGCGCGCCGACACAAGTCGTGGGCATGTAAAACAGAATCTCCACAACGTTGAGCTTTACACCAAGGTCTGAAGAAAGAATCCATCGCTTGGATCGATTTGAATATCTTCAAACATGGCATCAAGTCCGCTCTTGATCTCATGCAGGTTCAAACGCGCGGTTTGCACGATCGATTCGAAAGGCAAGTCGTGCAATTCGTCGCTTCCCGCATTTAAGAATAGGGATGAGAATCCGTCATCCAGTGTTCGAAACTCTCGGCGAATCTCCTTGGCTGACTCAATCGATTGCATTGCACGATAGAAATGTGACTGAACGTCAGCACTGAAGTCTGCAAGTTCTCCCAACAAAGGAACCCCCGAGTAGTTCGATGCCTCGACTGTTTCGTCGGGCGTTGTTTGCGAACAAAGAGAGCAATGCCCGCAATTCCCACAACCACATTGATCATCGCCATCAGAGTCGACGAGCGGAAAATAAACCTCTCCCATCGCCTCAAGTTGCAGGGCTGCATCCGTCAAATCGCCATCGACCATCAATCCCCGCTGATTCATACTCGCCCGCAACGAAGCGGCTTCGGTCAAAGACTGCTCTATCGAAGTGAGTGTCGTTGAAGTAAACGTCGTCGAACTCAGCGCTGAATCGCCAGCCAACTGAAGGCTGGCTCCGCCGCTATCAACAATCCCGGATCGTCCATCCCTGGCAAAAATCGTCCCCGGTGTAATGGCCAGGTAGCCCACCACCTCTTCAATGTGCGCTCTTTCAAGATCCGCAGACTGCTCTTCTTCCAGAAAGACCGTTGCGCCACTACTGCTGAGTGCACGATAACGAACGGTCGCTGTATCGCCCCCGTTAAAGGATTGCATGTCGGCGAAAAACGCTGGTGTTGAGGAACCAAATGAGCCGCCGAAGTTGATTCGAAAATTATCGTGCGTCACTGAGTTGGGCGTTCGAAGTGCAGAAAAAATTCTGCCACTGGCACTGCCTGCCCCGGCTTCAATCGCAATCCAACTGACGTTTTCACCAGCATGAACAAAGTCGGACGCTTGTTCTTCCTGAAGTTTCAACTGGAATCCGGTGACCGAAACGTTGCGAAAGCGATTGGTGACGGCTGTGTTTTCATTAATGGTTGTGGTTTGGGCCAGCACGATTGGCGGCGAAGCATCGCCACTGAATGCGCCTCCAAAATTGTATGTTTGCCACCGGTGCGTTTGTCCGGATCTTTTTCCGGCGACGATTGTTGTTCCGTCGGCTAACGTGTGCGTTCCTGATTCGACGACAAGATAATCAACCGATTCAACACCATGTCGACCATCTCGGTATTCCCATTCATCGATCCTGATTTGAAAACTGTTACCGGTAACGTTACGAACTCTAACCGTAACCGGATCACCTCCGGCCGTTGAGGCAGGTCCTGCAATCACGACAGGGTTGGCATAAGTTCTCGACAAAGTAACGGTTTGCCAAACATCATTCACTCGGGCCAGTCGTCCCGATTCACCGACTGCAGTAACCGCAGCATCAGCCACAACAGTTCCTTCGATCGTGTAGAAACCGAGACTTCCGTAATCGGAATAGACTCCCGGTTTTCCAATACCATCAACGGAAACAAAGTATTCGCCGGCAGGCAAAGTGGCATTGAACGTTGCGCCGACCCGATTGGCCGGGTTATTCGTCGCAACGACGCGCCCGGATGAATCGTGAATGCGGGCCAAGACATCCAGATTCGGATTACCGCCAAACGGGTTCACCGATAACCTGACCGTCCCGGCTCCTGTCGTAAATCGAAACATGTCCAGGTCGCTTCGCCGACCAACAACGCCCCAGTCAAAGACATTGGTGCCGGTGCGGCCCAAATCTGAAGCCGTTGTAAAATTTCCCCCATGGTCGTCAGCCTTGTAACGAATTCCGTTGAACGAATTGGTGATGATGGCTAAATCGTCTTGGCTGGCCGTCGAACCGGCGTAGTCTCCATTACTCCATTGAGTCACATTCGAACTAAACGGTGCGCCAAGCAACGGTCCCCAGGATGTTTCGCCCGTGCCACTACCCGGGTGGTAAGTCGAACCGTAAAGGCCATCATGATAGAGTCCCAGCGCGTGACCGATCTCATGCGAATTCGTTTGCCCGCCAGCGTTAGTGCCTTTGTTAAAAACGAAAACTGGATTGTCAGCAAAACTACTGAAAGAGTTCACATACGCGACTCCGCCAATCCCACTTCCGAACCCGCCTGTTGCCTGTGTGTTGACTGAGCGGACCCCGTATCTTTGGTCACCCAACCCGGCTCGGGTAAGAGCGCCAATTCCGGGATCTTTCGTTGTGACATTGACGTCAAACGGCGCGAAGTCTTCGGCGACGTTTTGAAACTGCAGCTGAATTTCAATAAGTTCTGAGCTACTGAACGAAGACGGATTTCCATCCCGGTCAAAAGCTGGAAACCGAATTGAATGATCCCACGCGTTGTTGCGTGAAAAATGTCCGTCATAGTCCAAATAGATCGTCCGAGTCGCACCTGGATTGGTTTCCAATTTAAACGTATCAGCCAACGGGTAGGGGGCTGCAGAATCCGGGTCGCCCAGCGAAAAAGTTCCATCAACGTACGCTGGGAAAAAGGAAGCCAAAACCTTGCGTCCCTCTAACTGTTGATACACAAGGTTGCTTGCCGACCCGCGCAAACCCCGTCGTTGTGATCGTTGATTCGTTGGTCGGAATTTGTTGATGAAAGATCGCATGGTCACAATTTGTTAATTTATAGAACGGGAAGCCAATCATGAGAGTTAATTTTAAGTATTCGAATTTCAGATTCCAGTAGAATCAACTGCTAATAAGTCTTTTGTAACGTCGTGAACAAACTTGCAATCTTGTTTTGATAGCGACGTGGTGATTCTCGTTGATTTTCATAACGATACGGAAGGTTCATCGCTTCCCTTTGGTGGACACGTTGCGTTGGGTGGACACGTTGCGTTGGGTGGACACGTTGCGTTGGGTGGACAC
>CAZPBE010000025.1:0-20742 GCA_964584615.1 uncultured Pirellulaceae bacterium | reverse complement strand
CGTTGCGTTGGGTGGACACGTTGCGTTGGGTGGACACGTTGCGTTGGGTGGACACGTTGCGTTGGGTGGACACAACGAGTTGTTTAAATAGTCATTAACAGGTTTGAGAAAGTTGGGGCTTGACATCAATCCAGATCGTAAGGACCAGAACCGTGACGATTTACACCGGGGCCAGCCTGACAACCAAGGTTTCCGCGCTAACAAGTTGGCTCAGCGAGAAGTTTTCGAGACAGTCGATTTACGATTGGCTAGAATCAGACGCATGATCGGCAATCGAAAAAACATCAGTCTGACGGCCCCGTTCTTCGCATGGGTCTTCACGTCACTGATTGCAATGTCGCAAGTTTTCTTGTCGCCAGTTTTGGCAATACAAGAAAAAAAATCAGCCAATGATCAACTCGTTGACTTTGATGTTTCAATTAAGCCGATTCTCTCAGACCGTTGCTACGTTTGTCATGGCCCCGATGGCGAAACTCGCCAAGCTGGATTGCGGTTGGACACCGAGGACGGAGCAGCCACCGTCATTGAAGGGGGCGATGCCGACGGAAGCGCGTTGATCGAACGCATAACCTCTGACGATCCCGATCTAAAAATGCCGCCTCCGGACTCGAAAATTGAACTCAGTCAACAAGAGATTGAGCTCGTACAAAAGTGGATCGACCAGGGAGCTGAGTGGAAACTGCATTGGGCGTTTGTCAGACCGAAACAACCCACTGTTCCCAAAATGCTTGATGAAAAATGGTGCCGAAACGAAATCGATCACTTCATTTTGCAGCGACTCGATGAAGCGGGACTGACTTCTGCGGCGCGGGCAGATCGCGCGACACTGGCACGCCGACTGGCTTTCGACTTAACTGGATTGCCGCCGACGATCGAACAGTTGGATAGCTTTTTAGACGACAACGCTTCTAACGCTTATGAAACTTACGTCGACATGCTGTTGGCGTCGCCCGCTTACGGTGAGCGAATGGCGTCGGAATGGCTGGACTCATCACGGTACAGCGACACCTATGGTTATCAGGTCGATCGAGACCGATTCGTGTGGCCATGGCGCGACTGGGTTATCGGTTCGCTTAACGAAAACAAACCGTACGATCGCTTTATCACCGAACAACTTGCTGGTGATCTGCTACCCAACGCAACTGACGATCAGATTCTCGCAACGACATTCAATAGACTTCATCCGCAAAAAGTTGAAGGGGGCAGCGTCGAAGAAGAATTTCGTGTCGAGTACGTTGCCGATCGGTTGCACACAATGTCGACCGCGATGTTGGGATTGACGATGGAATGCTGCCGTTGCCACGATCACAAATTCGACCCGTTTTCGCAAAAGGAATATTACCAGCTGTTTTCTTTTTTCAACAACATCAACGAAGCGGGGCTGTATTCTTTCTTCACGCCGAACTCTATTCCGACGCCGTCGTTGTTGTTGATCGACGAAGCCAAACAAAAAGAGCTGGATAAACTCAAAGCAAACGTCGACAAAGAAACGGCTGAGCTTTCAAAAATTGAGAACGAATTCAAAACAGCCCAAACCAAACTGAAACAATGGTTTGCATCACAGCAGGAATTATTGGCTGCCGCAGACACCGAACCCGCCAATGACGTGAAACCGATCGAATGGGTAGCAGGTCTGATCAAGCCAATCGATTTGAAGTCGCTTCCTCGTGGGCAAAACAAATTGGTAGACGGTCCAGTCGGCGAACCGGAATCGGCCATCAAGCTGACAGGAGATGATGAAGTCAAATTGGACGTAGGAAACTTCGACCGATTTCAACCTTTCTCGATTTCAACTTGGGTTTGGACGCCCGATGTTAAGGAACGTGCCGTCATCTTTCACCGCTCTCGAGCCTGGACAGATGCGGCCAGTCGCGGTTACGAGCTGTTAATTCTCGACGGCAAACTCCAAGCGTCACTCATTCACTTTTGGCCAGGTAATGCGATCAGCGTGGCGGCGACCGAAACATTGCCAACGAAAGAATGGTCACATGTTGTGCTGGTATACGACGGCAGCAATCGGGCGGCAGGCATTCAACTCTTCCTTGACGGAAAACAGTTAAAAACAAAAATCGTTCGCGACAGCCTGACGAAAACGATCACCGGTGGTGATGAGAAGCAAGGCAACGACATCGCATTCGGCGCAAGATTTCGCGACCGAGGGTTTACCGGTGGCAGGATCGCAGACGTAAAAGTATTCGACCGTCAAATTGTCGCTGATGAAGTTAAACATTTGCACGACGGAGTGACGCTCAAACAAAAAGTTGAAGGCGAAGACATCTCTGTTCTGTCTGATGTTTTCTTCGCCGCCCACTACGAACCGGCTGCGGCCCAGCGTGAGAAAATTCTAAGCGCAAGAAAAGCATGGTGTGATGCTTACGACACGCTCGATGAAATCATGGTGATGGCTGAAATGGACACGCCTCGCCAAGCCCATGTTCTTGGTCGCGGCGAGTACAGCAACTTGCAGGATCCGGTCGATCCGCAGACGCCAGAAATCTTCCCACCGCTGCCAGACGGCCAACCAGCTAACCGACTTGCACTCGCCAAATGGCTAACGACGGAGCATCCGCTGACGTCGCGTGTTGCCGTGAATCGTTATTGGCAAATTTGTTTTGGCGAAGGGCTAGTTCGAACACCAGAAGATTTCGGTAGACAGGGAAAGGCGCCAACCCATCCGGAACTGTTGGACTGGCTTGCTTTGGATTTTGAAAAACATGGCTGGGACATAAAACGATTGATGAAACAAATCGTCATGTCATCAACGTACCAGCAATCGTCCGAGAGCTCCGATAAAAGCAAACGAATCGACCCGGCGAACGAACTTCTTTCTCACGCACCGCGACATCGATTGACGGCGGAGATGATTCGCGATCAAGTTCTGGCGGTTAGCGGATTGATGGTGGATCGCATCGGCGGCAAACCGGTCAAGCCATACGAAGTCGCCGTCTCTTTCAAACCGGTTGCTCACGACAAAGATGACGGGCTGTATCGCCGCAGCCTCTACACGTATTGGAAACGAACGGGGCCAGCTCCGGTGATGACGACTTTTGACGCTGCCAAACGAGATGTGTGCCGAGTTAAACGGGAACGGACCAGTTCCCCCTTGCAGGCATTGGTGATGCTTAACGGGCCACAGTATGTGGAAGCGGGACGAGGGATCGCGGTTAAGCTGCTCGAGAAATACGGCGATGAGCAAAACGAAATCATCAACGAAATGTTTCGGATGGTGACCGGCGAATCGGCAACGGAGAAACAACGATCGATCATCGCAGAACTTTTTCAAGAACAATTGAATTACTTTGAATCGAATTCCGAAGCTGCTGAGACGTACCTCGGAGTTGGCAACTGGAAAGCAAACCCAGAATCTGATCCGGAAACATTGGCGGCTTGGTCTGCCGTTGCCAACACGTTGTTGAATTTGGATCAGACGATGACGAAGCGGTAGGCTGAGTCGATAATGCAAATTGAATTTATGAGTATCCGATATAAATGAAACATCAACAGAAATGTACTGGGCACCAGGCCGTCTCGAATCGTCGCGATCTATTGCGAACCTTTGGGATGGGGCTCGGCTCAATTGCGCTTTCGACGTTGATGAATTCGGACTCAGACGCCCAGACACCGGGAACAAACCAAGAAAACTCCGAAGCGGCAAGTCATGCGGCGCAGCAAATATTGCATCATGCACCCAAAGCGAAACGAGTGATCTTTCTTTTTCAAAGTGGTGCGCCGTCGCAAATCGATTTGTTTGATCACAAACCAAAGTTGACTGAGTTGCACGGAACCGAGCTTCCAGATTCGGTGCGAAAAGGACAACGACTGACTTCCATGAGTGGCAATCAAGCATCGCTTCCACTGGTTGGATCGCCGTTCAAATTCAAACAGCATGGCGAGTCGGGCCAGTGGATGAGCGACTTGCAACCTCATACGGCGCAGATCGCTGATGACTTGTGCATGATCAAGTCGATGTACACCGAAGCGATCAACCATGGGCCGGGCGTAACTTTTTTGCAAACGGGAAGCCAATTCCCTGGTCGACCAAGTATGGGGGCTTGGGTCAATTATGGGTTGGGCAGCCAAAACGAAAATCTTCCGGCGTTCGTCGTAATGGTCACCCAAAGTAAAGGCGGACAACCACTCGTCGCACGGTTCTGGGGCAACGGCTTTTTGGAATCAAGGTTACAGGGCGTTCAGTTTCGCGGCGGTAAAGAACCCGTTTTATATTTGAATAACCCAGGTGGAATTTCATCTGAAAGCCGACGTAGCATGCTCGATGCGCTTAACGAGTTGCACCAATTGCAATTGGCAGAGCAGCCCGACAGCTTGATCGAAGATCGGATCGCGCAGTATGAGTTGGGATTCCGGATGCAGTCTTCTATTCCGGATGTCACCGATCTTTCTACCGAACCAGAACATGTGCTTGATGACTACGGTCCAGATGTGAAAAAGCCGGGAACGTTTGCGGGGAATTGCTTGCTGGCCAGAAGACTTGCCGAGCGCGGCGTTCGATTCATCCAGCTTTACCATCAAGGCTGGGACCAACATGGAGGATTGCCTGCGGGGATCAAGCGTCAATGCCAAGAGACCGACCAACCGTCTGCTGCACTGGTTAAGGATTTGAAGCGCCGTGGAATGTTGGAAGATACGTTGGTGATTTGGACGGGCGAATTTGGCCGAACCAATTACTGCCAAGGCAAGTTGACGCCCGGTGGCTGGGGGCGCGACCATCATCCGCGTTGTTTTTCAATGTGGATGGCAGGTGGTGGTGTGAAGCCAGGATTTTCTTATGGCGCGACCGACGAATTCAGCTACAACGTCGCTGAGAATCCGGTTCATATTCATGACCTGCAAGCCACAATTTTGCATTTGCTTGGAATCGACCACGAGCGATTGACGTTCAGGCATCAAGGGCGGCGCTATCGGCTGACTGATGTTCACGGCAAAGTCATTGAACCGGTTTTGATTTAATTGAAGGATTGTTGCGGCAGGGAACCATTCATTTTTTTGTTGAGACTTGGTTGCAAGCGGTTGTCGATTACTGATAATGTGTTTTTCAATTTCGAAGTCTTGATCGGGAGAAACTCAAATGGGTAATCAAGGTGGCAATGGATGGATGGGCTGGGTCGGCTTTCTTGTTTTGCTTGGTGTCGTCAACTTGTGTTCGTATTTGTTCGGCTGGGGATTCTGGCTCTATTAGCGGTTCGTCGGAACGAAAAGCGCCACCGAGACGGCGCCACCGAGACGGGGCCACCCAGAAAGTTTTTAACGATGGAATCGTGGCGAATCCGAAATCTGATTCTGGCGTTCATGTTTTTTTGCTGGGCCGTCATTCGCGTCGTTAGCGCTGATCCGGCAAGCCGGCTTTCTGTTCCCGTTCTCTTGCCAGCGTTGCTGGAGGTTACCGTTGGCTTCTTGTTTGCGCGACGATCTGCCGCCCAGCGCGAAGGCGACTTCGTTGACCTTTCAGTGACGGCGGCTTCCTTGCTGCTTGGAGCCTGGATGGTTTCGATGGCGCCACATCCTCTGGAATGGAATGGGATTGCGATTGCTGTGTTCGTTGTCGGTGCCGTGATCACGATCGTCAGCTTACTCTGGTTAGGAAAAAGCTTTGCGATCTTCCCGGCTTATCGAAGCCTCGTTACCGATGGACCTTATGGTTACATACGCCATCCGGCTTACCTTGGCGAGCTGTTGCTGTTGTTGGCCGTTGCGTTGGCAACGTTGACGACGACCAGTTGGATCTTGATGGCGATGTCTACAGTGCTGTTTGTGTTGCGAATTGTTCGCGAAGAAGGCTTGATCGGACAAGCAACCGACTGTCTGGAGTTTCGCGATCGCGTGCGTTATCGGCTGATACCATTTATCTGGTAAAGTCGAACCTATCGTTGTTGAAGTTTTTCAACGACGTGAATCAATCGTCAGTGTCCAACGCTTCTTCAACGAACAAGGGTCGAGCCTCGGCAATCAAAAATGCAGAACCGGCGAAGCACACAACATCGTCTGGCTGATAGGTTTCTCGAAGATACTGCCAAGCTTTTTCGGGGGTCGGCCTGACCACAATCTTCTTCTTCGCATCGGGGATTTCAGTTTCGACAAACTTGATCAAATCGGAGACAGATTTACCGCGAGGATTCTTTTGATACTTTGTCAGAATGACTTCATCCGCAATTCCAATCAGCGGCGTCATAATTTCTTTCATGTCTTTGTCTCGCGTCGTGGCGATCACCATGCGCCGCCGTTTCGCATTGACCCAGTCTTCGACGTCAGTCGTTAGCGTTTTGACAAGTGCTTCGACTGACGCACCGTTGTGAGCCATGTCGAGAATAATTGTTGGTGAACCAGGTAGAACTTCGGTTCGTCCTGCCAACTGCGCCTTGTTCAGCCCTTTTCGAATCGCCGTATCTGGAATCGTCCAACCTTGATGGTTAAGCGCCTGACAAACGGCCACCGCCAACGCGCTGTTGCTTCGTTGATGGTCCCCCGGCATTCGCAACTTGATTTCATCAATCGAAAACGAATTCGGTGTTGCGCCGTGACAGGTAAAGCTCGTCGCATCACCGTCGCTGACGAATAAATCTCGATCAAGTTGAAAGAGTGGCGCACGATTGGCTTTTGCAATCGTAGCGATGACATCGGCAGCCAGTGGATCGAGAGCACCGCTGATCACTGGTATTTCAGACTTGATTATGCCCGCTTTTTCGTACGCTATTTTGTCGACGGTATCGCCAAGCTGTTTGGTATGATCGAGACTGATATTAGTAATCACACAAACAGATGGCTCACACACGTTAGTCGAATCGAGCCGACCTCCAAGTCCGACTTCCAAAACGATGGCGTCAACTTTTTGATTGGCGAAAAACTGAAATGTCGTCGCCGTGATGACTTCGAAGAAAGTCAACGGTCTTTCGCCCTTCAATTCGAGTTCGGAATCCATTTCCGCCAACACCGGTTGCAATTGAGTGAGCACTTCAGAAAGTGCATCGTCGCTAATCAATTCACCATCGACGGCCATTCGTTGATGAATGGTTTCCAGATGCGGCGAAGTATAAACGCCCGTTTTGTAACCGCCGTGAGAAAGAATTTGGCCAATCATCGTCGAGACGGAGCCTTTACCTTTGGTCCCGGCAACATGAATCACTGGGTGCTTCAGGTGCGGATCGCCTAGCCGACTCAGAAACTCTCGCATGTTTCTTAATTTGAAACTGCGCGGATTGGCTTTGGATTGCCGTTCATAATTGATACGGCCATAAAGTTCAGCCAGCTGCAGATCGAGATGCGATGCTTTGGGTTTGTTCATCGGCGTTAAGGTATCGGCCTGGGAAGTTTCTTGAAACGAGATCGATGCACTATAAACGTGATCGATGCACTATTTTACGCAAGTCGCCGGAACAGAAAATGGCCAAATCGCTCAGCTTCCCCGTGCCGGAAAAGGCTATTCGAACCATTTTCTAAGCCGTTTCGTAGATCCAATCGGAAAGATATTTCTGTTGTGGGTAAATTGTGGCGAGTTTGGAGGGCCCAAAGCCTCAAACGGTCAATCTAAATTTACATGCCATCCGGATGAACGATGTGGCCCAAACATCAAAACTTGTTCGGAGAAATGCGATCTGAACGCGATCAAGGGTTACCGAAACAGGGTGTGATTCTCTAAACTATTCGTTTCCCGATGTTCAATTAAACTGGTCTTCTGCACTTTCAAAATTAACGAATCGGCAAAGCTGATTTGCTGCCGACAATCGGCCAAATCCGCAATCGCTTGGAGAAACTGAAAATAATGTCAACGGACACTTCGACGGCTGAAAAAAAGCCTTCCCGACTGGAACAATCGAATCCCGATTACGATCCGAACATTGTGGTCGAGACCCAAAACCTCACTAAGATCTATCGTGACTTTTGGGGCCGCCAAAAAGTTCGCGCACTCAACGCCCTCGACCTTGAAATTCGCAAAGGTGAAATTTTTGGCTTGCTGGGACCAAACGGATCTGGAAAGTCGACAACGATCAAATTGTTGTTGGGCTTGCTGTTTCCAACCAGCGGGCGAGCCATGGTGTTCGGCGAGAACGCCAGTGAAGTCACCAAGAACGAACGGATTGGATATCTTCCGGAAGAATCTTATCTCTACAAATTCCTGACTGCCGAAGAGACGTTGGACTTTTATGGTCGCCTCTTCAACATGCCGGCCAAGATCCGCAAAGAACGTGTGGCGATGTTGATCGATCAAGTCGGTCTGGGCCATGCCAAACGTCGACAGCTGAAAGAGTATTCCAAAGGGATGACACGGCGGATTGGTTTGGCTCAAGCTCTGATCAACGACCCGGAGTTGATTCTTCTTGACGAACCGACGTCGGGCTTGGACCCGCTCGGTACTCGCGAGATGAAGGACATGATCATCAAGCTTCAAGAGCAGGGAAAAACGATTGTGATGTGCAGTCACTTGCTTGCCGATGTGCAGGATGTTTGCGATAGAATCGCCGTTCTCTTCCAAGGTGACTTGAAAGAACTTGGCCGCGTCGACAGTTTGCTCAAAGTCTCTGAGGAAACAGAGATTCGCGCGAAAAACCTTCCGCCGGCCGCTCAAGAGGAAATTCGCAAACTTATCGAAAAGCATGGCGGTGAGACAGTGTCGATTGAGAATCCGAAATCAACACTTGAAGACCTGTTTCTCAACATCGTTCGCGAAAGTGAAGAACGACCGGGCCATCGTGCTTCGGGTGCCATCGATTCCAAACCGTCAAATGAGGCGAATTAGAAACAGCCATGATTGTTGAAGATTTTCCCCTATTTTCTGAATGGATTATGCCGGGCTTGCTGCTATTTGGCGGCATTGCCTTAGCTGCCGCGCTGCTTGGCATCTTTTTCGGATTTATCACGGCGTCGTTTCGGCACGGGCCTTTCGAAGCCTTCTACATCGTCGCGCAAGTGATTGCCGAAGCGATTCCTGACTTCCTTTACACTTCGCCGCGCCGCGTCGTAGCGATGGCGAGACTGGCAATCAAGGAAGCACTTCGCCGGCGCGTCATTCTGGTGACGTTCGGAATTTTTGCCGCCACACTGTTGTTTGGCGGTTGGTTCATGGACGCCGGTAGCGAAAGCCCACACGAGATCTATTTGAACTTTGTTCTTTGGGGCACCCAGTTATTGATTCTGCTGACGGGCCTGTTGATCAGCGCGTTCAGCCTGCCAGAAGACATCAAGAACAAAACGATTTATACGATCGTGACCAAACCCGTTCGTGCAACCGAAATTGTGCTGGGCCGCATTCTCGGCTTTGGCGCTCTTTGTTCAGCACTATTGGCGCTGATGGCAGTGATCAGTTTTTTCTTCATCTGGAGAAACCTGTCGCACGATCACCTGGTCGCTGGTGACAATCAGACGATCGCCGCGTTCACCGAGGTCGATCCGGACAACAGGATTTCGCGAATCACCGGAAAACGCGTCTCGGACGCAGCGGTTCTCGTGGCCCAAACGAATAATGTTTCTGGCCACACGCACCGATTGGAAGTCGTCAAATTAATCGTCGGCGAAGACAAATCAGTTCTGGATTTGCCGGACGTGTGGAAAACGGAAACCGAAGGCGACAACACTGTCCTTTATCGAGTCGTTTGTTTTCCCGTTGGTGGCCATACGCATCGAATAACTGTTTCCGGTTCGGGGAACGACGCTAAAGTTACGATTGGCCAGTCGATTGGTCAATTCAGAGCCAGAGTTCCGCTTTATGCAAAGAACCTGACGATGCTCGACAAGGAAGGGCAGGTTACTGAGAAAGGAATCAGCGTCGGTAGGGAGTGGAATTATCGTGGCTACATCGACGGCGGAAGCGCATCGATGGGCGTGGCGACACTTGCCAAAGCAATTTTCGATTTCGAAGATTTGCGAGCATCCAAATTCGATAAAGACTCTGACGTTGTCCCACTCGATTTGACGCTGGGCGTCTTTCGCACCTTCAAAGGTGACGTTCAAAAACGCGTGACCGGTGGAATTCAATTCGAAAGTGTGCCGGACAATGCGGAAGTTGAAAACCGGTTTATCTCCGACATCAATTCGTTTGAAACCAACGAATTTCAGGTTCAAACACGAGCCATTCCACGAAAGATGATTGGCCGAATGGTTGCTCCCGACGGATCACTGGTCCGAGAAGGCGAGTTTGACTTGTTCGATGACATTGCCAAGAACGGCAAACTACGACTCAATTTGACCTGCCGTGACATTAACCAATACATTGGCGTCGCGACGGCCGACGTTTACTTTCGTCAGGCCGACAACGTCTACTGGATCAACTTTTTCAAAGCGTACGTTGGCATCTGGTGTCAGTTGATGATCATCATCTGTATGGGCGTGGCTTTGAGCACGTTCTTGAGTACGCCGCTGGTGATGCTGGGAACGTTGGTGATGATGGTGGTCGGATTCTTCACGCCGTTTATTCGCGAACTGACAATTCCCGACCGCGATGGAGGTGGACCGATCGAGTCCCTCATTCGCGTCATCACACAGAAGAACATGCAAGTCGATTTGGAGACGGGTGTTCTCGATACCGTTATTGAGAAGAGTGATCAATTCATCACGCAACGGATGAGCGATCTGACTTATCTCGCTCCAAACTTTTCCAACCTCGACTTTTCGCAATTCCTAACTCACGGATATGCAATCGACACGCAACGAATGTTGGTTGCGATTGGAATCACGTTGGCGTTTTTCGTTGGCTTGACATTGCTTGGCTATTTTTCACTGAAGACAAGAGAGATTGCGAAATGAGCAAGAACTCCACCAGCCCGTTTGTTCGCAAGATCATGTACATCGCCTGTATTGGCGGTTTGTTGATTCCGCTGTCCATGGTTTCCCGACCGGAAATTCGCGACGATGACCAACAGATCAAAGATCCCGGCGGAATGCTTTCCGTTTTGCGCGACCAGCACAATCTCTCTCAAGCCAAAATCTCGGAAGTCGATCCGGCCAGTGAAACGATGAAACTGGCTTCGCTCGGTTTGCGCGGAGTCGCCGTCAACGTGCTTTGGATGCAGGCGATGGAGCACAAGAAGAAGGAAGACTACGACAATCTGGCGGCCACGCTTAAGTCACTGACAAAAATCCAGCCGAACTTTGTCAGGGTCTGGGAGTATCAGGCGCACAACCTTGCTTACAACGTTTCCATGGAATTCGATGACTATGAATATCGATATCAATGGGTGACGAAAGGGCTGGATTTTTTGAAGACTGGAGTTCCCTATAACCGCACCGACCATCGCTTAACCGACAACCTCGGTTTCATGACAGGTAACAAGTTTGGAAAGTCGGACGAGAAATTTTCTTTTCGACGAATCTTCCGTACCGACGACAAGTTCCACCAATCAATGGCGGACTTCATCGACCCGGAGGCTTACGACACCCGTTCGTATGGACCTGACAGTTGGAAGATGGCATGGCACTGGTACGACTGGTCTCGCCGGATGGTCGAAGAGCAAAGCCATCCGCAGTACCGAAACGATTTGATGTTCAAGATGTTTCGTCCCTCTCAAACAAGAAACCAGGCACAAACCCTTGGTGAAGAATTTAAGACTGACGAGATCATCCAGGAGATCTGGGCCAAAGCGTACGAGGAGTGGATCGATTACGGTGAGCAACAACTTGCGGATTCCAAAGGAACGATATTCACGCTGGAACGCACAACTCAATATGAAAAGCAGTTGAGTGAACTTCGCGAACAGCTTGATCAGTTTGCACCGGGTGCACGAGCAGAACTTACACAACAAATGTTTGACGCTTACGGCGTCTCTGGAGAAGAGCGAGCCCTTCTTCAAATGCCGGCTGACCAATTGAACGACGATGAAGCTCGAATGGCAACGAAGATGCGCCGCAAGTTGATGACAACCAACAAGCAGATGGACCAGGCAATCGCTCAGCGAGCCAAGGTCGGCGAGCAGATGGAGGCAAAACGAATTGCCGATCAAATCCTCCGCATTATCCAACAAGTCGGTGCGATTGAATCAAATGACTCTGTTATCAATTACATGTTCTGGCGAGACCGTAACAAGGCGGAGTCTCAAGACGTTGCGGTTCGTGCACGCCAAGCGACATTCGAAGCCGAAGCCATGCTTCGTCGTTCGATTTACGACGATGAGTTCGAATGGGACTACAAAACAAAAGAGAAAACGGTAACGCGTAAGGGAACCATCTCCCTATACAACGAAGCCTTCGCTAAGTGGAACGAAGTGTTCGCTGAGTACCCGGACCTCGAAGTCAGCCCGCTGGCCGACCAGATTATTGAACACATCAAAAAGTACAAGGAAGTCTTGAATGTATCCGGAATCGATTGGCCAGAAAATTTCCCGTTGCAACGAGTCATTGACCTGAATTCTCCATCCGAAAGCACAAGAGGGCTGCCCACATCGGAACAACTCGAAGAAATTCGTTCGGGGCAGGAAGATGATGAAGAAGAGCCGGACGATGAGGATGAATCAGCCGAAGATGAATCGAACGAAGAAGAACCGGCTGATGATGAGTCGAACGAAGATGAGCCGGCTGAAGAACAGGAATCAGCCGACGTCGAATCGACAGATGACGAGTCTGCAGACAATGGTTCGTCGCGACGAAAAACCTCCGACAAAGATACAAAAAAGCAGGGTGACCAGTAACGGATCCGCTTCTTCGAGACTAAGCCCACCAACCGCCATTGATGTGAACCGTCTGGCCCGTCACGTAAGACGACATTGGGCTGAGCAAAAACAGCACAACGTCACCGATTTCACTGGGCTCAGCAAATCGGCCCAGCGGGATGTTGGTCATCATTGCTTTCCGATTCTCTTCTGGAATCGACTTACCCATTTCAGTATCCACCACGCCGGGTGCAACAGCATTGACTCGCACATTCGACCGAGCCAATTCTTTGCTAAGCACTTTGGTCAGCGTCACCACACCCGCTTTTGCCGACGCATAATTGGCTTGGCCGAAGAACCCGGTAACGGCCGATAAAGAAGCCACGTTGACGATCGCGCCGTCGGGATTGAGATGCGGCACTACTGCTTTGCAAACACGAAAGACGCCCGACAAATTGGTATCGATCACATCGTTCCAATCCTCGATGCTCATTTTCTTAAAACTTCGATCGCGAAGAATGCCGGCGTTGTTCACAAGAAAGTCAATTCCACCGAATCGTTCAATCGTTTGCGCTGCCATCGCTTCAAGCTGTTCCGAATCTCGCACGTCAGCGGGACTGGCCATGACACGGTCGCCGAACTTCTCAACCACTTGTTCGGCAATCTTTTGATTGGCTCCTTCGGCGTCGGGAAAATAATTAATGACAACGTTCGCGCCGGCTGAGTGAATCGCTTCGGCGGTCGCCAATCCGATGCCTTGTCCGCCGCCGGTAATGACTGCCGTTTTCCCGCTTAGATCGATGTTCCGCATTTTCAACTCGTAAACTGAAGTAATATTCTTGAATCAATTTCTTGATGTTTGAACCAGGCAATCAAAACCACACTCGGTCTAATTTAACGAGTGAATCGATCGCCGAGCAGGGGAGGCCTCACTCTTTTTCGACTTCGTCGTCTTCGCCGCCAAGCCAATTGAAAAATCCATCCCAGGCTTTCTTGACCATTCGCCCGGAAACAAGTTCTTCCGTAATCGTGGCCTTGTCACTGGAAAAATTCTGCCACACAGCATCGATGTAAGGCTGGGCAGTCGTGGAAACCATTTGATAAATTCCTTCGTCATTGATTTTGTCCAGGCCTTGTCGATAGTGATCAAACAGATGCCGGTCCATCAATTCGCCTGTGACGCGGATCGTCGTCAACGCTCCCTTGCTCACCGTCGTGACTTGATCCATCGCGTACATAGTCATCGCGCTGGAGACTTCGAACAAGTCAACCTCTTGCTTGCCCGCAATCTCACCCATGTCGATCCACAATTGTTGCAACTCCGATTGAGGAATGATCAACGTTGGATCGATGTCTGCAAGACTTCCGGTAACCTCTTCGATCGTTTGCTGAAGTCCCTCAATACTCAACGGCGGCGTATCAAATTGGTCAGCCGATTTTCCAGAAGCGTTGCCAATCGCAGCCAGCAGATCCGCCGCATTGTTGATCGAAGAATCTTTTTCAATCACTCCTTGCTGCTCCAGCTCAAACGCCAACTCTTTCAGGTAGACGTTGGACCCGTAAGCAATGTCACTAACCAAAGCCAAAATCGTCAGCGGCGAAACGTGAAGCGTCGCCATACCGGCCAAATCGATAAACGAGCTGACTGTTTTTTTCGCAACGTAATTCTCAACTTCCTGGGCCTGTTGTTCGGCTTGCTCGGCTTCACTACCCGCATCGGTTTTTTGCACGCCACCGATGTCGTTATTCACCATGTCCAACATTTGTTTTACAAATGTTTGATAGGTCTTCGAATCCTGAAACGCCCGTGGGACCAACAGTGAAGCCGATTCGCTAATCGCGCCTCCGACCATGGCTGCAGTACTTCGCACGGTGCGCTCAGGCACCGACAACGAATACATGATGTACTTGTAGACGGTTTCGACACCGGGATCAAATGAAGTGTTTGGTTCTTCGTCGTTCATTGCTTTAAAGGTACTTCCATGGAGTTGAGATGCTAACGGTTATTGACGTCGGAAATTACGATCACAATGTGTTCGTAGCACGTTGGAAAATTGTTGAAAAACGAATGTGATTTATTGTTCGGATGACCGCTAACCAAGTTTCCTTGCTGTTTTGAAAGCTATTTGTTGCAGCGCATTAAATGATTGGCGAACGGATTTGCCCGGTAAATCTTGCCAAAATTAAAACAAATTTCCTCTTCCACTTCAATCGAAGTCAAAATTGCCGGTCTGCCAAAACTGACTTGTTGGTAGAATTGGGCTTGGCATGGTTTTTCCAATCGATGCCGACCTGATTCAACTTGAAATCAATTTCATTTCGCCTTCCGCCAATTCTATTCGCGCAAGAAGCTCTGACTTCCTCTGCTTTTGACGTTATCGTGTTCAAAAAATCATGGCAACTTCTGGTCGATACCTTTCGAATCTGGGACCAGACCAACGCGGCGCGCATGTCGGCTGCCATGACGTTCTATACGATCCTCTCGCTGGCGCCGACGTTGATGATCGCAGTGGCGATCGCGGGTTACATCTATGATGGCTCCCGAGTTCAGAATGAAATCGTTGAACAAATTCGACAGTTAACGGATGACGCGACGGCAAACTTCGTCAGCGGTTTGTTTGCCAGAGCGGCGCAACCAAGC
Source organism: uncultured Pirellulaceae bacterium (assembly GCA_964584615.1). Classification (GTDB taxonomy): domain Bacteria; phylum Planctomycetota; class Planctomycetia; order Pirellulales; family Pirellulaceae; genus Mariniblastus. The sequence goes on along the minus strand of CAZPBE010000025.1, from coordinate 5,511 downwards.
TCGGGAATTGTCGCTGGTTCCATCAGTCTCATCATCAGCTTGTTCGGTGCATCGGGCGTGTTCTCACAGTTGTACGACACGTTCAATGACATCTGGCATGTCCCACTTGAAAGGCGACAGGGCTGGTGGTTTACCATTCAAAAGCGGATGATCGGAATCGGAGTGGTCGTTCTCGTTGGCGTCTTGTTGTTAACGACGTTAATCATGGGTTCGGTGATTTCCTATCTCAACGGGCTCGTCGACGACTTGCATCCTCAGCTCGTTAGCTGGCTGAACCTGATCGACAACGGACTGATCTACCTGTTGATGCCTGTTGTCTTCACGGCGATGTTCTGGTTTTTCCCCGCTGCCAAAGTCAGCTGGCGCGACGTGTGGCCCGCCGGAGTGCTGACTGCGTTTCTGGTTAGCGCGAGCCGTTATCTCGTTGCCGAATATCTGAGATTCTCAACAACGAGCGAAGTCTACGGCGCGGCCGGATCGTTAGTTGTCTTGCTGATCTGGGTTTACATAATTGGGCTTTGTTTGTTCTTCGGCGCGGCATTCAGTTACGCCTGGGCATACCACTTTGGATCAAGACAGGGCCAGAAGATGGTCATGATTGGCGTCGTCAACACAACCAGCGAACAAGATTCCGACATCGATCCTGATTCCGACATCGATCCAATTGCAGAAAAACCAATCGAGGATTCTGACGTCGCCCCTTCGAAAACGCCGGCTCCCGGAGAGGTCCCCGCTGTTCCCCAAGATGACGACAAACCCGATTCGGATTCGACTCGCCCGCTGAAAGTTGTTCGACGGCCTTAGGAAGCCTGTATAATACCGCCTACCACTAGTTGGCTTGATTGAATTCACAAGACCGAAACTTTTCAGCAAACCGTTGGTTTAATGATCGACGGAATTCTTTGGACGACCAAAGAAGTTGCGCAGACAACGACTATCAATGGGAGAGTGACGATGAACATTAAAACGGTACTCGGACTGACGATGGTTGCCGTACTGGCGATCGCGACGTTCAACTTGTCAACCAACACCAGTGTGATTGGAGCACCTTTACAACAAGAAGCCGAGGACAATTCACAGAACCTGTTTTCGTACGCTCGATTGGTAGTCACCGACGGCGGCGAGAAAACAACTTGGTTTGTTGGCGGAGCCAATACAAATCCGCGAACAGAAAGCATAAGGGAAACGTATCGAAAACTGGGCGGCAAGGAGCGGCCAAGTTTTGCGAACCTGCTGGATCAAATTGGACTTGAAGGCTGGCGGTTGTTACAGAAAGACGGAGACACGTGGATTTTCGTCCGTGGCGGCCGATAATTAAAACTTGATCGCGCTTTCATCTGGTCAATAACGTAGATAGGACGGTATCGATGCCGCGAAAGTTCTGCTTCCATTGGAAGGTTGCGATTTGCTTCGGATTGATGTTTCTTGCGTTTGCATCGACCGCGATTGCGCAGACGGCTCACAAGGATCCGCCATCGCAATCGCAATCGCGTTCACATTGGCAATCATGGCGTGGCCCCTTGGGTACTGGAGAAGCTCCCAATGCGGATCCGCCGATCAAATGGTCAGAAACCGAGAACGTTGCGTGGAAATCCGAGATTCCCGGACTTGGTCATTCATCACCAATCGTCCTGAACGACATGGTGTATCTGACGTCTGCGAGAAAAATTGGAGAACCGTTTGCGCCGCGACCCGACACGGCTCCGGGCGCACATGACAATTTGAAAGTCGATAGCGAATTCGAATTTCTGGCGACCGCTGTCAACCGTCACACCGGCGAGATCGCTTGGCAGAAGTCCTTACATTCGGCGATCCCGCATGAAGGAGCTCATTTCACCGGAAGCTTGGCTTCGGCGTCGCCGGTGACCGATGGTAAGAACGTTTTCTTCTTCTTTGGAACGTATGGACTTTATTGTCTCAGCCCCAGTGGAGAATTGGTTTGGAAGAAATCGTTTGGTCGCATGGATACCAAGCATGGACATGGTGAGGGAAGTTCGCCAGCGGTTTATGGAGATACCGTCGTGGTCAATTGGGACCATGAAGGCCAGTCGTTCATCGCGGCACTCGATGCAAAAACTGGGGCTGAGAAATGGAAGAAGCTTCGCAACGAAGTTACTTCGTGGGCTTCGCCGATCATTTACGAACATCGTGGACAAGTCCAGGTCGTCGCGGCCGGGTCCGACAAAGTTCGAGCGTATGAGCTTGCCAGTGGCGACGTCATTTGGGAGTGTGGCGGGCTCAGCAATAACGTGTGCGCGACGCCAATTTACGCCGACGGAATGCTGTTCGCTGGAAGTAGTTACGATATCAAACAGATGTTGGCGATCAACGTTGACGGGGCTCGAGGCGACATCACATCGACCGATCACGTTGTCTGGAGTACGAACCGGCGCACACCTTATGTTCCGTCGCCCGTCTTGGTTGATGAAACGCTTTACTTTCTGGCACACTATCAGGGCGTGATGACAGCCGTCGACACAAAAACAGGTGACGCAAAACCAGGAGCATTTCGACTCGAAGGCTTGCGCGATATTTATTCTTCGCCTGTCGCGGCTAATCATCGAATTTACATTACCGATCGAATGGGATTTACGGTCGTCGTTTCAACCGAAAGCAACCCGGAGATCTTATCCGTCAATCGACTCAATGAACGTTTTAGCGCGACCGCTGCGATCGTCGATGACTCGATTTTTCTTCGTGGTGAATCAACGCTGTATTGCATTCGGGAAAAAAAATAAGGGCTTACGTCAAACGCAAGCCCTTTGTGGGTTCAAGCTGTAGTCGCAGACTATTGCTTCTTGTAAACGCGCACGAAGTCGACATACGCTCGTGACATTTCTCGCATCTGAGAATTGTCGGAAACGAAAGGACCGCTGACCCGGCCGTCGCCTTGATTGCCATCCCAGGCGTTCACTTGAAATTCCATCGTCAGCATCAACATCATGTCGAACGGATCGCTAGGGATGTTGTCGGTAAACGTATAGCAAGGTACACCGTCAACATAGATCGTCATTTTCGTCGTCGTCCACTCAAGTCCATACGTATGAAACTGGTCATCCTGAACATCCACGAATTGAGTCGATGGAGGTTGCGAGCTGGTATTAAATTGCTTTGACTCCGAGCCACCGGACTGCAACCAGTGATGCGCGACGTTGAAACTCTTGTCGAGATAATCGGGCGCTCCTTTGGCCATTTCGATAATATCGACTTCTGTCCCGTCGGATGGGTCATCGTTGTAAGCACGCGTTTCGGAAAACAACCAAAACGCGAACCAAGTCGAATGACCAACGACTTCATCGGATCGGACGCGACATGAGATATAGAGTGGCGTTTCTTTGGGGCTGACAAACTTGCCCGCCCACCTCACGTTTGCAGCCGGATCGCTGCTGTCCCATGCTTCAGGATAGCCGGACAGCAAATAGGCGGCTTCGACTTTGTCGCCGTGCACATTGGATTCTGTTTTGTTAGACACGATGCGAAGAACCAAATTCCCTTCACCGTCCTGCCAATGATTCCCAGACTTGGTGCTATACATCCAAGCCGTGTTTTCGGTGTCGCCGGTCCAGCGAATACCCTTTTCCGTCGCAGTTGCATATTCTTCATGATTGTAGGCAATCAATGGATACCAAGCCTCGGGTTCGCCAACACCAGAAAATTCGTCAGCCCAATCAAGCTCCCAATTTCCAGCCGGCAAAGGGTCGAACTCGGCGACAGAACCGCCAACACTCACACCGCCAACTACATCGCTAAAAGTATGATCCCACGTCGGATCGTAAACGACTCCTTGCCATAGGTAGCCGTCGCCCGGCGTCGCCGTGGACGGAATGTTAACCGTGAATGTATGCGTCCCGCTTCCTGCGTCCACGTTTGCCCAGGGCGAATCAAGTTTGTTCCACGCCGAATCAAAAATTTGCAACTGAACGATTCCATCCGACTGTAAGAAATAGTCAGTCGAAATTGTATATGTGTTTCCCGGCTGAAGCATAAGCGGGGCGTTGGACATGTCGAGACTGTCGCTCTGCTCTGCGCCAATCGACACTCCCGTCTTTAGCGACTCATGTATCTTGTTCCAACCGGAAGTGTAAACCAGTCCTTGCCAAAAATAACCGTCGCCGACAGCTGCATTTGAGGGAACGTTGATTTGAATGTTTGTTGATCCGTTTCCTTGGCCAACAGATTTCCATCCGTTGTCCACCAGATTCCAGGAAGAATCAAACAACTGGATTTGCACAACACCACCACTGGGCGAGTTGTATCCAACGGATACTTGGTGTGTCGAACCCGGCGCCATAAGCGTTGGCGCGTTGTTGAGGTTGATCGACTGCGCCGAAGCAAAAGAGCTAGAGAAAAAGACAAAGGCAGCAGCGACAAGAAAAGAGAAGGCGGTCGTCAGCAGTTTCGGATTCATCAGAGTAGTTCCTTCGAATTGAATGTGGCCTGGACAAACGTCACTTCAATTCTAATTCAAACTCGCACTTCGAATCAGCATCAGTTTCAATCGACGAAAAATTAGCCCGAAGCAGTTATGAAACCGCGTTCATTTTGCGCCGTTGGCGATTAGAATTTCGACCAACGTTGTTTCTTCTCTTGTCGAGCGAAAACAAACCGTTCGTCAGGTGCCGATCACTTCAACTGCCCACCATATTCGTTTCGTGGATTGCGGTAATTCGAATGCAGGTGATCAAGCGGGTTTCCGCCCAAATCCTGACACGCATACTCGATGACCAACGTGGGCGATTGAATCATGTAAGAGACATCGCTTTCGTTTTTCCGATTTCCATTCCAAGAAAACTTCATCGAATCCAATTCTGATTTGATCTGCTTCATGCGAGCAGTTGCATTTGGTTCCGGCAAGTCGTTAACCCATTGCGAAATCAGATTCCACAGAATTGCCTGCTGTGACTCTGACAACTCGCTGCAACTAATCCCTTGGGGCTCCGGAACCTCACCGTCTTTTCCCGGACCAGTCTTGATCATCTGTCGCGAATCATTAAGCACTGCCTGTTTGGCTTGCTCATCGCTCAAGCTCATGGCCAACTCATGGGCGAGGTCGGTTTCGTTTTTAAAAGGTTTGAACTGACGGTCACCAATTTTGAATGCGTGTGGCTGAGTGCCGATAAAGCTTGGCGACATCGTCATTTTGTCTCCATGAAGCGAAAGGTTCACGCCGACATGGTGTCCATCAAGCTGAAACCCCCAGGCTCCCGTTTCGGACGGAGTTCCAAAAATGACAACCGAAAACTTTTCCGTACCAAATCCGGGGCGGGCTTTCCCATTTTCCAAAAGCTGATCGTCGGCCAACATGATGTCACGCATTTTGTTGTAACCTTGCTCACTGAACAAATTCGCCATCAACTTGCATGCCAACGTGACTTGGGCTGAATCCAGTTCGTCTAGTCGAACTCCGTCTGCATTTTTCTTGGCAGGTAAGTTTGTCCACTGACGGCGGACAGGATCATCAAGCTCACCAATGCACTTGGATTTCAAGTTTTCGTCCAGAGAATCCAGGAA
>CAZPBE010000024.1:0-81502 GCA_964584615.1 uncultured Pirellulaceae bacterium | reverse complement strand
AGCTGGGACTTCTGGCGAAGTCCACTACAGGTTTTGAAATACCCTCTAACCAATTTGCTAAATGTAGTTGTTACAACCCCATTGCATCATCTTCATCGCCACCACCACCTATCTCAGAATAGTCGATATAAAAATTCGACTCAACCTTCAAGGCGGCTGCCTTCTGTGCTGGAGTCATCGCTTCCAATACAAACGACTTTCGATTCATCTCCACATACCCCAACATAGAAAAATTGATGTTACCAGCCCGATCACATCGCTTTGAATTCACTTGTCAAATTTACAAAACACGAGGAACAAGAAATGTTCTGTAAGAATGGCTTGGTTTTGGCGCTAGTTGCGTCAACCAATCAAACAAATCTGAAAAAAAAGACAAAAAATAACCCCGCGTTTTGCAGGGTTTGTGTTTGAAAGTTACCGCTTTTTGATTGGCAACTGTTGAGTTTCCAACCACCTATCCAAATCGGTTCGAAGGTATCGCCTGTGTCCGCCGCGTGTTGTCTTACACGGAATGTTCTTGCGAACAACCTTAGCCGACAAGCCAAGATATTCAGCAGCTTGACCAATGGTCATTCTGGCTGGTGGCTTGTCATTTTTGTAACCGTGCAAAGTCAGTTGCAACAATACGCCCTGCCGCTCACATCTATCAAACGCGGCCTACGCATTGGCATGGTTTCTCCGAGGCTTTGGTTCTCCGAAGTAGGTTCCAACCAATGCACGAAATAGCTTGGTTGTGCTATAAATTCAGATTGAATACAGAACCAATTCAAGCACTCTTTGCCAACGCCAGGATGGTCATCTTATGGGTAACGGAAATAAAGACGCAGCAAAGGCTGACAAAAAACACTGGATCGGATTTGATCTTGGTGGCACGAAAATGTTAGCAGTCGTCTACGATGAAAAATTCGAACCGCTTGGTCGCGCTCGCAAGAAAACCAAAGGCAGCGAAGGCATGGAGTCGGGCTTGAAACGCATCAACAATACGATTGCTGATGCGCTCGAAGATGCCAAAATCAAACCGGACGATATTGCGGGATTAGGGATTGGTTGTCCGGGGCCTCTTGATTTGAAAAAGAAAACGATTCGGGAAGCGCCGAATTTAGGCTGGGACAACGTTCCGATCGGCAAATCGATAAACAGGGAATTCGGATTTCCGGTTGAAGTCGCTAACGATGTCGACGCGGGGGTCTTTGGCGAATATAAGTTTGGAGCCGGTAAAGGGCATCGCTGTGTGGCGGGCATTTTTCCCGGAACGGGTATCGGGGGCGGATGTGTCTACGAAGGCAAACTGATTCGCGGAGCCAACGCGACCTGCATGGAGATCGGCCACATTCCGATCATGACTGGCGGGCCTCGAGATGGTGCCGGCAACGCCGGCTCTTTGGAAGCAATGGCATCGAGGTTGTCTATTGCGGGCGCCGCGGCGTTGGCAGCCTATCGCGGCGACGCGAAGAACTTGCTCAAAGACGCCGGAACGGACGTTTCCAACATTCGCAGCGGAGCATTGGCTGAATCAGTCAAGAACGGTGACAAATCGGTCCAGAAGATCGTTGAGGACGCTTGCGAGTATCTTGGTTTGTCGGTGGTGACGATGGTACACTTGCTCGCCCCTGACGTCATTGTGTTTGGTGGCGGGCTGATCGAAGCCATGCCAAAACTAATGCTGAGCAATATCGAAAAAGTTGCCCGCAAACGGGTCTTGCCGTCGCTCAAAGATGTATTCGAAATCAAAGAGGCCAAGCTTGGCGATGACGCTGGCGTGATGGGAGCCGCTGCACTTGCCCGGCAAGCGTTCGACAAATCGTCAGATTATTAAAACAATACTGCATTGATAAAAGCAACGCCGCTTGCCTACTGAAAAATGAATCGAGATGCAAATTTCCCGCTGCCCGTTCCAAACGCTGCGCCCCGCCTGGTCGCAGTGATCGACGTTGGTGCGTCGTCGTTGCGAATGCAGATTGCTGAGATTCGATCCGACGGATCCATTCGAAAGATTGAGTCATTCTCGCAAGCGTTGAGTCTTGGCAAGGACTCATTTACCCGGGGCAAGATCACGAAAGAGACGATTGAGAACTGCGTTCACGTGTTGGCAATTTACCGCGCCAAGCTCGACGAGTATGGAATTGTCGACTCGAATCAGATCCGCATGGTCGCAACCAGTGCAGTCAAAGAAGCGGGTAACAGACTCGCATTTCAAGATCGCATCTTTGTGGCTACTGGATTCGAATTAGATCCGTTCGATGAAGCTGAACTTCACCGAGTCACGTACCTTGGACTAACGCCTTACATGGAATCGGAGCCACAACGGTTCGAAAAGGAGACGCTGGTCGTCGAAGTGGGCGGAGGTACGACGGAAACTTTGTGGCTTTCGAAACGCGATGTGACATTTGCGAAAACGTTTCGGCTTGGTGGATTGCGTTTGCGACAGCGGCTGGAGATCTTCGACACGCCTTTAATCAAGTCGCGAGAGTTGATGGAGCAGGAGATTCGCAAATCGATCGAACAATTGAATGACGCGCTGAAGGACTCGAAACCTGACTGTTTGATTGTCATGGGAAGCGATGTTCGATTCGCGGCCGAAAAAATCACTCAGTCACCGATTGGTGGTGAACTTATTGAAATCAAAGTCAAAGATTTTGAAAAGTTCATCGACAAAGTTCTCAAGCGAACGCCCGAAAACCTGGTTACAAATTACCGCATGAGTTTGCCAGACGCTCAGCTTTTGGGGCCAGGCCTATTGACCCAGCTAACGATCGCGAAAGATCTCGGCTTTGAACGAATTCATGTGGCAAACATCAATCTGCGAGATGGGCTGCTTAAAGAAATGTCATCGGGATTGGCCTGGTCCAATGCCATCCAGACTCAAATCATTCGCAGCGCAACACAGCTTGCCCGCAAGTATCATTTTCGTGAAGAGCATTCGGTTCATGTCGCGGAACTTGCCTGCAAGCTTTTTGATCAACTTCAAGTGACCCATGAGCTACCGTTGCGATTTCGTGGTCTTCTTCATATCGCCGCTTTGCTGCACGAGATTGGCGAATTTATCAGCTCACGATCGCGACACAAACATTCTCTGTATTTGATCAACAACTCAGAGCTGTTTGGAGTTGGAGCTCACGACCGAAAAATCATTGGCCTGATCGTGAGGTATCACCGCGGGGCGAGTCCAAGCTCATCGCATGATGGTTATTCGTCATTGAGCCGTGACGACCGAGTCGCGGTGGCTAAACTGGCATCCATTTTGCGGATCGCCATCGCTTTAAACAGTAGCCACAAACAGCGAGTTCAAGAAATTTCTTGCAAGCAACTTTCGCATCGAGTCGAAATTGTTTCCGCCGACAACAAGGACTTTACGTTGGAAGAACTTGAAGTTCGAGAGGCTGGGAAAATGTTCGAAGATATTTTCGGTAAACCAGTCGTGCTTACCTCTTAAATTAAGTTGTTATGAAAAAGAAAAAATCAAATTACTTCAATCGCGAGCTGAGCTGGCTAAAGTTCAATGACCGAGTGCTTGACTTGGCGTTTTCGGAATCTACTCCGTTGCTTGAACGACTGAAGTTCATTGCCATCAGTGGTTCGAATCTTGACGAATTCATGATGGTTCGTTTTGGCGGACTTAAGGTCCTGGAAAAGTCGAATGTAGAAAAACTTGACATCGCAGGATTTAACACGACTGAGCAGATTCAGTTGATTCGAGAATCGGTCACGGCGATGTACGCCAAGCAATCTGAGGCCTTGAAGGAATTGGAAGATTTGCTTGCCAATGAGGGCATTCGTCGGTTTGGTCGAGAAGACCTCTCGGAACCGCAGCTGGAATTTTTGCGTACGCGATTCATGTCGGAGGTTGTTTCGACAATCGCGCCGATTGGTATCGAGCCAGACGGAGAGTTTCCGGTTGTTTCGGGCGCGAGGCTTTCCATTTGTGTTCAATTGAAAAACGATCCGAAGCGGCAGTTGAAGGCCGCGGGAGCAAGTGATTCAGCTGCCACTGTCGACGGAGATGCCAGCCCCGCAGACGAAAATCGATTCGCAATTCTTCCCTTTCCAAGATCGGTTGAGCGAATTTGGACGGTCCCAACCAACCAGAATCACAGTTACATCTTGATCGAAGAAGTCATCGGCGCATTCTTGCAAGAGCTTTTCCCAGGTCAGGAAATTATTAACTGGACCGTTTTCCGCGTCACGCGAAATGGCGACGTTGAGCTGGATGAAGAAGGCAGAGACGATTTGTTAATCGGAATGCAGGAACTTCTCGATGCTCGCAAATCCAGCGATTGCGTGAGGCTGGAGATTTCGAATAAAGCCAATTCAGCGTCGCAGGAGTTTTTAAGGAACGCTCTGGAAATAGATGACCAGGACGTCTACCGAATTGAGGGTCCGCTTGCGCTATCAGGCTTTTTTGCATTGGCTGGAATTCAAGGCTTCGCGCATCTGAGAGATGAGCCATGGGCGCCGCAACCGGCACCCGGCTTGGGAACGGGATCGGAAATTTTTTCCAACATCACCGAGTCCGATCGACTGCTCTATCATCCGTATCAAAGTTACGATCCGGTCATCGAGTTCATACGCGCCGCCGCGGAAGACGAACAAGTCATCGCGATCAAGCAAACACTTTATCGAACAGCTCGCAAAAGTGAAATCGCCGAAGCACTTTGTCAGGCGGCTGCGAAGGGAAAGCATGTAACCTGCATCGTTGAGTTGAAAGCCAGATTCGACGAAGCCCGAAACATCGAGGCGGCGCGGAAGCTGGAGAGTGCCGGTGTCGACGTGATCTACGGAGTTCGCGGCTTAAAAACTCACGCGAAAGTTTGCATCGTTGTCCGAAAAGAGCATACGGGCGTCAAACGTTATGTGCATTTTGCAACCGGAAACTACAACGAGGCGACAGCCCGACTGTACAGCGACGCAAGTCTGTTTACTTGCGGCGAACAGCTTGGCGTTGATGCGGTTCACTTCTTTAACGCGATCACAGGTCTTTCGGTTCCGCAAACGCTGGGAAAGCTTTCGGCTGCGCCGATCAACCTCCGGGAAACGTTGCTTAAGTTGATTCAAACCGAAACCGAACATGCCAAACGCGTTGGATCGGGCTCGATTCGGCTCAAGTGCAATTCGCTCGTCGACAAAGAAATGATCGACGCAATTTACGCTGCGTCTCAGGCCGGTGTGAAAGTTGAATTGAACGTACGGGGCATTTGCTGCCTTATCCCTGACAAAAAAGGACTGAGTGAGAATGTGCGAGTGGTCAGTATTGTCGATCGCTTTTTGGAACACGCACGCATTTATTATTTCGACCATGGTGGCGACGATCGTATTTTTATCTCCAGCGCGGATCTAATGGGACGAAACCTGGATCGGAGAGTTGAGTTGATGGTTCCAGTCGAAGACAAGGACTGTAAAACGCGACTGATGAATATTCTTGAATCGTATTTTGTTGACGGCGAGAGTGCGTTCGAACTGAAGTCCAATGGAGACTACGAAAAAGTCGAAAAGAAAAAGAAGAAGTCCATTCGGTGCCAGAAATTTTTGCGCGACGAAGCCGAACAGTTTTTTAACGCCCACGCGAATCCCAAAACAACGGTGTTTCAGCAGCACCGACGTGAGAAATAGTTGGGTCGAGCGAGTTAGAGTTTGCCGGCAATCTCTGCCGCCGCATCACAGAGCTCTTTTGCCGTATCCATCGATTGGGCTTCTGATATCGCACGCACGATTGGTTCGGTGTTACTCGGCCGAACAAGAATCCAACGATCGTCCCAGTCCAATCGCAATCCGTCCATCGAGCCGGCTTGAGCATCAGCGTACTTTGCCTTTAAACCTTCATACAGCGCCGGAATTTTAGCGCGGTCGATGGCAACCGTTGTCTTGCAGATCTCGTAGCTCGGAATATCCGCTTTCAATTCTGCAATCGATTTACCTGTGACGGCCATCGCATCGAGAACTTGGGCCATGGCAACGAAACTATCTCGAACGTATCCGACCCGCGGATCGATCGGTCCGCCATTTCCTTCGCCGCCATAAACAGCGCCGAGCTCAATCATCTTGTTCGTCACATTGGCTTCACCGACGGCGCTCATGCTCAACTGGCTGTTGTGGTTGGTGCAAATGTCGGCCGACATGCGACTGGAAGAACAGTTGATGACGACTGGACCGCTCTTTTGCGACAACGCGTGGTTCAACGTGATGGCCAGCGTGTACTCTTCGCCAATGTACTGACCGGAACCATCGATGATCGCCAGGCGGTCCGCATCCGGGTCTTGGCAGAATACAGCGTCGGCACCAAATTCAAGAGAACGTTTGGCGGTATCGCCGAGGTTGGCTTCGGTTGGCTCGGGTGGATGCTCAAACAAACCGTCGGGTGTTGAGCCGAGACATTCAAATTCGCAACCCAGGCTTTCGAGTAACCTTTGGCCCAAAACCGAACCCGCGCCATGATGGCTGTCGAGTACCACTTTGTACTTCTTTGCTCGAATGGATTCAACGTTGACGGTTTGCAAGACGAGATTCAAATGTGCCGAAGTCGTGTCTTCGAGGTTGTTAATTGTACCGATCTTGTCATGAGAGACCGTCTTGAACTCGTAGTTCTGATACGCCTCAATAACTTTCTCGCCAGCCGCTGCATCGATCACTCGGCCGGCGTCACTGAAAAGTTTGATGCCGTTGTACGGAGCCGGATTGTGGCTGGCCGAAATCTGAATCCCAGCTGCCGCATTCAGCTCGCGGACGATCACGCCGGTGGTTGGAGTCGCGGCAACATCGCCGTAGATGACATCGCGGCCAATCGCCGACAGCCCGCTACAGATGGCTTGGGCAAGCATCGACCCAGTGGCACGGCCGTCGCGCGTAACAACGATCGGGCCTTCGGCATCCAACTGCTGAGCAAATGCTGTGGTGTATTTGATCGCCAGAATCGGATCAAGGCTTTCGCCGATGATGCCACGAAGACCGGAAACACTGATGATGGGTTCGCTCATTGGATTTTCGACAGTTGGGGTGGAATGTGTCAGGATGTGATTGGTTTCAAGTCGTGGAGATCTTTGATGGCCGCGCGACAATCGTGATCAGTCTTCGACCAATCGCGATCAGTCTTTGACCAATCGCGATAAGCCTTCGACCTATGCGGTGCATTCCGACTGGAAGCACAAGCGAGTTCTTTCTAGAATACGGCCTGCAAAATCAGCCTTATACACTAGCTTGAAACCAATATGTCCGAAACCTCTACCACGCTCGACCCCAAAGACTTGAACGAATGCCTGCGGAAAATTAAGGCAGCCGGTGAACAGGAAAAAATCTCCACCGCTGCGGTTGAGAACATGAACCGATGGCTCACCGAGTCGCGCTACTCAGCTTACGCGGCAGATATCGCTCAACACGTGAACGAGGAAAAGTGGAAAGAATTGGACGACGTGTTCTGGACGGTGATTCCGTTTGGTACCGGTGGACGCCGGGGAATGATGTATCCATTTGGCAGCAACGCGATCAACGCGCGAACGATCGGCGAAAGCGCTCAAGGACTTGCCGAGTACGTGAAAGAAGTCAAACCGAACGGACCGTGGAAGTTGGCGATCGCTTACGACACGCGGCATCGTTCGCGAGAGTTTGCTGAACTGTGCTCCAGCGTGATGGTTGCCAATGGATTCGAAGTCTATTTCATTGACGATTATCGCAGCACTCCCGAGCTTTCGTTTCTGATCCGTTACAAAAACTGCGACTGTGGAATCATGGTCACGGCCAGCCACAATCCACCCAGCGACAACGCGGTCAAAGTCTATTGGTCAAGCGGCGCGCAACTGATTCCGCCACACGACAAAGCGGTGATCGCAAAAGTCGATAAAGTCGACGAGATTCCAACGGTTGATTTTGAGCAGGCGGTTAAAGATGGCAAAGTCCACATGGTTCGTGAAGAGACTGACGCGGCACTGATGGCCGAACACCTTAACGTCAGTTTCGATGGCCCGCGTGATTTGAAAGTCATCTTCTCCCCGTTACACGGCGTCGGCGAGTTTAACGTTAAGTCGTTGCTCCACGAAGTTGGTTTCAAAGAGCTCGAGATTTATGAACCCCATCGCGAACCAAGCGGAGATTTTCCGAACGTTCCGGGTCATGTTTCGAATCCGGAGAATGCAGAAGTTTTCACAGCGATTATCGAACACGCCAAAACAACAGGGGCTGAATTGATTCTGGCTTCGGATCCCGACTGCGATCGAATGGGAGCCGCAGCGCCGTTGACGATGGACACAGCAGGCGAATGGAAAACGTTTAACGGCAACCAGCTATGTGCCATGCTGTGCGAATTTGTTTTGTCGCAACACAAGGCAGCTGGGAACTTAAGTCCTGACAAATACGTGGTTTCGACAATCGTCACGACGAGGATGCTCAACCGAATTTGCGAAAGCTACGGTGTGAAGTGCCATTCCGATAACCTTGTTGGGTTCAAATGGATTTGCAGTGTTGTTGATCGGGAAGAGCCGGAGAATTTTCTTTATGGAACCGAAGAATCACACGGCTTTCTCGTCGGAACGTATTGCCGTGACAAGGACGGAGCGGTGGCTTGCATGTTGATGTCAGAGCTGGCAGCAACGGTAAAGGCTGCCGGGAAATCACTTCACCAGTATCTCGACGACCTTCATATGAAGTACGGATACCATGCCGAGAAGTTGATCAACATTCGCATGGAAGGATCCGACGGCATGAAGAAAATGGAAAAGCTGATGGAGTTGTTCCGTACGGATCCTCCCAAAACGCTGGGCGGTTTGAAAGTTGCTTCGGTTTGTGATTTCAGCACATTGAAACGAACGTTTGCAGACGGCACCGAAGAGTCGATTCCCCGTCCGCAAGGAAACGTCGTCATTTTTGAAACCGAACTCGAAGGCAATTATGTGGCGGCGAGACCGTCAGGGACAGAGCCGAAGATCAAGTTCTATACGTTTGCTTGCGTGCCGAAAAATGAAATCGAGGACTTGAATGAAGCCAAATCCGCGATGCAAAAGCGAATTGATGGATACGCCAGTGACATGCAAAAGTTTGCTGATCAAGTCTGATGTCCGAATCCAAACTAAAACTCGTTGTTCGAAGTGAAGACGAAACGGCGCGATTAGGAAAACGAATCGGCGCTGCGATTCAAATCGGACCCGATCAACCTGGATTGGTGATCGCGATGAACGGGACTTTGGGTGCCGGCAAGACGCGAATCACGCAAGCGATCGCACTTGGATTGGATGTCGAATCCCAGGTTACCAGTCCGACTTACACGATCTGCATTCCGTACCGCGGTCGAGTGAACTTGTTGCATCTGGACGCGTATCGAATCAAACATGCCGAAGAAGTTGACGAGCTGGATCTCGATTATCGTGTTCAAGAAGGCGATGTGTTGATCGTCGAATGGGCTGATCGAATCAAAAGCTGGATGCCAGATATTGACTTGCAAATAGATATCGAATCGTCAGCCGAAGACGTCAGGGAGTTTTCGTTCGAAAGTTTTTCGGCTGCGGGACGGACGATCATCGATGCGTTAGGTGAGTCGTTCGAAAGTGAATGATGGTGGCCTAGTCATTTAGCGCGAGCGCGAGTGCCATCGATGGTGCGGCATTCCCTGGACGCCAGACGCGAAGTTTCAACAACGTGCCGTACCTTCGGCACTACAGGTTTGCGTTGTATTCCACTCGCTTGACAGGTTAGGTTGGGCAAGGGTCGACAACAACGCTAGTTCGTGAAGATCGATCACCCATTGGCACAGGAGCTTGACGTCGGGCAACGAGCGCAGCTGTCGGTGCATAAACAAACCCGCTTTTTTACATTGTTGGTTTCGCAACTGGAATTTACTTGGCCGCGATATCGCTGGCCTTGGTACTGAACTTGAAGTCCAGGAATCGCGTCTCGCCGGCAGCCAAGTCCAACGATTTTTTCTGAACGATCGACTGACCGTCTTTTTCAACGATGACTTCTACCGTGTAGTCATCCCATGAACCCGTATTCAACTTGTCAGTCGAGAAAGTCCGCTGACTTCCCTTCATCGACGTTTCCTTGCCATCAAGAATGACCTTTGCATTTTCGGGCACATTCAAAACGATTTTCGTTAACACAGGTTCGAAATTCAGTTTCACGGTCTTCTTAATTCCCGTTCGCATCTGAACGACTCGCGATCGAACAATCGTCTTTCCGTCTTTCTCGACAACCGCTTTCACTCGATAGCGGTAGTCTTTCCCGTTTTTGAGGTTCCGTGAAACGTAGCTTCGGGTTGTGCCATCGGTCTTTGTCAGACGATCGTTGATGTAAACTTTGGCGTTAGCCGGTAGTTCAAGACTAAGAACGGCAGGTTGAGTGTTTCGCTCTCGACGATCTAGACGAGTGTCTTCGATTGGAGCTGGTGGTTGCGGCTGTCCATCACTTTGGATCTGGCCTCCATTGTTTTGGCTATCGGGGTAATAGGGATCTGATGGAATGTCCATCCCGCTGTCGATGACTGATCCGCCGGAGGGAAAATCAATGGCTGATTCAGCAGGCACACCTTCGTCAACGAAGCCACCACTTTCGAATCCGCCCATCATCATTCCGCCGGTCATCAAATCGCCACCGTCGAGCATTACTGCATCCGTGGGCATTCCAATGTCGCCAATCGAGCTACCCGTGTACCCATAGTCCAATACTGGAGCGCTTGTTTCGTCATACTGGTCAATCGGATACGACAAATCTGAAACCGCAAAGTCCATTGACTGTTGCGGAAGTGATGAAGCAGCAATACCTTCGCCAAATCCATCAAGATAAGCCGAGCCCCAGTCTCCGTATTGCATTTCAGTTGCGTTTCCGGCGTACAGTGAATCTGAAGCCATCGGCGCAGTAGAAACGTATTCTGTTGCAGGTGCGGCAATGGAGCTGTAAGCCGATCCGGTTGAACCCCAACCGCCGGAGGTAAGACCGCCACTGGTCAGTCCGCCGCCAGATGCAAATCCACCGCGAGAAGCGAGTCCGCGTCCCGATCCGAAACCACCTCCACCGCCTGATCCAAATCCGCCACGAGATCCAAGCCCGCCGCCCGAACCAAGCCCGCCTCGCGAGCCAAATCCACCTCCCGATCCGAATCCACCGCCACGTGAGCCAAGTCCGCCTCGTGAGCCCAGTCCAAGTAAGCCGCCGTTGGATCCGCCGAAAAGAGCTGAGCGGAGTGGCGCTCGATCAAGAACATCTGCGATTCCACCGCCAACATTGCTCAGCAAGTTGCGAACTGGACGGCGACCGCCAAGTAAGCCCCCTCGACTTCCCCAGCTCCCACCGCCAGAGCCGAAACCGCCCAATGAGCTGCCCCAACTGCCTCCTCCAGCCTGCGCTGAGCCAGCGAACGTGAATAACATTGTCAAAGCGCCTAAGGACACGAAAGCCCGAACTGACTTCATTGAATTTCGCTGCTTCATTCGCTTACCAAACCTATCCATTCTTTGTCCTCTATACTTGTTGGATCTCACGTAATTCCACACAGGTGAAGTCACTTCGTAGACTTCCTGTGGAGTTGAGGATGCCTTGATTCAAGGCCTTAGCATAACACCCCAAATCACCAATTCAAGCCGTTCAACCAATCTTTGCTGCTTGAAAGAAAGTCACTGAATTACCCCAGTAGATGGAGTTTGAGCAGGTATTCGCTATGAATGCGGGGCTTGCGTACAACAGGTAAGCGGCAGCTATTTCACCGCAGTGACCCGCACTTCATCGAACCGGGCTTTCCCCGTCGCTCCAAACAGCCCGATGCGCACGATCGCTTCCTTGGCTGCTAACGGGACGGGGACGTTGTTGAGCTCGCGCTTTTCCCAGCCATTGGTGCCCAGAATCGGGCCAAGCATGACTTTCTTTAGCTGGCGGCGATCATCGTCATAGAATGTTAATGCGGCAACCGGGATATCCTCATTGTGAAAACCTTTGACGGCATTGTCTGATGCCATTGTTGCTTCGAACTTGACTCTCGAAACTTTCTTTCCGTCGATCGCGAATCCTTGCATCACGTGAGCATGTTGGCCAGGAACATCGTTCATGAACTCCACGTATCGTTTTCCGCCGGGTGCGTTTTCCGATTCGATTAAACTCAATCGCCGTTGGTAGTACCAGCCTTTGACAAATTGATTTTCATCCATCCCTTCTTCGAAACCTGTATTGAGCAGCGTCGGGTTTGATGGGTCCGGCATGACACGACGCTGTTCTTCCGCCGAGCCGGTCATCGGCACGAACAAAGTCGGACGCAACGCTTTGATTTCCATCTCACCATCTTTTTTCACCATTTGATACAACGTTTGCTGATGGCGCTCTCCCATCGGAACGACGATCATTCCACCTTCCTTGAGTTGATCAACCAAAGGTTGCGGAATGTCTTCTGGCGAACACGTTACGATAATCTTGTCAAACGGGGCGTGCTCTTCCCAGCCTTTGTAGCCGTCGCCAATTTTTGTAAATACATTTTTGTATTTAAGTTTCTTCAGCACTTTCGCAGCGCGCTTTCCAAGCGACTCGACAATTTCGATTGAGTAGACTTCATTGACCAACGGACTTAGAATCGCAGCTTGATAGCCGCTTCCGGTGCCAATCTCCAGAATTTTGTCGGTCGGTTGCGGGTCTAGCGTTTGCGTCATGTAAGCCACAATGAACGGCGAGGAGATTGTTTGTCCCGCACCGATCGGCACACCCGCATCGAGGTACGCGTGTTCAAGAACTTTTCGCGGCACAAACTCATGCCTCTCGGTCGCCAGCATCGAACTCAGCACGCGCTCGTCGGTGACGCCGGCTTGTTTGACTGCGATATCTACCATCTTTTCGCGCAGCACCTTCATGCGAGCACTTCGGGATTGCGCAAACAATGGACTGCTCAATAAAGGGCCAATCCAAAACGTGATCAACAATCCAGCCAAAATTCCTGCTCGATAGTTTCTCATCAAATTCATGTTAAGCGCATTCCAAACGGATTGAAGTCGAAGAGATCGATCGTTGGTTGTAGTCTGCATTTTTCCACCTTTGCTTTGAGCAACGCTTACGCGGGCAACGCTCACGCAATAAACCCTCGCGCGTCGCTCGTTATTTCGCCCATCAGATTATAACCAGTGTCGTGGATGGAGAAAATTGTGATTCAAGCTCCTGTAGCTTTGTTGGCTGATTTCAGCCATAACAGATGTGCCAAATGCGATTAATCATCTTGGATTAGATGCGCATAGAATTCGAATTCAGGTTTTGAATTCACTCAGCTTGAATTCAACATTGGCATCAATTTATAAACCGCAATGACAAAGCCATTTATCGACGAGCCTTGTGTTTGATGACGCCAACTTCCAATGACAATTCCAATCAAAATCGGATGGAGATTCCGGTCGATACGATCGCCTTTGTCCTGCCGCTGTTTGTCTTTTTATTGGTCGTTCAGTTTTTCTACGAAGACTTCGCCGGGGACACCATTGACGCAGGAGCCACCGATGCGTCTCCAAAAACTGTTCGGTACATGTACGCTATCGGCGCGCAGGTTTTGATCGCCGCCAGTTTTTTGGTCGCCTTTGGTGCGATCTACCGAAAGCATTTTCCGATCCGAATTTCGGCTTGGCCATTTGCAATCGGGACTCTTGGTGTTGTGTTGTGGATCTTCTTGTCGGAATTGGGAATCGAGGAAAAAATTGGCAGCCTGATCGCTCCCGGGACTTTCAGTTCCGACCGACCCGCGTTCAATCCGTTTGAGCAAATCCCCGCCGATTCTACCCGTTGGACGTTCCTTGGCTTGCGGTTTGCGCTGCTGGCGATTTTTGTACCGATCATTGAAGAGCTGTTTCTAAGAGGCTGGCTCGTGCGCTGGATCCACGACGTCGATTGGAAAGAGGTTAAGTACTCGGGGCTGAGCTTTGCAGCGATCGCTGCGCCGACGGCCTATGGAGTGCTGACTCACTCTGAAAAACTTGCCGCTCTGGTTTGGTTTAGCTTGATCACCTGGATGATGCTCAAGACAAAGAATTTTTGGGACTGCGTGTTGGCTCACGCGATCACGAATTTACTGCTGGGCTTGTACGTGATTTGGTCCGGAAATTGGCAACTGTGGTAGAAGTGCCGACGCAACCAAGTTCAGTCTTATGCTCAACTTACGAGACGCCAAGATCGCCGTGTCGAGCGGGTTGGTTAGGGACAGGAATCACTGCGTGTGGAGCCGTTTGAATTGCGGTCGTCACTGGCTGTTCGGCATCCACGAACCCATGCTCAGCGGTTAGCACATTGTTCGTCATCCCCATCACAAAATAGAGGAAGACATTCGTCATGGGAGTAACCGAGACGTCGTGAAACATTCCGTTGGCAACATAGCAAATGATGATCGCGCCTCCAACCATCCCAATCTGACGTGCCTCCAAGGGCAATTGTCTTTTATCGAACACCAGCCAGGCAGTTCTCGTCGCCAACAGCAAAACAAGCACGAGAGACGTCAGGCCAATCAATCCAGTCTCCGTCAAATAGGCCAGAAAAACGTTGTGCTGTTCGTATCCTCGGGTCGACGAAACGGGCAGGCCTGAATATGGATCCTGAAGGTAAGGATACTTTTCGGTCGGGTAGTGTGAAAAACCGCAACCCAGCATCGGGCGGTCTTTGAACATGTTCATCGCCACGATCACAAACAACGGACGCAGCTGAGCCGATTGTTCCATCTCAGACACCGAAACATCTTTATCACGCTTAAACGAAAGCAGTTTGCCACCAATTACTGGAAACAATAGAGCCAAAGCCAGTGTTCCACAAATGATCAAGCTGCCTTTGGTTTTCTGGTCTGATGGCAGAAAGATAAACAAGCCAGCGACAAAAATCAGACTCATCCAGTTGCTACGCGTAAGCGTTGAATAAATTCCAATCGTCAGCACCAACGACAGTACAACAATCAGAATTCGAACGCGGCCCGATGCTTTTGGCCAAAAACACCACACGCTACAAATACCGACCACTTGCAGAATGCCATTGGAAACAGGATTCAACAGGGGACCGCGACCTCGACCGAAAAACTCTTCGAATGAAGAGTCCATGATGTACCCTGGAAACACCATCCAGCTCCAACCGCGCGTCTCCGCAAACCCAGTGACTGCAAGGTATAAACCCAGAAATCCTAACGCAGCAAACGTGAACTTTATTTCTCGGACACCGATTTTGAAACTGCGTGTTACAAAATAGAGGCCAACGGGAATGATATGAAAGAACAGCAGCCGTGATACGGGGAGGTTTTTTCGATAAGTATAATCGTTGGAAAACGTGCTCCAGAATAGCACGCCCAAGGCACATAACACCGCGACATCAAGTCGGTTGAGTCGGGGTAAATTTTCTTTTCGTTCCAGATACCGCCAGCCGAACCACGCGACCAGCCCGCCAAACAAAATCCGGTCGATGGTAATCGGAATCGGTCCAGACTTGATGTTGAAAAAATCGTAGCCAACGACGACGCCGCACACGACAACCAGCAGAGCAAGTATATGAAGCGGGTTTAGTGTCGCCAGCGCATCAGCGACCGGCGACTTTAAAAAGACGAGTGCCCAAACGAAGGCCGTCACCAGCCCGATGATTACGATGAACTCCATCTAGCGTTCGCATCCATGCGACAAAGCAACGAGAAAGCGCAACCGCCAATCGATTGAACGCTCAAAGGTAGGTCGGCCAAAGCGTCTACAAGCATTGGGCATCGTGCACGATTGCCCAAACCGACCGTGATAGGATGGTCATCGGTCTGACCGGCACAACCGTCTGAGCTTCACAACCGATTGCCGCAAATGGACGCTAGTTGTACCAAACAGAAGAACCGTTAAAGCTTAACAAGAGCTGATAGCAAAGGCGGTTGCGATCGTCGGGTTGTTTGTTTTTCGTGCACAAGCGTGTACGAATTGGTTGAAAAATAGAGAACAAACGTCCGCCGGCTCAGCGGGAGCCTCCCGATACATACTTGCGGCAATCAAACTGCTATCGCAAGTTCAAAATGATATCGCTGGCTTCTCGGTTCGCTTACCGAATAACAAAATCGATCGGCGTCGCCAAAGTAGCTGTCTTGTTTGCGTAGATGTCTTCAACAAGAACATGCAATCGATAGTTGCCTGCTTCCAGTTTGTTGAGCGTGACAGGCAAGTACATATAAAAGTCGCGGCGGCGCTTTCTCGCGACGTCTTCGACGATTGGAAACTCGGCTTGCTGGACAGCTTTTCCCCACTCGTCGTAAACGGCAAAACTACCGCGAAGCTTTGTTCGAAAACTCGTTCCTGTTGCCGAATCGTACTTTGTCGAGGAGTAGTTCTCGACTTCGCAGTAAACCAACATCCGCTGGTCAGATTTAAGCTCGTTCGATGGAAAAACTTTGTATTGTCCAAAACCGCTGATTTCAGTGCACAACTGGCCACCGGCAATTTTCAAGTTCGCGATTGACTCCAATTGCTCGACTGCTTGACGCAAATGATCCAATGTTTCATGAGCGGTTTGATGGCGAAGCAGGTCGGAGACATCGCTATTTGTTGAATCTGAATTCAGCATCGACGTAATGGCGTCGAGCTGGTGATTCCAGAATTGTTGTTCGTTGTCGTCCAAGCGCGTTTCTGATTGTGCCACATTTCCCATTTGACGGCGAAGCACCTGCAACAATCGCAAGTTGATTTCAAGTCCTGATTGGGCTTCGGCATCTGAGCTGGCGTCGATTTGTTTTTCGACCAAGTGGATCGCCTGGTCCAAACGTGTTTGCCATGTGACGGTGTTGAGCGCCATCAGTGCATCGACACCAACGGGTGGAATGTCGCTGGCGTACGCGACGGGTGCAACTTCTTCGCTGACTGCCAAACTGGCTGGTGAAACGCCGACAAGCTCAGGTGAGGCGTCAATCGCGTTCGCGTTGTAAGGAGTTTTGGGAGGCACCGGCAAACCGCTGGCCGATTCAAAATCGGTTGGCACGTTTGGGCTGGGCGGTGGTCCGGGCACCGATGAAGGTGGAATGACCATCGGCGAAATGTCTGAAACAGTTGGGACGTCGGATGCGGAAAATTCATTGTTGTCGGCTAACGGTTTGCCTTCGCTACAAGAAGGACATTCTGATCCCGGAAATGCAAATCCATTGCACATTTCACAAGACGAGTCGCTCGGCGAACTTTTCGCCGCGTCGAGGTTGCTCGCTGTACGAACGGTAAATTCGTTGGCCAATGGTTCGATCTCATGGAATGAAGCTTCTGCCAAACGGTTAGCATCTTCGAACACTTCCGCCGGTACGATCTGGGCGGGAACTTCGCGAACTTCTTTAAACTCCCCGTGAATCACTTCGCCAGTAATAAACCCCGCGGATTGATCTCGGCTTGGAATGTTGACGAACGCAGCTTCGTTATCGGTATCCATTGAAGGGGCCTCTGCAAATGGCGGCGCTTCGTCGCGAAGACTTGGTGCAGAAACAGGATTGATCTTTTCCTCGGAAGCACTGAAAGCGTTTGCATCAACCGCAACTGAATCGGCTGTAGATCCATCGACCCAGTCCCAATTGTTTTCGATTGGGCGAAGAACTCCAGACTGGGTTTGAGTCTTCGCTTCCAAAGCAACGTCACGTTCAAGCTTGATTTGTTCCACAGGTTCACGCAACGTTTTTTCATATTGTGCGTTCAGCTCTCGAGTCTTTTCGTCGAACAGCATAGGACGCAACGGCTGACTTGCAACTCGAGCTTCGGGAATCCTCTCGTTGATTCGAGCAAAAGCATCGGCATCTGGACCGGGCGCGACAGGGTTGATTTCGAAAGAGCCACCGTCTGTTTGTGTTGTGTCTGCTTGATTGACCAATTTGACTTGTGGAAACTCTGGCTTGGATTCCGGCAGCATTGCTTTCGGTCGCCCTTCAAAACTGATCTCCCCAGTTCTGGCTGGGTTTAGCGGTGGAGCCAAGTCGTCACCAACGGTGGCTACCAACGTTACGTCTTTATCAAAAGCGGGTTCTGGAACCTGCATTGCGATTTCTGGCTCGGGCTCACCTGTCGTCGTATCCGATTCGGGATCAAACGTTGTGACGAGTTGCTCAAGAACTTGCGAGTCGAAACTTGTATTTCGAACTCCATTGTCAAGAATTTCATCCATCGTAGAGCTGCGCGTTGCGGCGTCTTGTACTGCCTGGATTTTTCGCACGGCGTCGTTGCGAACCGCGTTGTTTGGTGCTGCATTATTGAACGCAGGCATCGTCGACGCGACGGCGTTAGCTACCGGTGTTACCGCATCGATCCCAAGTTGTTGTTCGGCTTCGTTGCGAGCCTGCGCAACTTTTGAACTTTCTATTACGGCTTGTTCGATGGCACGCTGACTTGCTTGTTCGGTTTCCAGCTG
Organism: uncultured Pirellulaceae bacterium; assembly: GCA_964584615.1. Lineage (GTDB taxonomy): Bacteria > Planctomycetota > Planctomycetia > Pirellulales > Pirellulaceae > Mariniblastus. Next base: position 63,196 of record CAZPBE010000024.1, on the reverse strand, counting down.
GTTTTTCGACGGCGGTTGCAGGGCATTTTGCGATTCGAAAGAACCGTATTCAGTCGACGCATAGTCCTGCAAGCCTGGCAGTTTCGAACAGCCAGTCGATAGAACGATCGCACCGATCAAGCTGATCGATGTCATGGTTAAAAAAAGTCTTTGACGTTCGGCAACCAGATTCCATTCCGGCATGACAATACTCTTTGCTAATTCAATCGTCCACATTCGCGCACGCTAGTCCGCGCGGCGATTCACGCGGATAGTAGAAAGATGAGAATTGCGACGCAAGACAGCATTGACGCAAAAATGAATGCAGTTTCTGATCGATCACACGTCGAGTCTCGGATAAGACAGGCAATTGAAGAAGGAAAGCCAAAAGGGTTGAATGCAACGGAATTGATAGCACTGTCGGAAAACGCAATAAGCCGCTTGCGGCCAAGCGAACTAAACTGCTTGCGGCCAAGCGAACTAAGCCGCTTGCGGTCCCAGCTCTTTCGCCATCCTCACAAACAATTTTTCGAGGACTAACCGGCTGCGGCCTTCCTGAGAATGTGAACGCTTCAGCGCCAAATCGGCTTCGGTGAGCCAATCGAGAATCTTGGAAGTCCGTTGGCTTCCCAGCTGTTTCAAATGCTCCTGCGAAGTTTCGATCTCGCCGCCCCATGGCCGAAAGCCAGCCTCCTGAACGGCACGATGCAACTCAGGTCGGCGTCCATTGCGAGCTTGCCGAAAAACGATTTCCGTCGCCACACCATAACGTCTGAGCGACCAAGCCATTGATCCAAACAGGGCCAAAGGATGTTCACCGCTGTGGAGTAGGTGATCCAGCAACGTTAGTGCCGTTCCGGCGTCGCCACTGCAAGCCGCTTCGATCGCTTCCCACATCGTTTGCGTCTTCCAACCGCCAACGACTTTGGCGACCGTGTCGTTGTCAACTTTTCCTTTGGCATCTACATAGAGCGCAAGCTTTTGCAATTCCTGATCCATCCGGCCGAATTCACCGTCAGTCAAATCGATCAGCAATTGAGCTCCACCCGCCGGCAGCGAAAACTGATGCTCGACTTTCGCACGATTTACCAACCACTGACCAACCGCCTTGGTGTCGATCGCCGTTTTCGATTTCCCTTTCAACGGTGCGTCACATCGAATCTGCATGCCGCCCTTGTCAATCCGTTTATACAAACGGGTGTTGCTGGCCCACTTTCCGACAAACAATATTAGCAGGCCCGGGACTTCTTTTTCGGACAGGTCTTCGAGTTGACTGCGAAAGTTGGTCACAAAAGAATCCGCGTGATCAACGACCACCACTTTTGGGCCGTCGCCGCCGAATAGCGTGCGCGTCGAAAGCTCGTCCATCACATCGGCAAGCTTGACAGATTCGCCATCGAACTCGCTGGCCTGAAAATCAGGATCTCCTCCACTTGTCGCTTCGACGATCTTTTTTAGCGCCAGTTTTTTCAAAAACCGTTCGCCGCCAAACAGCGCGCAAATGCCTGTTCCTGGTAGGCTCTCGCCACCAAGAAAATCAAAAACGTGGACCGTTCTTCCAGTTTTCGCTTTTGCCATCAAACTTGCTCATCAAAGGTGGATCGTTGGAACAACAGGATAACGGTTTTTTTGCGTTTCCGCGACGAACCAAGTTTCCGCGTCGAACCAATTTCGGTAACAATGGTGAAAGCTCTCGCAATACAAGCGAAAGCAGGCAACCATTCGTTCACAACCTTGAGAAATCCGCTTGAACCAACTCTTTTGGCAATCAACACTCCTGCCCGCAATCATGTGGATGTTACTGTTTCCAGCCGGAAATGTGCTTGGCCAAATCGAATCTGGAACGCAAACCGAACCCGAATCCGCGCTCGATTTCGCAACCGATGTTCTGCCGATTCTCAAAAGCCGCTGCTTCGAGTGTCACAGCAAAGAGACTGCAGATGGCGATCTTCGACTGGACACCAAACTCAATGCGCTTCGAGGAGGTCACACTGGCAACCCAGTTCTTGGAACGTCAACCGCAGACAGTGAGTTGATTCAGCGAATAATTTCTGACGAAGACGGCTACCGAATGCCCAAAGAAGGCAGCCCGCTTTCCCAAAACCAGATTGAAATACTGACGAAGTGGATTGATGGTGGGTCGGATTGGCCTGCCGGAACTGTAGCGCCGGGCAAAGATGTCAAACAGAAACATGGAAGCTTTATCGATTGGTTGGCTGACCAGTATTTACTGACCGAGCAACCAAGATTTCGTTATGCCGCAATCGTGATTGCTGCTTGGTTAGCGATGCTGGTTGCCATGCTCGCTTATCGTTTCCTCGTTTGGCGGACCGTCAAGAACGCAAAAGCTGCGGGAGAATCCGTTGCCGATCAGACCGTTCATCCAACAATGACGACGTTTGCGACCGTCGCAACGGTGTTTGCTTTGATGGCCGTGATTGGATATCAATACGGGCAAATCGAAACACTGACAGATGAGGGGACAGCTTCAACGGCCCTATCTCTTTCATTGACAAACTCGCTAAACGAGTCAGAGTCTTCTAGCGCTCGGCCCGAAGTTCCCAAGCCGATGCATCTGCCGCGTCTCGGTGGTATCTACTACCGTGGCAATGATGAACGCAGCCCAGAGTTGTTCAACGGAGGATTTTATCGGACTGCCGAACTGCTGGTTCGTCTGGTCGATCGTAACGGAGCACCGATTGAATTCGGAGATGCGGTCAGTCCAAATGAGCTTTCGATAGAGTTCAAAGCAACCCGAGCCGCGGGAGCGACCCAACAACTGTTTTCGCCCAGAACGATGCGTACAGCTTTCGTCTCGTCGAAATTTGTTTCTAGTGAAACAGAAAGCGATCGCCGGATGCTTGAATCGCAGGACGATGGAGAGTCATGGACCGTGTCCTATCCACTTGGGCTCAACGCATCGACCGATGAGCAGTTCACCGGAACGCTTTACGTTTACTATGGTCCGTTTGAGCGAAATCGAATTCACTACGCGATTTCTTATTCACTCAACATCGAAGACGGGCGGGTTGCAAACGATTCCGAAATCTGGATGGGATCGGCGTACAATCTTGCCGGTCGAGTCATTTACCCGCGCGGCGACCAGATTGCTTTGGACCGCTGGTTCGATTTTCGCCCGATCCCGGAAATCGAAGGTAAAAATTCTGAAAATCCAAAATTGTTGGGTTTACCCGAACACCTGCCCACTAAAGCTGCATCGCCGCCATTAAATAACCAATAAAGGCAGGGTTTCTTCTTAAGGACCAGGCAGTTGGGCCAAGTTCGCCGTTTTTGGCGCGTTTTCAATTTGCTGCGAGCCATTTTGGGGTGGACTTGTCCTTAAATCATCGCAAAAGTGAGCTATAGTTGATGGCATGAATGTCAACTTTGGCTAAAAAGCTGCATTTTTAGTCAGTCAAAGTCGATTAATGACCAGTGTTTCGGATTTTTTGGCAGTTTTGGAGTGCCTGGCCCGGCACGTTAGGCGAACTTCAGCGTAGGAACGCGATTTTTCAATGAATGCAAAAACTAAGACTCTCGATGGTGCTCAGGCACTGATTAAAACACTCGATGAATTAGGAATCGAGTACATCTTTGGCTATTCGGGTGGAGCGGCGATTCCGATTTTCGACGCGCTTAAGACCGTCAAAACGAAAATCGAATTTGTTCTTGTTCGGCACGAGCAAGGAGCCGTCCACATGGCTGACGGTTACGCGCGGGCAACTGGAAAACCGGCTGCGGTTCTCGTTACATCGGGTCCAGGTGCCGGAAACACGGTCACAGGTTTGATGACGGCGATGATGGATTCGGTCCCGATGCTGGTGATCTGTGGACAACAAGTGACCTGGATGTTGGGTAAAGACGCGTTTCAAGAAGCTGACATTTTTGGCATTACGATCCCCGTCGTCAAACACAACTACTTGGTCAAAGACAGCAACGACCTTCCTCGTGTCGCGTGCGAAGCGTATCACATTGCGACGACGGGTCGTCCCGGCCCAGTTTTGATCGACGTGCCCAAAGATGTTTCGCAAGGTCCGTTTTCCGGTGAGCTAAAACCAACTTTGGATTTGCCTGGCTACAATCCGAAAGAGGCTTTCGAGATCGATTCCAATGCCGTTGAAGACGCTGTGAATTTGATTCGTTTGGCGAATCGTCCAGTCATTCTGGCGGGTCAAGGAACGATGATTTCCCGCGCTGACAAAGAGCTGATGGCGTTGGCAGAGACGCTCAACTGCCCGGTCACGACGACGCTGCTTGGCAAAGGCGTCTTTCCAGAAACTCACGACTTGTCGTTGGGCATGTTGGGAATGCATGGAACGGCTTACGCCAACAAGGCGATGGTTGAATGCGATCTATTGATTAACATCGGGTCTCGATTCGATGACCGTATCATCGGACAGCCTGACAAGTTTTGTGCTACGGCCAAAATTGTTCACATTGATATCGATGCGGCCGAAATGGGAAAGATGATACGTCCCGACGTGCAAATTGTCGGTGACGCAAAAGCCGCGCTGAAAAAGCTCAATAAGAAAATCAAGCCGTTGCCGACAGAAGATTGGCTGAAAAAGCTGAAGGGATACAAATCAAAGTATCCTTTGAGCTTCAAAAAACAGGGCGGACTGCGGATGCAGCAAGTCATCCACGAACTGTATTTGCAAACCGAAGGCAAAGCGATTGTGGCAACCGACGTTGGGCAGCACCAAATGTGGGCGGCTCAGTTTTACAAGAACGACGAGTCATTTCATTGGCTTTCTTCAGGCGGCGCCGGCACGATGGGGTTCGGATTTCCAGCCGCAATTGGAGCTGCGTTTGGTTGTCCCGGGAAAACAGTGGTCGCGTTCTGCGGTGATGGCGGATTTCAGATGACGATGTTTGAACTGGCAACGGCTCAAATTCACAAACTGCCGATCAAAATTGTTGTGCTCAACAATCACTACCTGGGCATGGTTCGTCAGTGGCAAGAGCTGTTTTACGAAGACCGTGAGTCAGGCGTGGATTTGGTAGGCAATCCGGATTTCTGCAAACTGGCGGCTGCTTACGACATCCCGAGCGTGTACATCAAACGTCCTGCTGACGTGACGCGGAAAGTAAAAGAAGCTATGGATTTCAACGACGGTCCGATTTTGATTCACGCTGAGTGCGTCAAAACCGACAACGTGTTTCCGATGGTTCCTGCGGGAGCCGCATTGGAAGACATGCTGGTCGAACCTCCGAAAACAAAGTTGGCCAAACCTGTTGGCTCAACGTAATCGCACGAGACTTGAGTGGCAATGGAGAGCACGATGTTGGTCCGTCGTGCTCACATTGCCATCTTCAGGAATCAGGTTTCTTTCTTTTTCTGAATCGGTTTTCATTTTTTCAATTACCAAATATATTTCGGCGACGATCATGCCCCAGACAATCGTAACTTCAGATACCGCAGTAGCGACAAATTACGCGACCGGTTCCCATACACTTTCCATTCGCACAAAAAACGAACCGGGCGTGCTGATGCGAATCTGTCAGATCTTTGCCCGACGCGCATTCAATATTGATTCGTTGGTGGTTGCCGAAGGGAGAGACAAAAATTTCGCTCGGATGACGATTGGAATTACTGGCGATCCGGAAGGACTCGATCAGATTATCAAACAGGTCAACAAGTTGATCGACGTGATCCACTGCGCCGAACACACGTCGCATGACGCGGTTGTGAAAGAGTTGATTATGGTCAAGTTTTCAGCAGAGAAAGCGGATCGCGCTGAAGCAATTAGCATCATCGAACATTTTGGCGGCAAGACAATCGATCTTACGGAAGACTCGATGACCGCGATGATCTCGGGTGAGTCTTCAAAAATCGACGCGGCACTACTGATGTTGTCTACCTTCGAAATTTTCGAAACGGTTCGCACTGGAAAAGTTGTCATGGCCCGCGGCGGCAACACAACGTAGCGTCGTCTGAACGCCGAGCGGGAAAATAGCTTTGCCGGAGCCTTATTGCCAGAATTGATCAGGCGCTACTGTAAGCTGATTCGTGGCGCTATCGAGAGATACATAGACAAACGTTCGTTCGGAAGCGGGATCGGCGGTGACCGACAGCGTGCCGTTAGGAGTAAGCACCATTGAAACGGGCAGGAACGAAGCCAAGTTAAGGGGCAGCACCAAACCTACTACGTCATGGCCTGTACGGTAACTGTAGACCTACCCGCCTGAGCGTGGGCTTTTTTTCTTGCTTGGGTCGAATGAGTGGGCTAAGATGATTCGCTGATTGTCCACTCCCTTGAGAAAAGGAATTTGATGTCTAAAGCAATTTTCACGATCGGCATGTTCTTTATGCTCTCTGCCAGTCCGCTGCTAGGGCAAATCATTGAAGACGCGAACATCGTCGTAGACAACGACTTTCCACCGCAACCGGGAGGGTTTGAACTGTCGGTGTTTCAGAGTCCAGATTCTGGCGTCAATGTTGATCCAACGAGCGTTTTTGGCGAGATCGAAATTGTTGGACAAAATGCCACTCTCAATTTTACCGACATTGCTTTGGATGAAGGTTCAGATTGGTTTGCAACCAGTTTTTGCGACGCCTTCACGCGGGAGACAATTGATTCAGGACAATTCGACACGCTCGTTGATTTTGTAGGCGCTGATTTTGTGTTTAACTCTTTGACCGTTGGAGTCGATCAAAGCTTCTTCCTCGGCGTCAACACTGGGCAAGACGGTGGCGTTTCGAATCGTCAGCATTTTGGCTGGGGCGAGTTCTTGATCAATCAAGATGCCGACTTGGTAGTGCTAGACAGTGCCGTTGCTTACGATAGCGGTGGAATTTTTATTGGAAAAAACAGTGCCATCCCGGAACCATCTTCAGGGCTGTTGATTCTGGCCGGGATTTCGTTGCTTTCTGTAAGCCGAAACCGTCGGGGAAAGTAGCCACTTCCGAAACTGCAGCAGCCCGAACTATGAGCCAACGCGAATCCTCTCGGAGCTTTCAATCGCATTGCTCAAGGTGAATCAACAACCAGGCTAATCGACCCACATGGCGATCTTGGAAATGGCGAATGGATTGTTGGAGCGTGGGCAAGTTGGCATCCTGCATTGGAATGGTCTGATTTGGATTGGTTGTCCTTAATTGCGGGTAGTTTTCAAAAATTTCATTTCGCTCTGGGCTGATCCAATTTTTCTTTTCGCCGTCGCCTTTATCGCTCGGAGCAAGCGGGTCGGTTGCGATCGAAATCAATCGAATATTCTTAACCAGATCGGGCCGGTTTTTTAGAGCGGCTGCAAGAAAATTCAAATTCCCCCAAGCCAATACGTACAGCGGACCTGCATCATCCTTTTCTGCTTCGGCAACAAACGTTCTCATCGCCACGTCGAACTTTGTTTTGACGAGGCGTTCCATCTCAGAGGGCGTCGGATAATCGTATTGGCGGAACTTGGTCCAAGGAGAATTGTAATCCCGCTCGTACTTCGAAAGCGCAATCGCAAACGCAGCGCGGGCCGTTTGTCGGAATCGATCTGGCACGATGGCGCGGATGTTAAACTCATCGGCATAGTACATTAGATGGCAAAGCGATTGAAGATCATCCGGATCGCCTTCACCGTCGGAAATATCAGTCGTCACAAACACACGCGGTCTTTGATCAAGACGCGGTTTGCCGTGTGATTTGGGATTCACTTTGATCACGACACGTTGAAAAGCGTGCAGGGCAGGGGCCCCGTCATCTTTGACATCGAGGATCAAATGAATTGTCTTGGGACACATGACCGATGGGGCGACGAATTTCAAAGTTCTTGGGGTAGGGCGTTCCAGCGCCACGTTCCCGCGGTAGGTTCCCGCTTCGCGATATTGAAACCAGTGGAAATCCAAGCCATCGTCGTCAGGGTCACTCGTCGCGGATGCGTCTAGTTCGACCACGTCGCCGCTGACAACAGTAAACTCAAGCTCGCGCGTTCTTGTGTTGGGTGTCCAGCCATTTGCATTCAATTGAATTCGTGGCGGATGATTGGCGTCACCGAATTCGGGGGTGATCGACCAATCCATGCGGGCTGCAAAGTCATGCTGATACGATTCTCGCCACCGCCAGATTGTTGCCTGATTGCTCCGATAGGTTTCTCCGTCCACTCCAATCACGGCGTCGTAAGCGTCTGTCCAAATCTCAGGGTAGTCGCATCGCTCCTGGTACTCGGTGATTATTCGATCGGCGGTAATTCCATTGGCAGCGATTGGTAGCGTTGACGTTTTGTTGCTTGAAACTGCCTTTGGTTTGGGCGGATGCCAGGGTTTCTTATTGGGTGCATAGAATTCATATCGACCGCCCCAGCCACCATAGTCGGGACGCTGTGGGTTGTTGAGACCGTTAGGGATAAGCCAAAAAAACGAAGGCGTGTCGCCTTCCAGCAAATACTTCGTCGTCGGATGTAACGCACCCAGCGGTCCGTGACTTCGTACGTGTTCATCCAGCCAAGGGTTATCGACAATGGAAAAGTCTGGCCCTTCGAATTCGCCGTTGAATTTGTCGCCAGAGATCCCTTTCCACGTCGAATAGCGGTAGGCGCTTCCACCGTCGTGTCCGTAGCCTGGGCTGACGATGTAGAACAGCTCAGGGAACGTCATTCGCATCCATGGTCCTGCGTCGTCCTGGTCGGAAATCGAATAGACACGCAGCTTGGAGACGAACGCTTTGACTTCCGCATCGCTTCGAGTTTCTTTGACCGACCACAGGGATTGAGCCAAACAATTGGCTCCACCCCAAATCGAAACATGAACGGGTCGGCGATCAGGTGCATCGACGATTTCAATAATGCGTTTGGAACCTTGCGAGTCGAAGCCCTTCCCAACGCCCTCCATGCCGAATTCGGCAACACCCATGTGGACTTTGCCCAGCAGTGAATCGGCAGTCGGCCAGCCGTCCGCATGCTTCACCAAGTTCGGGCGGACTTCCCCATAGGCTTTGATACGTTTTGTGATTTCACCAGGAGCTGTTTTATCGCGCAGCCAACACGAAGTCGTCGCGATCAAGGCTTCGGTGTCGAACTCGTTGGCATAGCAAAGATAGCGAACCATCGACTGTTCATCGTCCGGCTCGTTGGTGATATCAGTCAAGACAATCACACGAGGTTTGTCGCTGGCGAACGTCGGACAACACAGATTCGTCGCGAGTAAAAGCGAGAACAGGAGCAAGGTGAGACGCATCGAAGACTCCAATTGGTTTCTATGGAAGTCAATATAGTCTATCAAAAGCGATGTTGCATTTTTCGAGTTACTGCTCGGGATCAGGTTCCGGGCCAAAGTACTGACTCGGTGGAGTGACTGTCAATCCGTCGATGCTTTGATTCCTAGCCGACTGCTTTGCCAGCCAAGCTTCCGGCGAAAGTTTGCTGTTTGATTTCAATAGCGTAGTGCGTTCGCTTTTCAATTCCATGTTCGGTACACCGTATCCACAGCTTGTTTGAACCGAATCGATTTGAATATCGAAAATCTGCCGGGTACCTGGAAGCAACGTGAAATTCGCCGCAAGAGAATTCCAGTCGGCATCCTCCGCCATGATCGATTTGCCTTGACCATACAGTCGCATGATCAATGGCGGGCTTTGAAAATTGCAAAACATGATCGTGATGCGACCATCAGCATTCAGGTGCGCTTGAGTTTCATTGCCGGATCCCGCCAGATCCAGATAGCCAACCCGCGTCGGCCCCAGGATTCGAAAACAATCGTAGCCTTTAGGAGAAAGGTTGATTCTTCCTTCGCTGGCGGATGTCGATACAAAGAACACCGACTGTTGTTTGATAAACGAGATGTGGCTGTCATCCAGCTCATTGAAAAAATCAGCCACGCGCATTCATCTCCGAGTTGATGAAGATTACTTTCGATCCGTGTTGGAGGCTGCTTAGCCGTCCCACTTCTTCAAAATGATCGACGCATTGTGTCCGCCGAATCCGAAGCTGTTGCTCATCGCATAAGTCAGCTTTTTCTCTTTCGGCGTGTTGGGTGTGTAGTCCAGGTCGCACTCCGGATCTGGTTCGTGCAAATTGATCGTCGGTGGAACCACGCCGTTCATCAAGGCTTTGCCACAGATGACCAGTTCAGTCCCTCCGCTGGCTCCCAAAGAGTGGCCAAGCTGACTCTTCGTGCTGCTGATGCTCAAGTTGTTTGCGTGGCTACCGAAGACTTTCTTGATCGCCTTCGTCTCGGCGATGTCGCCAAGAGGTGTACTGGTTCCGTGAGCGTTGATGTAATCGATGTCTTCGGGATTGAGACCGGCATCGTTAAGAGCCGCTTTCATTGCCAGCCCAGCGCCAGCTCCGTTTTCGTCAGGCGAAGTGATATGGCCGGCATCGCATGTCGTACCGAACCCGATGACTTCACAACGAATATCGGCGCCGCGAGCTTTCGCCGATTCGAGCTCTTCAAAAATGACAAGCCCGGCACCTTCGGAAAAGACAAATCCATCCCGCCTGGAGTCGAAAGGACAACTCGCTTCGGTTGGTTTCTCGTGGTTGTTTGACAGAGCTCGCATGTTGGCAAATGCACTCAACGCCATTCGGCTCATCGCCGCCTCCGTGCCGCCGGTAAGCACTTGGTCGGCAACACCCTGTTGAATCAAGCTCAGTGAATTACCCATTGCGTTGGCAGCACTGGCGCAAGCCGTTGCCACGCTGTAGTTCGGTCCCCGCAAGCCAAAGTGAATTGCCAGATTACCACCGCCAGCGTTAAGCATCAGCTTTGGAATCGTCATCGGAGAAACGCGGTCGGGGCCTTTTTCGACCAGTCGCGTCATCTGTTCCGAGATGGTGGTCATCCCTCCAATTCCAGAGCCAAGCACAACTCCGAACCGGTTTGAATGTTCTGGCGCAGCGAATTTAGCTTGCTCTTGAATCGAGTCGCTCCACCCAGCGTTGACCATTGCATCGGCTCCCGCAATCATCGCGAATTGAGAGTAGCGATCAATTTTCTTGGGTTGCGTGATAAGTGGAGCGCAACTCCAGTCGTGAACGTCGCCACCAATCCGCACTTTGATATCGGATGTATCAAAAAGCTTGATTTCGTGGATTCCGCTTTTGCCATCGAGAATTTTTTGCCAACACTCATCCACGTCACAGCTAAGTGATGTGATGATGCCCCAGCCTGTTACGACAACACGTCGTTTCATTCGTAGTTCCGGAATAGGATCCTGGGTACTTGAGTCGAGTACGGGTCTTTAGTGATTGGTTAGATGAATGGATGGTCGCGCTACAATTCGAATCTGCATGAAGTCTCATGAAACGAATGGATGACCGCCAAGGTCCGCTCACCGATACTTTAAAACACAAAGAAAGCTTGGCCGACGGATCGACCAAGCGATTTCTTGTTTGTCACCCAGCCAGGACTTACGCCGAGGCAGATGACTTCTCAATATGATTGATCGCTTCGCCGACGGTCTGGATTTTTTCAGCCGCATCGTCAGCAATGCTAATGTCAAATTCTTCTTCAAGTTCCATGACAAGCTCAACAGTATCAAGCGAGTCTGCACCCAAATCATTCACGAAATTTGATTCGCGTTTAATTTTCTCTTTATCGACACCAAGTTGCTCAGCAACAATATCGACAACACGTTCTTCGACCGATGCCATCTATCGGCCTCCTTCTTAAAAATAACCTTGCGGAAAACTGCTAACGTTTACAGCTAAAACCATGTCGGTGTTTTACCGACGAAACTCAAAAGCCACTCGTAGCAGGCAATTTGAGCGACTTAGGATAGATTATTCACACAAAATGGGTCAAGCCACAAACGCAAAACGAGATATTTATTGAAGGAAAAACGCGCTTTTTAAGCCGTCATTCCGCCGTCAACCGTCAAAACTTGCCCTGTTACGTAGCTTGCCGCGGGACTGGCGAGAAAAAGCACACATGCCGCGACGTCCTCCGGTTTGCCGATTCGGTTGGCCGGAATACGTTTTTTCACCTCGGAAAGTATCGTGTCACCCAACTTTTCTGTCATTTCGCTTTCAATAAAACCAGGCGCCACTGCGTTCACGGTGACGTTGCGTTTCCCCAGTTCCTTGGCCAACGAACGTGTCATGCCAATCACGCCAGCCTTGGACGCTGAGTAATTTGTTTGTCCCGCGTTACCAATCAAACCGGAAACGCTGGAGATGTTAATGATTCGTCCGTAACGAGCTCGCATCATTCGCTGGGACGCGGCGCGAGTAAACAAAAACGTTCCGCGCAAATTAACGTTGATGACGTCATCCCATTGTTCGTCCGACATCGCCGGCAACAGGTTGTCACGTGTGATACCTGCGTTATTGACGAGGATATCAACTTTCTTCCAGTCATCGGCGACTGTATTGACGACCTGTTCGATACTTTCGCGATTGGAAACGTCGCACTGAATGGCTTCGGCATCGCCTCCGGCATCTTTGATCGCCTGAACGGTCTCGGCCAGTTTCTCAACATTGCGGGCGACGCAAGCGACTTTCGCGCCGGCTGCACCGAGCGCGATCGCCATGGCTTTGCCCAACCCTTGTGAAGCACCCGTGACGATTGCGTTCTGACCCGACAGGTCAATTTTCATTGATTCGATACTCATTTTATTCCTGCGTACTTTATTTCTGCGTACTTTATTTCTGCGTATTATTATTTCTGCGTGTTATTGTTTCTGCGTATTAATTCGCTTGTTTGATTGCGCTTAATTTGACCGCGCTTATTTCGATACGGCAGCGATCATTCGGTAACGTTGGATTGATGAAGCCAAGATTTTAAGAACTGGCCCCAGATTTCGATAGTGCCATTCGGGGTGAGTTGTTGGAAGAAAGAACCGCAACATGTCCGTCTCGCTGTGTTCACGACAGACAGGGATTCTCGTGACGCCAACGTTTCCGCTAAGACAGCGTACCGTGCGTCGGCAATTTTCGATTGATCCGTTTCAACAATCCGCGCAACACGCGACCTTCACCGACTTCGTAAAACTCGTCAAACCCATCGGCCAACATCGCATCCATCGAATCATTCCACAGCACCGGCGACGAAACCTGTTGGACCAGCAAGCTGCGAATCTCGGCCGAATCAGAATGAGTTTTTGCATCAACATTGGAGTAGACCGGAATCCGCGGAGCTGAAAACTCAACTTCCGATAACGCAACGGTCAGTTTTTCGACAGCCGATTGCATGATCGGCGTGTGAAAAGCACCGGCAACAGAAAGGGCAATCGACTTCATGGCGCCAGCTTCGCTTGCCGCCGCCTCAACGTTGTCGCACGATTGTTGGTGACCCGAGACGGCGATATTGCCCGGGCAAAGCAGGTTGGCGACTTGCAGGATTTCGCCATCGGCTCTCGCGGCATTGCAGACAGCTTCGACTTTTTCTCGATCCAGTCCCAGCACGCTGACCATCGAACTGGGCGTTTCGTCTGCCGCGGCTTGCATCGCTTCACCGCGCTTCTGAACCAACCGCAAACCATCCTCAAAGCTCATCACGCCAGCGAACGCAAGCGCAGAATATTCGCCCAAACTCAAACCGGCGGCTGCCTGGCACGACTCGATAGCCTCTGGTGAGGTCTTTTTCAAAACTTCAACAGCCGCCATGCTCGTGACGTAGAGAGCGGGTTGACTGAACACGGTCGAGTTCAGTTTTTCTTCTGGGCCGGAAAAGCAAATGTTGGCCAAGTCATAACCGAGGATATCGGCAGCCTGTTCAAACAGGGCTTTGACTTCGGGATTTTCGTCATAAACTTTTTGGCCCATGCCAACCGCTTGCGCGCCTTGGCCGGGAAACAGGAATGCGATTTTGCTCATCGAATGGTCACTTCACGTTATGTGGCTTTCAATTTAATGGCCAGAATTATGAACCAATCCACGTTCTACTCACAACCACAAATGAGCAATTTGCGGGTTCCATGAGAGCGAATACCGTCGCGTTGCGACTTTCTGGTTAGGTGGAATTGTTTTGTTCGACCTGTTTCGTTTTTGACTGTCCACTCGCAAGCGGGCCTTGCTTCGACCCGCACAGCAACTGGGATGGGCGTTAACCCGCTTGGAAGTAGACTTCCTCGAACGGTTGGATCACGACAAATCCATTGCCGGCGAATTCCGTTTGGAATGACTCGCCGCTGCCTCGCCCAATCAAGGTCTTGAGGGAAATGTCAGTCTTCACACGCGGTTCAAGACTTCCTGACCAAGCCACCGTTGCGTTGGGGTCGGTCGTCACGGGGCGATCAGGTGTGACCAACAACGTGAGCGGATCGTAGTGGGTCGTAAACGCGACCATGCCTGTCCCTTGAAGTTTGACGTTAAAAAGTCCGCCGGCCATCATGGCTGACATCTTTTTCATCATCTTGATTTCGTAATTGATGGTCGGTTCAAAACACAACAGATCGTTGCCATTGATAAACAACGACTCACCATTGAGATTCAAGATGGTGATCTTTTTACCAGCGTCAGCCAAATAGACTTGGCCTGTCCCTTCGGCTTTCGTCAACCGCGTGCCTTCACCCGAGACGGCTTTCTTGAGCAAGTTCCCAATCCCTTGCTCCATGATCCCTTCGCGAACAAATTTGACTTCGCCACGATAGGAAATCATCGATCCCATCTTGGTCCAAATCGAACCATTCAAGTTGAGCTCAAGAATCCTTTCGGATTCAAGTTCAAAAACTCCCTGGTTTTGCTCCTTCTGACGCGTTTTGGAAACAAACTCATCGATACTGTAACGACTCAAGGCTCTTCTCCAGTTAAGACGTTCGTGAATAAATTCGTGGACTCACCGAGGTCATTAAACCTCAATGCCCCATGATCAACGAAAAACAACCGTCAAACAAGTCGCTTAGCCATCAAACAAACCACCTTGGTCGGGCGGGCCATCTTTCATCGGCAGGTTCAGATGACGGAAAGCTTTCGGGGTCGCGACCCGTCCGCGTGGCGTTCTCAGGATAAGTTCCGTCCGCAGCAGGAACGGTTCGACTTCGTCGGCAAGTGTATCGGTCACGGTGTTCATGGTCGCCGCAATCGCTTCGATTCCAGTTGGTCCGCCAAAGCAGACTCGAATCAGTGTATCAAGATACTTTCGATCCTGACGATCCAGTCCCAACGCATCAATCTGGGCCATCGCCAGTGCATCCTGGGCAACCTTAAATGAAATCAATCCATCGGCGCGGCTCTGTGCGTAGTCGCGAACCCATCGCAACCGGTTGTTGGCGATCCGCGGAGTACTGCGCGAACGAACGGCAATTTCGACTGCCGCATCGTCGTCGATTTCGACTTTCAATTTGGCGGCATTGCGTCGAACAATTTCAGTCAACTCGTCAAGCGAATAGAAATCAAGGTGCTCGCGAATTTGAAAGCGATCTCTTAACGGCCCCGTTAGCATGCCCGCGCGTGTTGTCGCGCCAATCAATGTAAAAGGTTTGAGTTTGAAGTTATGCGTCCGCGCGTTGATGCCATCGCCAAGAATCAAGTCGATGCGAAAATCTTCCATCGCAGTGTAAAGGTACTCTTCGACTGTTTTTGGTAGCCGGTGAATCTCATCGATAAACAGGATTTGTTTGGGGCGGAGGTTGGTGAGGCTTGGCACCAGATCTTTGGGAGCCTTTAATGTTGGCCCCGAAAGAAAATCAATCGGCACGCCCATCTCATTCGGGATACAATGGGCAAAGGTTGTTTTGCCGAGCCCGGGTGGACCATCGAACAAGATGTGTCCAAGAACTTCGTCTCGCTGTTTGGCCGCATCGATCGCAACTTGCAGCCGTTCAATCACATCACGTTGACCGACCATTTCCGCCATCCGCATGGGACGCAAGTTGGGATCATCTTCCTCGGGAGAAGGCAGGTTCGATAAAATAACTTCGGCAGTCATCCGTGATTCCACAAAAAAAAATTGGTTCTCCTGTACTATATCAGAGTCACGGCTGGAGCACAGATTGGCTCATGCGTGCCTCAAAAAATATAACAGCGCCCGATCGGCCGTCATAAAGTAATAGAAACAACAATACCGCCAACTACCGCGATTCCTTTCCAGCTCACATGGCAAAAGCAAGAACTATCAAATCGACGTTGGTGAAGATCTTCGAGCAGTCCGGATCGGTCGTGTATTTCGTTGCCGAAAGCCAAAAGATCACCTTTGCGAATCAGGCCTGCGCCGATTGGCTAGGCGTAAATCTGGAAGAACTCGTTGGCACGAAAGCGGTGTACGCAACCGATCATCTTGACGATCTGCTGGAAGAGAAAGCGAAAGGCTTGGCGCTGGCCCCGGAACTATTTGACGATTCTGTGTCGGTGGAGAAAGGTTTGCCGACCACGGTGCAAATCTCTGCGTTGAAAGAGGACAAGCTTTGTTGGCGTCAAGCAACGATAAACCGGTTGTACGATAAAGAAGGTGCGAAACTGTTGGGCTTGCTTGTGGTCGCATCGGATAGTGATACCGCGGAGCCGTCGTCCGAACTTACTTCCAGTGAGCCGTTCGATTCGATCGCCTTGCACCAAGCGATCGTCAGGATTCGCAACACCGATCGGTTGCGGTATCAGTTAAAGAACCTGATTGGCAATTCGGCAGCAATGAAGCGCGTCGTCCGCCAATCGCGAACAGCAGCCAAGAGCGACTGTGCTTTTGTTGTCGTTGGACCGCCAGGTTCCGGGCGTGAGCATCTTGCCAAATCAATTTATAACGAACGGGAGTCGGTCGAATCGGATCAGGATCATTCCAGCTTGATTCCAATCCATTGTGCGATCACCGACCCGCTGCAAATTCAGCAGACGATGAAGGAGTTGATTGACGAAAGAGAAAAGCGTTCTGCAGCATCCGATGCACAGAGTCAAATAGAAGTGACTGTCTTGTTGATTGATGTCGATCGGTTGAGTGAAGGCTCTCAGTTGGAGTTGTTGGGTTTTCTCGACCTGCCAGGATTCACCTTTCATGCAATCGCAACTGCCGAAACAAATTTGCTGAATCCTGGTTCTGCCAACGACGACGCGCCGAGCTTTAACCATGAGTTGGCAGCGAGGCTCAGTACGATGGTGATTGAGTTGCCTCCATTAAAACGCCGCCGGTCGGACTTGCCGTTGCTCGCGCAGGTGATACTTGAGCAAGGTAATGCGAGTCGTGACAAACAGTTGTCCAAGTTTTCCAATCAGGCAATGGAATGGTTGTGCGAGTATGACTGGCCGCGAAACTTCGATCAATTCGTTTCTACGATCAACGCGGCTGCAGAATCCGCGACCGGAAATCAAATCGAAGCCAATGACTTGCCAGATCAGTTTCGACAGTCTCTTGACGCGCAGCGGGTCGGCGAAGCAAAAGAAACGAAGATCAATCTTGATGAATATTTGGCCGGAATCGAAGTTGAGTTAATCAAACGCGCACTGGCTTATGCGAAAGGGAACAAGACTCGCGCTTCTCAGATGCTGAGCGTGAGTCGACCGAAACTTTTGCGTCGACTCCAGCAGTTCGGATTGATGAGTTCCAGCAACGATGAAGAATTGCTGGATGCCTCTGTGTTTCAGGAAGCAGATGAGAAAGAGGACGGCGAATGAACCACGTCCCGAACTCAATCAGACCGACCTCACCCACGATTCTATGTGTCCACTCCAACCGTTGGGCTTCGTTGTTGCGAAGAAACCTTGGCGATGGCGGGAACCTGTCTTGGGCACTGGACATCAACAACATGATCTTCGAAGCTAGTCTTGCCGATGGCGCGGCTTGTGTTGTCGAATTGGATTCAAAATCGAACCAATTCGCCGAGCAGTGTCAGCGACTCAGTCTTTTTTCCAACAATCCATACGGGGCCCGGTTGTTTGTTGTCGGCGACAACGGATTAAATACAGTGAGTTCAATTTTTCGACAGCTTGATGTGGCTTTCATTTGTCATTCGGCGATGAGGGTCTTGCCGCTCGTCGAGACGATCCACCGGCATCACCAATCGCAGTCTTTGGAACCCATTTCCATCGAAACCTGGGCAGAGCAAAATTTGCCTTGGCAAAATCAGAGTCAATTTTGACTCATTAGTAATTCAACCTAACAGAATAAGCGAAGACTTGATCATGACCGAGATTACCGGCACCAATACTGAACTCGCCAACGATGTCCGAAAAAGTTTAACGGCGATCAAAGACCCGGAGACAGGACGGGGACTTAATAAGCAGATCCATGCGATCGAAGCCAATGATGATGGGAGCATTTCGGCAACGGTTGGGCTGACATCACACTCTGCGCCGATCAAAGCGGACTTTCAAGCGAATGTCGAAGCCAAGCTTGCGGCGGATTTTCCAAAAGCGAAAGCCAATGTGTCAGTTGTGGACCACGATCGTCCTGCACAACCGATTGGCCAAGTCGCGTTGACGGTAAAGTCAGTCATTGCTGTAGCGGCCGGTAAAGGCGGTGTAGGAAAAAGTACTGCGGCGACAACGCTGGCGATCGCGCTCAAGCGAGCTGGTTGTTCGGTTGGATTGTTGGATGCTGATGTTTATGGTCCGTCGATTCCACATCTGACCGGAGTGCGCGGACAAGTTACAAAAGCCGAAAACAAAATCAGTCCACTCGATTTCAACGGTATCCCTTTGATGAGTATCGGCTTCATGGTGCCGCCGGGCGAAGCCGTGATTTGGCGCGGACCGATGCTACATTCTGCCGTGACGACTTTTGTCCGCGATACTGCGTGGGGCAACCTGGACTACTTGATCATCGACATGCCACCAGGCACCGGCGACATCGCGCTGAGCCTTTCGCAGATGCTTCCACTAACAGGCGCTGTCATTGTTTGTACTCCGCAAGAGGTTGCTTTGATTGATGCAGTGAAAGCCGTTGGCATGTTTCGCAAAGTCAAAATTCCAGTGATTGGTTTGATCGAGAACATGAGCAGCTTCATTTGTCCGGACAACGGAAAGCAATATGACATTTTCGGCAAAGGCGGCGCCAAGGAGTACGCTGGCCAAGACAACATTCCATTCCTTGGTGAAATCCCAATCAATATTCAACTGCGAGAACGGGGTGACGATGGCAAGATGGAAGCCAATTTTGAAGACCCGCTTGTGGCGCCGTATCTGGAGAAAATTGCCCACACGCTGGTTTCATCGCTGGCAGAGGCAGCTGCCGCCAATCCGCCAACACCGCAACTCCCTGTCCTGAAGTGATGCACCGGTAGCGAGGCCTATTCTGGACTGGACCGTCAGCAGTCGGGACGCCAACAAAGCTGGATTGAATCATTACGTCTGATCGAGCCGGCAAGAAAATCAGCGCATAAAAATAGGGCTGCAATGCAGCCCTTTCTCGTTGTTTCAATGAAGTAAGCGCTAAGCTTATCGTCGCTTTTTCTTCTTAGACTTCTTCTTCTTTTTAGAACGCTTTTTAGTAGCCTTCTTTTTCTTCTTCTTTTTGGCTTTTTTCTTTTTAGCCTTTTTCTTCTTCTTTTTCTTCTTCTTTGCAGCTTTCTTCTTCTTAGCTACCTTCTTCTTCTTTTTCTTCTTAGCTTTTTTCTTCTTCTTTTTCTTGGCAACTTTACGTTTTGTCTTTTTTCTTGTTGCCTTCTTCTTTTTAGCTTTTCTCTTCTTCTTGGCCACAGGACGTCCTCCATAGTAGACCGTTAGGGGAGCTTAACGTTACGACCGTCGAATGTTTGGACTCACCCTTCGAAATTAAAAAACCATTGTCACGTGGTTTAAATGCTAGACATGCCGATTTCAACCTCGTTGTCGAAACGCAAAATGTAACTTCCGTTCATGTGATGAACTTCCATCTTCAATTTGCAGCAAGTCGTAACGCCATAAGTTTTAGAAAACCGCCAAATATTTTCAATGTTGTTTTTACAATTTTGGATATTTTTTTCTTTGACTAAATACTGCTTGAAATTCCAAATTGAAACTTTAGTAAAAATCTTTTCTATTTTTACTCGTTTTGACAACGAATTCCATTTGTTTTCAACTGCAATCAGTTGTAAATTGAAAAGCAAATTGCCATGAACTTATCTCTTTTCTTTTTTTCGCGATCAAAACGAGCGCAAATGTGTTGTAAACGTTCGATAAGCCAGTTCGATAACGAATTTACATTCTTGAAGACGCACTCGAGTCGTGAAAAAGCGAAAAAACTATTGAGAAACAACTACGTTTTCATTTTGCGTTTGTAAACGCATTGAAGAAAAAAATTGGCCGCAAGTTAAGACGTTGCAATACACAAATCATCTACAAAATTGGATCGAGCACGCGCAAGCGGTTGCGCCTTCAAGAAAACGTACCGTCTGAGCGCACTTCATTACGTTTGAATGATTTCTCATGTCTCAAATTGCAATAGCGTTTTGTGTATGTAAGAGGCTTATTTAGAAACAAAAAAAAAGGCCATTTTTTTCACATTTTTTCATTCGATATGCGCAATATCGCCCTTTCAGATTCTTATTGACGTTATTGATTGGCGCATCGCACTCGTTGAAATTTGTTTTTCGAATTCATACGCGCGGTTGGCACTGGTAATTCAATTCAATACGTTGGTGATCGCCAGTACTTCCTGGCAATGACTCCCATCGCAATTGGGCAGCTCGGTGCCGACCATGAGCTGCAACATCGATCACCATTTTAGTTTCGAGCACACAATGAAAAATTCGACCGTTCTAAAATTGGGTGATGACTCTCGATCGGGACTTCATTCGTTATTTCAATTCGCCGCCAAGTTTTGTTTTGCAGGAAGCATCACCGGTTTTCTTTTGGTTAGCTGTTTGGTTGGTTGTTCAGTTGGTTGTAATGCGCCAGCAGAGCCAGCTGCACCAACAGCAGCGTCAACGAAAGACTCAACGACATTTCAAACCGAGAATGAGTCAGGCGTCGATGCGGTCTCCCAAGGCTCTTCGGTCGACAAGCCTTCGGGCAGTTTTTCAAAAGCTGCCAACTCGATCCGGTTTTCGACTTTTAACGTCGCCTTGAATCGAAAGCATGCAGGCGACCTGTTGGCTGAACTTGAGATGGGCGAGTCGAGTGAGGTCGCCAAGATCGCAGAGATCATTCAGCTCATTCGTCCAGATGTGCTTTTGCTCAATGAAGTCGACTTTGATGGTGGTAATACGGTTAAAGCGTTCCAGAAGAACTTCCTGGCCAAATCGCAAAACGGTTCCGATCCGATCGATTACAAGTATGTCTATGTTGAGTCCGTCAACACGGGTGTCGATTCGCAGTTCGATTTCAATGGTGATGGAAAAATGGGGACACCCGAAGACGCGTTTGGCTACGGAAAGTTTCCGGGTCAATATGGGATGGCTGTGCTGTCGAACTATGAAATCGATTTGGAATCTGCTCGTACGTTTCAAAAGTTTTTGTGGAAGGATATGCCGGGCGGTCTATGGCCTGTCGATCCACAAACAGAAAAACCGTACTACGCTGACGAAGTCAAAGATGTGTTTCGCCTGTCATCCAAAAGTCACTGGGATCTTCCAATCACTGTCGGTGACAAGACAATCCATTTTTTAGTTTGCCACCCAACGCCGCCCGTGTTTGATCGTGAAGAAGATCGTAACGGCAGGCGCAATCACGATGAGATTCGTTTCTGGGCTGACTATGTTTCTGGCAAAGGTGACTACATTTACGATGACAAAAAAAGAAAGGGTGGTTTGGATCCTGATTCTTTGTTTGTGATTGCCGGCGACATGAATGCCGATCCTTTGGATGGTGACAGTACCGGTGGAGCGGCAGAGCTGTTGACTAAGAACGAGTGGATCAATCATTCTTTTACGCCACAGAGTACTGGTGGCGCGATGTACTCCAAGACACAAGCCGGAGCCAACGAATCACACCAAGGTAATCCTGCCTTCGATACGGGTGATTTTAATGATTTGCGCGTCGGTAATATGCGGATCGACTATGTGCTGCCGTCGAAAATTTTGAAGGTCACCGGTCACGGAGTATTCTGGCCCAAGCCGGACGAAGTCGGCGGCGAGTTGGTGACGGCATCGGATCATCGTCTCGTTTGGGTCGATGTGGAGAAAAACTGATCGACGAAAGTCATCAAGCGGCAGGGAGATCTATTCCTGCTTGCTCCAGATTTGGCGAATCATGTCAAGTTGACGCGCAACGGTCCTTTTGGACTGACCTGTCTTTTCGACAATCTCTTCGTGGCTGTGCCCTGCGGCGCGTAGAAAGAACACTGTCTGGTATCGCTCACTGGGAAGGCTGCTAACGACAGCTCGAATGGTATCAGAAAGGTCTACGATCGCTTGCGCATCGGCTTCATCTTGAAGTTCCTCAGCGGGTGTTTGGGATCGTGTATGGCCACCGCCACGTTTGAGCTGTTGGTTACGGCGACGAATTTTCGAAATGTTTCGATTGGTTATTGCGACCAGCAACTTCCAGAAATCGTCCCGTTTGGTAACGCCCTGAAAACGTCCGTTGGTGAATCCATCGAGCATGGCATAAAACGCCATCGCGGCAGCGTCCTCTTCGTCTGCTTCCATGGCTCGTTGGTTTCCGAACCTCGATCTGGCGACATCACAAAGTTGCGAGAAGTATCGCTCCCACAATTCAGCCGCGGCGGCTGAGTCATCGTCGTGTTTGAACCGTTTGATCAAGCTGGAGATCGATCCCATTGATTCAAGCTCGTTGCTCGTATCAGATTGGTTAACGCCGTTGTGGGAGCTACTGCTATCCAAGGTGGGCTCGATTGGAAGGTTGGAGTCGCAAGGGTTTAAAAACGAAGCTATCAGTTTAGTTGATTTTCGACACCGTTTGAATCGAAAAAAGGCATGCCGCGAAAAGTTCTCGAAGGTTCAGCCAATAGGCCGGCGCTAGAATCCCTCCGTTTGATGGGTTGGAATTCGGCGTTCGCTATTTGCCGGATCGTTTGATATTCAGATTCTTGACGCCCTGAACATCTGTCCATTGATCGGACAGTCGATACATGATTTTCTGGGCAGCAAGGTGGCTCAATTTTGCTTTCGGATTTTGACGGAACCAGAGATTGGCATCACTTCGAGGTGAGCCTTCGATCGTCAACTTGTCGGTCATGTCGGAGTAAGACAGGCGATTGGCAGTTGCTTCGAAGAGTTGGCTTTTGATGTGAGCGTTGCCTATGGCAATCATTTCTGTCGTTGACTCAACTTGGCTCCGTGGCGTCCACTGCGCCGATTTCAGTTTGTTGCAACGCAGCGTTACCGCTCCCTTGGGCAATTTCGACTCGTCATCTGGGTCGATCGTTTGGTTAAACGAATTCACATCGGCGTAGGCCGTTCGGACGTTTCCGCTGATCGTCAGCTCACGGTTGTTGGAGTTGGCCAGCAAATCGCCATCGTAGTTGATGTGCACACAATTGAGTTTTGGTTTTCCGTCAGAACCTTGCTGTTGAAACGAACTTGAAAACCCGGATAGGCGGTTCTGATTGTTGGATGGATCTTGATACTGATAGTTGATTACTTTCCCGGGCCCTTTGGCGACCATTGCTCCTGATTGGGCGTTGACCGAAGCCATTGGCGCGATAATTTTTTGAACCTGAATCAGGTTGCCTTTCGCATCGGTCGTTTCATTTTGAACGATCACGGGTTTGCCGCGCATCCGATTCTGATCTTCTCCTTCTTCAAAGCTGGTCTGTTGAAAAGCGCTGCTGTCCGATTCGATGTTGTTGACCAGTTGCAGACGCTTAAGTTGTGCCGATTTGCGCGGGCCCGTCGACGCACTATCCGAAAGCTCGCGAAAGTCCATTCGTTCGCTAAGCTCAACCGTTAACGCTTGGCTGAACGTTTGCGTGGTCATCTGTTGATTGTCTTCGGGCTTCCGTTGTGCGGTTAGGAGAATCTCTCGCTCAAAGTACAGCCGCGTACCATCGAAAATCATTCCACCCGTCCAAGCCACGTCGACTTGCTGGATGTCGCTGACATCGACAGAATTTTCATCGGCGCTGGAAAGTTGGTTGGTTGTCGACGTCGCTTGGCTCGCAGGCGGTTGTAGGCTCATTTTGCCGTCGCCTTCGATCCAAAGCTTGTTCGCCTGTTGATCCAAGTGCAAGTTCGTTCCGCTCAGGAACAATCCCTGAGCCGACATGGTGGCCAGTTTTTCGGCTGAGCCACCGACGCGAACGCGAAAGAAGTCATTGCCTTGCGGGACCATCCGCAAGTTTTCGCCAGTGATCTGCAGGTCGCTCTCTTTGATGTTGTTGCTGGTCGACGGCGGAGCAGACTCAACCAGCTTGATGTGTCCGTCGACGGACAGATCCTTAATTTGTGGGTCTTCCAAGTCACCGAACAGGTTTGCGCGAACGACGTCGCCGTCAAACTTCATCGTCGGCGCTGGTTTCGAGTTGTTGTTCGCAGTCGGGGGGCCACTAGCGGTGTCTTGAAAACGTTGCATCGGTGTAACCGGCTCGTTAAATTGAGCTCGGCGGACGACAGGTTGCACGCCGTCATCCTGCGCAACCGGTTTTCGCACTGCGTATCGATTGATCAGCGATGGCCGCGCGAACTGGCCTTCGATAAACCCGATCTCGGTTCCGACATCCGTTTTCAAGACGGGCTTTGGCCAATCAGCAATGAACTGGCGCGCTGTTCCGACCATCTTGGGCGCAACGATTTTGACACTGCCACGAGTTGTAAGATTTGAAGGTAAATATTGCCAATCGGTTTTGATCCCTTGGGCTCTCTTTTGCTCGTCAGTCATCCCAACGGTCGCCGCATCAGGAAGCTGCCAAACCAACAAGTGCAATTGATCCGATTCGATCGAAGTCTCGTCGCCCATGTTAACGACCGCGTCCCCTTCAAGGCGAATCAACTGACGCGAGTCGTCTTGCTGTTGTACGACAAGTTCATCTTTCCAAGCTGCAGAAAATTTCCGATTCGGATCATCCGAGTTGCTGACAAGCCTGCCGGGACCAGCCGCGTTCAACGGACCCAAGCCTCCGTTTTCAACCAACTGGTAGTCAATCTTGCGAGCCGAGAAAGAAAACTTTGGGCTGGCGAGAGAGACATGATCGTCGCTGGTGGCTTGTAACGTCGCCGTCTTCGTGTCGTAAGCAATTCGTTGACCAATGATTCGCGACTGGCTGGAGTTGGAAGTGATCACTGCCGGTTTGCCTGCAGTGCCAAACGCGACAAAGCTATTGATTTTCATTGCCGGTTGCGACGATTCGGAATCTGGATTCGCCGATTCGCCCATCGCCGGGTTTGCGGGATCTAATTCTGGTTCACGTTTGGCGAACTCGATCTTGAGCTTTTCGCAATGAATGTTGTCGCCGAAGCGGTCAAGTTGGCGAATGATCACATTGTCGCGGAACTCAGCCGTTCGGTGTTCGAATTTGAATACGAACGGGCCGGAACATGAAAGTTCCAGTGGCGTGTTCTGATTTGAAAAAGGTGTTTCATTCGCTAGGAGCGAGGGTTGTTTCGGCAATCCTTCAACTGGCAGGTCGTTACTTCCTTCCGGTTGAAGGACAAGTCGTTTGACAGATGCCAATTCCATTTGAGCAACGCCGGAAATTGATTTGAACGTTCGAGCTGAATAGCTTTCGGATTCATGCGCGAGTTCGATCGCCAGATTTCGACCGCTGCCGCGATGGTTGCCATAAGCAAACTCGACGTCGTCCAAAGTGTAAACCCGGTTCCGATCGATATGTACATTTCGCGTCAACACTCGCAAGTCGTCATCCTGCCCGTCGCTTGCGGGGCGAAAGATGGTCACAGCGCCGTCGAGACGCGCTGACTTCATTTCGGCTTTCTCCTGGTCCGAACCGAATACGAGTGGTTTGGTGAGCTTCAGCACCGCGCCATCAATTGCACGAAGGATTGTCGGTGCCCTTTTTTCTGTTGCTCCGTTGTCCATTGTCGGGTCGTTCATCACCAACGTGAACGGGTTCAAGTCATACGTTCCTTCGTCATCAACTCGCTCCCACTGTTGGAAAAAGATCGTTCCTTGTGGAGTCAATAACATCTTGCAGTTGTCCAACTCCCATGAACCAGCGGGAACCAGGCTAGTGAGATAAGTTTTGTCGGCTTCGCTGCGGGGCTGGCCAACGACCGGTTCAACGACAGCTCGGCGCAACGATACGGCCGGACCTTCAATAACCGGAACGGCAAACTTCGCATACAACGCGTAACCGAAAACAGTTATCGCGAGTGCGAAGAGATAATGCGCAAATGGATTAAGTTTTCCAGGCAACAGTCGATTTCCTTTTCAAACGGTTGCGACGATTCTAAAATTTGAGATCGAGGATCAGAAATTTGAGATTAGGGTTGTAAGTTGTTTTGCCAAGCAGCAGATTTAGACTTCAGTGTAGGACTTGATCAGTTCGTTCCATCGTTTTTGACTTTTGAGAATCGTTTCGATCAACTCTCGAATCGCACCGCTGCCACCAACAGCTTTGGTTGTTAAATGAGCAGCCGAACGGACTTCCGTTGCCCCATCAGACACGGTGGCTGCCAAACCGACCTGATTCATCAGGGAAAGATCTGACAGGTCATCGCCGATGTAGCAGACTTCTGCGGGTTCCAGAGCAAGCTCGTTCAGGATCTGAGTCCCAACAACAAGTTTGTCTTGCGAGCCCTGGCGAACAAGATCGATGCCCAGTTCGTCCATTCGAAGTTTGACAATGTGCGAACTACGTGCGGTGATGATTCCAAATCGATGTCCCGTACGCTGCCACAATTTGATCCCCAAACCGTCTCGGACATTGAAAGTCTTTGTTTCGATTCCCTGGTTATCAAACGTGATGCCGCCGTCAGTCAAAACTCCGTCGACGTCGGAGAGGATTAGTCGAATGCGCTGCATCCTCTGATCTAGCTTCATTTACGTTTGCTTTTTGAATTGGTTCAATGTTTAAAACGGACATAGTTCACAGCGGATTTTAGTCGGCCAACAGACCCGAATCAACGTGAATCGCCGATTCGAAACGCCTTCGACCACGCCGGTTGTGACGGTCAAATTGATACGTGACACGTTGGGGCAATGCCGTATAATCAGTGCATTGAATGGCCAGCGACAGCTCCAACCGGTGCCGTGGCGGAATTTGCCTCCACATCAAATTACTCGCTAGCACACATTTCGACCATCCAATTAGTGAAAGTCTCGATTCATCCGCAACCGGTAACATGAAATACACGATTTCGTCCACCATTTTGACTCTAGTTTTCGCGTTGGTTTTCTGCGCCGAATCGCTTGCGCAAGAGCAGACGTTTCGAACTTGGACTAGCGCCAACGGTAAACATACGTTTGAAGCCAAGTTAATTTCGGAACAAGACGGCAAGGTTGGATTGGAGGGAAAGGATGGCAAAACCTTGACGCTTGAGTTGGCCAAGCTCTCTGATGACGACCAGGCTTTTATCTCAAAAGCTGCGGTGGGAACAGCGACTGACGCTGACGATGAGGGAGGGACTAGCGCCGGCGGCTCAAGCGCCGGAGGGGGCAAGATAACCAAAGACCAGAAAGAGAAGCTCAAAGAGATGGGGCTGAAACTTTCGCGAGAAGAGTTTTCTTTCCTCGATGAAAAGAAACTAAAAAGTGATATTTCCAAGTCGTTAAAAAATAAACGTGAATTGATTGGCCTGTCGATCGAGCTTGAGAACGTTCGCGTTGAACAGCTCCAACGAGAATCGCAGATTGTCAATTTGAAGCAATTGAACATTAATCTCAACGCTCAGCTCGTTAACGCAAGTTCAGTCAAAGAAAACAACAAAATCGTCGGCGAGCTGAACGCGAATATGTCAGCGATTGAGCTGATCGAAAAAGAAATTGCAAACTTGGAGAAAAACCATACTCAGGGGTTGGTCTTTATCAATCAGGAACGTGAAAAATTCGTCGCCGAAGTGCTGAAGGTTCGCGAGTTTTCTGATTCACTGGATGAAAGAATGAAAACGATCGCTGAAGACGAGTCATTCAAGAAACTGTTGGCGGAAATCGAAACGACCACGAAGAAAAAGACGAAGCCGTTTAAAGAAACGAAATCGTTGGCGCGGCTGCGAGGGAACCTTGAGAAGCTCGAAAGTGGCGTGCTTTCAGAATCGATTCCGCTTCGCGACGATGGATCGGGTACCTTTCTCGCCACGGTCACGATCAACGGACAAAGTCCTGTTGAGCTGTGTGTCGATTCTGGAGCCAGTTTGATTTCACTTCCGCAAACTTTGGCACAGGAGTTGAATATTGTCCCCGGGCCCGATGCTAAAGACATTCGGCTGACGATTGCCAATGGGGATATCATCGAAGCAAAACTTGTCCTTTTGGAATCCGTTCGCGTCGGTAAGTTTACGGTCAACAATGTTGAATGTGCTGTGCTTGAGGAAAGCGCGACAAACGCATCCGGCTTGCTCGGCATGTCATTCCTCGGCAACTACAAGTGGGAACTGGACTCTGCCAAGGCTGAACTGAAATTGATGAGCGTCGAGACCGAAGAGTGAGTTTGAATTCGAGGCTCAGCCGCTTCAACCTGCCGGGTCGGAATTTGAAATTTCAATTCTGAGATTTCAAATATTGGATCTCAAATCGCCGACCTACTCCTTCTTGTTTGACGTCTTCTCTTTCTTCACCGGCTCAGGGTGATAAACCGTCGACATCTCCTTCAAAACTGCGTCAAGCAACTCGGCTTCTCCAATTTTTCCGTTATGCCGAAAAACAATTTCGCCGCCCGGAGCAACCAAGACGGTATGCGGTTGTGGCCCTTCCCATTTTGGGTCAAGCGTTTCGATGAAAGCGTCCATGTCGGCGCCTGTATACAAATAATTGTTTGACTTTCGTCCTTCAGCTTTCAAAGACGATTTCAATTTCCCGTGCAAAGCCGCACGTTGTTGGTCAAGAAAGGCCAGTGCCTTTTCTCGGTCAGCGGGCAGATCAGTCGACAGCGTAATCAACTCGAAATTGCGAAGTCCCATTCGGCGGTAGACAGAAATCAAACCCGGAAACTCTGCAACGCATGGAGCACAAGTCGTCGACCAGACATTGAACAGCCGATACTTTTCCGTGTCGTTCTTGACGAGCGCCTTCAAGCCATCAATATCGATGTCGTCAATTGTCACGTCCGCGGATTCCCAGTTCTTGTTGTCTTGGGCAACGTCGTCAATTTTTTCCAGCCACTTCGTCGAGCACCCAAATGGCTTGGTGACTTGAACCACGACCGGCTGGCCGGCCAACAGGCTCATAATCGCGGCGCGAGCGTCCCGAGTCTTAACCGTTTCTGGATCAGCAAACCTCGAGTTGTCGAAACGACCCTTGTATTGAAGCTTTCGATCTTGGTCAAAAACAAAAACGTGCGGCGTCGCCAAACATCCGTACGCTTTGGCCGTCGTTTGCGTTTCACCGTCGTAAAGATATGGAAAATTGAATCCATGATCTTTCGCATAGGGCTTCATGTCTTCAAAGCTATCGTCATACTTCGAATAGCCAAGCTCGTCGATTCGTAGTCCATCACCCGAGTTCGGGTTGATTGCCACAAAGGCAACGCTCTTGTCTTCGAGTTCCTTAACCAACTCGATCAGTCGCGGATCCTGCGCGTGACAAAATGGACAGTGGTTTGACGTAAAATAGACGACAAGAATGTTGCTGTCTTTGAATTTGTCCAGCGTCCAGTGTTCGTCATCGATTCCAAGAAGCTCAAATTCAGGAGCCTTGTCACCAATCGAAAGTTCATTGAAGCCCGGTGGCTTCATTTGTTGTCCGGTAAGTGGCGACGTGATCGTCAGTGCCAACAAGATGACGCTTGCAAGAATAGGCCTTATCGCCGGTGCGTTCTTTTTCATTTCAGGTTCCCCAATTTGCTTGTCCAAGGCCTTATTGTAGTGCATGAATTGGGCGACGAAAGAAATCTGTCACCGACTTCCACTCAAGAAAACGCAGTCAAACGTCAACGTCAAACTTCCGCTGCGTTTTAGTTCTTCTTCAAAGTGCTCACGGATTGCCCGGTACTTCTGTCGGCCGAGCATCCCCTTTGCCCGTGTCGAAGTCGCGTTGGTTGCGCCGAGCTTTTTGATTGACGCGAACATCTCGTCAACGTTGTCGAAGTTAAGCTCCAATTCGTCTCGCTCGAATTGCTCGATCGACAGACTAGCATTGTCGAAAGCTGACTTTACCGAATCGGCGGACAGGAAATGGTGCACTCGAGGTTGATCTGTTGGTGCGACTTTTGAAAACGCCGACCGCCATTGATGCAAGGTCCGGTCAACGAAAGTCGAGACCGCAAACTTCCCATTGGGTGCGAGGATTCGACGGATCTCAGTTGCCGCTTTCCCCGCATCGCACCATTGGATGGCCGCGTTACTGAAAACCCAGTCGAACGAACCTGAGTCAAAACCAGTTTCCTGAAGGTCGCCATGTTTCCAGTTAACACCGCAAGCTCCATCGATGCGTGCCTGAGCGACGCGAAGCATTTCGTTGGAAAGGTCCAGTCCGGCGAATGACCACGTGGGATGAGACTCAACCAACTGCGCAATCGCGTACCCGGTTCCGCAGCCAAGATCGACCAGCGAGATGGGACGTTCATTGGAACTTGATGGTGTCGATTCGACAAACTCGATTAGCCGTTGCGCCATCTTTTGTTGAAGCCCAGCGACTTCATCATAAGTTTGTGCCGCTCGATCGAACTGACGCTCAATTTGTTGTTTCGTCAATTCGTTCATGCGCGGCTGAAGCTGATTCCAAAAAAGAGGTTAGTTGGTTGATAAACCAATGCGGCGATTCCAAGAATGATAAATGGCCAACATTGGTCTCCGAGAGTTGAACGTCAGTCAGTTGCGATTCCAGCCACCGGGTTGCATCGGCAGGCACAATCTTGTCACGACTACCAACCATCAATTGTACAGGGCAGTTTATTTTAGAAACTTGATCCCGCAAGTCAGTTTGTCTCAAAATGTTTAGTCCGGAAACCAGTGTCCCAAGCGTTGGTGGCTGCAAACAACGCTGGGCGGCTTCAACGGCGACGGATCGTCCACCAATTGGATCGCCAAGACCCATCAGCAAGAATCGCTTTAATGCACTCGAAAAGTTATTTTCGAATTTGGATTCCAGTTCGTCGATGATGTTTGCGTCGATACCAAATTTCCAGTCGCCACTGTTTTTTAATTTTGGTGTCACCGAAACCAGAATCAACTGACTGACTTCGTTGCTGGTTTCAATCGCTGCTTTCATCGCGATCGTTCCGCCGAGGGACCAGCCCATCCAAATTGCGCCATCAGGAATTCGTTCGCGTGCGTCTTCGGTTAATGCTTGCAACGACAGATCACCCGCTTCGTCATGGCGACTTCCATAGCCAGGTAGATCGTGCGCATAGATTTCGAAGTTCTTTTCGAGCGCGGAGCGGATTGGATCAAAGGCTGACGAATCGATTGCCCAACCATGAATCAGTGCAAGTGTTGGCTTCATTCTGACTCCACGTTATCGCCTGCTTCGCCAGCATTGTCAGCACCAACATTGGCTGCACTCAACTCACGAATCTCCGTCGAAGCGAGAATATCGAGCAAGCGCTCAACCTCTTCGGTCGTGTGATCGGCTGACAAAGTGATTCTCAATCGTGACGTGCCGGCGGGGACGGTTGGCGGTCGAATCGCGATCGCCAGAATTCCTTGTTCGCGAAGAATTTCTGCAGCTTGAAGCGCAGCTGTTGGTTGGCCGAAAATCATCGATTGAATCGGTGTGACGGAGTGAACCACGTCGATATCGAGTGCTTTGACTGTTTTGCGAAAGCAATTCATGTTGTTGATCAAGCGATCGTGTCGTGACCGATCAGATTCAATCAAGTCGAGGCTTTTCAACGCGGCTGCGGCGATCGAACAGGGCAGAGCGGTGGTATAAATATACGAGCGAGATTTTTGAATGAGTTGTTCGATGAAAACTTTGTCACCGGCGACAAAAGCTCCGAACGCACCGATCGCTTTGGAAAGCGTGCCGATCATCAAAATATTTCCAGCTGGCCTGAGCGGTGTTGAATGAAGCGTGCCGGCTCCTCCCGTTCCAGCGACTCCAAACCCGTGTGCGTCGTCGACCAACATGATCGCCCCATGTGGTTGGGCGACCTTTTCCAAGTTGATCAGCGGTGCGATCTTTCCGTTCATGCTGAACACGCCATCGGTGGCCAGCAATATTCGACGACCCGAATTTTTATCCATGATTTCGCTTGCGTGGGTGACATCACCGTGTCGATAGCGGCGCAGTTTTGCGCTACAAAGTTTTGCGGCGTCGATCAAGGAAGCGTGATTAAGTTTGTCTTGCAACAAAAGATCTTCGCGTCCGAGTAGCGCCTGCGGGACGGCGAGATTGGCCATGTAGCCAGTTGAAAACAGAATCGCTTGTTCTGCTCCGACAAACTGTGCCAAACGCTCTTCGAGATCCGCGTGCGGTCGCTGGTGCCCGCTGATAAGATGCGACGCTCCGCTGCCGACTCCCCATTTTTCAGCCGCCGCCGCTGCCGCAGCGCGAACTTCCGGGTGGTTGGCCAAGCCAAGATAGTCGTTGCTGGAAAAGTTGATAAACGGCTTTCCATCAACTTGCACATGCACGCCTTGCGGAGAATCAACTGTGATTCGCTGCCGCCACAAATCATGTTCGCGAAGCGATTGTTGCGATTGCGAGATTTCTTTTCGAAGCGACATGACAGGCGACTAATTCGGCGGCTGACACGAGCCGCACGAACCTTGTTCGACTGGCGAGGAACTGGAACAACTTGCTGCGCTTTTGACAGGAACGGCTTCCGAGTCGTCACAGCTTTGGGCGGCCGATGAAAGTTCTGTCGTCATTCCCAGTCGTTTAAACAGTTCTCGATCGTGATCGACGGTTGCGTTATTGGTGGTCAGCAACTGTTCGCCGTAGAACACGGAGTTGGCTCCCGCCATAAAGCACAGCGTTTGCATTTGGTCGTTCATCGTCTCACGACCAGCCGACAGCCGGACATAAGATGTTGGCATCAGAATGCGAGCTACCGCTACGGTGCGAACGAAGTCGAACGGATCGAGCTCGTCGGTTTCTGCCAACGGAGTGCCTGCGACTTTTACCAAGTTGTTGATCGGAACACTTTCAGGAGCCGGATCCAGATTGGCCAATGTGGTCAACAAACCGACTCGGTCGGACTCGGTTTCGCCCATGCCCACGATTCCACCGCAGCAAACTTTCATTCCCGCATCGCGAACGGTTTGTAATGTCTCCAGTCGATCCTGGTAAGTCCGCGTCGAAATGATGTCGCCATAAAACTCGGGCGAAGTATCGAGGTTGTGGTTGTAATAATCGAGTCCTGCATCGGTCAACGCTCGTGCGTGATCAGGTTTGAGCATGCCAAGCGTGGCACACGTTTCCATGCCAAGCGATTTGACTGCTGCGACCGCTTTGGAGACTTCTTCGATGTCGCTGTCTTTTGGGCTACGCCAAGCAGCACCCATGCAGAATCGACCGGCGCCGTTGGCTTTCGCTTGCTTGGCAGCTGCCACGATTTGATCGAGCGGCATCAGTTTTTCAGTTTTGAGTCCCGTTTTGTAACGAGCGCTTTGCGGACAATAAGCGCAGTCTTCAGGGCACGCTCCTGTTTTAATACTGAGCAAGCTACTGAGTTGAACCGAGTTGGGGCGATGGTGCTGGCGATGAACCGTTTGTGCTTGAAACAGCAAGTCCATCAGCGGCAGCGCGAACAACGCAGCAACTTCATCGCGCGTCCAGAGAGTCTTGGCAGAATCGCATGATGCGCCGTTTTCGTGCGCCGATTGATCACAAGGTTGTTGGTCTAACATGTTTGTCGGTTTTGATAGGAATTTTTAGTTGGGCTATCTTAGCATGAGGCTTATGAAGTTAAAGTGACACTTGCGTTTCGGCGGGTAAAAACGAGATGGCTTTGTTAGAACGGCTTTTGTAAGACCGGCTTTGTATCGTGAAAATGCCGTCACGCGGATTATTTTCATGCCAGAGATCGCCCATCAATGCTCGATCCCTCACTTCCGTGCTCGACCAATTCACTGATATTCTGCTCAACCCTTTTAAACAACGGATTTACTTTGACCAAATGGTTATCATGAAACGATCATGAAAACGAAAAAGCTAAAATTCCTTGCCCATGAATCGAAGGACAAAGTCTCGGGGCTGCTGTGGCTGCCGTCCAAACCGAAAGCTGTCGTTGTGCTTGGACACGGTGCAGGCGCGGGAATGAACCACGCCAACATGGAGAGCATTGCAACTGAATTGGCCAACATAGGAGTGGGTACTTTTCGGTATCAATTTCCATTTATGGAACGGGGTGGTGGTCGTGATTCGGAAACGGTTTCCATCGCGACGGTTTGTGCCGCAATCGGACAAGCTAAATCGCTTGTGGGAAGGGTTCCCTTGTTTGCCGGCGGCCATTCTTTCGGCGGACGAATGAGCTCACTGGCCGCAGCTCAAACAGATTTTCCGAAACCTGTTAAGGGACTGATCTATTTTGCGTTTCCACTTCATGCGCCGAACAAGCCATCGGATCATCGTGCGGAGCATCTGAAGAATATCAAAGTGCCGATGTTGTTCTTGTCGGGCACGCGCGACGCGCTGGCGAGTTTGGATTTATTTCAACCCGTTATTAAAAGGCTGGGACGAAAAGCAAAGCTGCATTTGTTGGATACGGCCAACCATGGCTACAAAATTCTCAAGCGTACAAGAAAGTCGGAAGAGGATGTCTTCGTCGAGATGGCACGCGTTGCCGAAGATTGGATTGGGAAAAAGGTCTGATTGCGATTTTCGGGAGGCCCGCTAATCATTGCGGTTACGAATTGCTTTGCTGTATTGATTGAGTGTTTTTCGCTCGCCGCGAGTTAAGCTTGCCTCGCCCTCTTTGGCAATTTTTTCCAACACTCGATCGGCGTCGATCTTCAACTTTTCCAATTTCTCGTCCGGGTTGTGGACTTTCAGTTTCGGTTTGGCACCGGCGGCCAGTCCAGCGAATGAAGGCAGCGGCAACCTTTCAAAATTCCAATTGAGTTTAAAGTAAGCAATCGCAAACGCGGCTCCAATCAAGTGAACTTGCCACGCGACATGGTTTTCCGGATTCAGTGCGTTTCGAATGTCGGCCAGGACCACGATGATGCCCAACACCCATGCGTACATCGGAAAGATCCCCCAAAATAGAACTTTCTCTTTCGGATACATAAAGATGAACAGGAATACCACTGCCGATACAGCTCCAGATGCTCCGACGATGTAATTCACCAGCCCGAAAACTTGGGCAAGGATCACGTAGCCAACGCCGCAGACAACAATCGAGACCAGGTAAAACTTCAGGAATTCAATCTTGCCCAGCCGTTGGACGACAGGACGTCCAAGAAAAAACAATCCCAACATGTTGAACGCGATGTGCCAAAAACTTGTCTTGCTGTCCAGCGACGCGTGGGCGAAACCGTAGCCAAGATAAGACCAAATGGCCCATGGCTTGCTTGGGTCCAAACACAGGATGTTTCGGTTAAGCCAGTGCACACCTTTTTCACTCGGATCCACCAGTGGTGAAAACGAATCCAGCAACCAGATGACGACATTGACCACAATGATCGCGGTGATAATGGAATGCCCCGAGCTACTACGATCTCGGGCGCGCTGTTGGCGGTTCCAGGCGTGGTCTTGTTCGAACTCGTTGTGATTGTAGTCGCGGTCTTGAAAGCCCATGTTTCAACTTAAGCAATTGGGGGATTTGGATCTGTGATGATTTTGGCCAAATCGAGAGAAGATACAAGTTCAGTAAGCGTTCAACCAAGTAAGTTGCTTGAGCTGAGCTTGGCTGATGTGATTGTATTCGTCCCGTTCCTACGTTTATCGGATCATTTTCCGAAAGTGAATAGCCCAATAACCAAAGATGGACAGGCCACGGGTGCAGTTGTGTGAAGTCCCAAGATTCAGTACGTCCCGCTTGCCGAGCGGGACAGCCAGTTCTTTTCGCAATTTTGGCCAAGAGAGAAGCAACGAAACGAATCACAGTGAGCGACGCACTGATTTCCAAAGCGCAAGCGTAAAGGTCTTTCCGGCAGGAGGCACCGGCATCAAAAGAAATTGCAGCAGAAAGAACTACGTTCTAGTAGTTCGTGTTCAGGACGGATCGTGACTGGCTTTCAAGATAGCGGCGCGAGCCTTCAGCCTGTTGTTGAAGATCCTGAACTTTTAACTTGTTCGCCTGAACTTCCTTCTCAAGCCGTTCAGCCAACGCCAGAATCGAATCAAGATCGTTTTCCAAGCTTTCATTGTCGGAATCAATGGCGAGCTTCAACCGTGTTCGCTCATTGATTTGGTTCTCAGTGTCAGCCAACGTCTTGTCTTGAATCGCGTTGTTGTCCTGCAAGCGAATTGTTTCGCGGTCCAGTCGCTCGGTTCGAGTTTGCAAGTCAGCCAACAAAAATGGGAAGTCCCTCAACTGACGAACGAAAATGGTATCTACTTTGGAAACGTTTTCAGTTTGGTCGAATTTTTGGATCGTTGTTCCGTCACCACGAGTATATCCGTCGGCAGTCAGCTGATCGATCAGGATCGTGTCGCCTGTCGCAAATTCAATTTCTTTGCCAGCGTGAAGCGTTGGGTCAACCGCCAATCCCAACGGCGTAAAAGGGCCGTCAGTGTCGAGACTGCCGTCGAAGTCGACCGGATACGATCGGTTTGATTTTCCTTTGAATTCGAATTTAACCATGATCTCTTCAGGCAAAGGCTCGAAGCGAGACGAGATTCGGTTCGGTTGGGTTACAAGCCAATTTTCAATGGTGCCCATCGACAATCCGTCAAAAGCAAAACGGTCAATGAGTTTCTCGTACTCGGCACTGTCGGCAGCAAGATTAACCAATTGCGGTGTCAAATACTTGGTCATCAAGATTTGACGAAACTGACTGATGTCGAACGTTTCATCATCGGTCATATTTTCAACGGCACGGAATGAACCGTGTCGATCGATAGGCATTTTCTCAAACAAAGCCCACTGTCCTGAAGGTGTCAGGAACTCGCGCGGATTGGAGATGAAAACGTCTTCGAGTTTCAAGGATTCGGGTGACTGTTCGGTGACGCGAACTTTTCCGATGAACGAAACCGGATAAACCTGTCCTTCGATCGTTCCTTCAAGAAATGCAAACAGCTCAACGTCTTCGAGAGATTGGTTTGGGTTTTGGATCGCAGGAAGTGCTTCCGGGAACGTGAACACGCGAACGGGATCTTCGATCGTCATTGCGCCGCCGGACCAAACGCGACCGCGACCCAACATGGCCAAGTTCAGCAATTGGTTGGCGCCCTGCAAAGACTCGGGATCATATTCAACCGAGTTGGCTTCGCCATTGATTGCGACGTCCGCCGCTTGTTCTTGCGTCGTTGCGCTGGTCAGCGCGTCCTGATATTTCTTCATCGCGTTGGAACGTAGCGAAAAGACTTGCGCCAATGCTATCGTCGCAGCGACACCTGCGAGGTATGTCAGCACCAAAAATACGATGTTGACCCAGTGCCAATCTTTCGATGACATGACCGAAAATACGATCAGCAAAATAAAGATCAGTCCAATGATGGCGTAGAAAACCATGGTGTTGCTGTTTCGTCGTTGATGAAAGTTTGCGTAGCTTGACTGCGGTAGGGAATAAAGGCTCCGCAGCTGTAAGAAATCACTGTCTCAATCTTAAGCCGACGGACCTCAAAGTGTTCCCTGAAAGCCGTAGATCCCCGGATTTCATGATAAATTGGGCAAACTACGGCGTCAAGTTTTGCTATCGTCCCGGATTGCCATAGTGCTTGCATCAACTTGGCCGTTCTCGATGATTCGGTTCAATACGGACAATCAGTTCAAGTCTTCGCCAGCAAAACCCCGAAAACCATGATAAGTAGGAATTTCGTCATAACCTGACCCGATCCCGCAATCGGCAGGCCCACGGCAACCCGTAACCGTTGGGATGGATCCTCCTTGGTGTATGCACTGCCATCAGGTGGTGATTGACTAATCTGCATTGCACGTTTTCGTGCATAGGGAGTTGGTGTGTCAAAGACCCAGACAACACGACTGTTGTTGTGCGCGATTGTATCTATCCAGTTCTGTGCGCTCATTGGCTGTCATCGTAGTTATTATCGTCGCCAAGCCGATGCTGAAGCGGAGCGATTGATACTTCAGAAGTCTGCCGATCCGCGTTGGGACTCGGCGACTGGAAACATTGACGTTGATCCAATGTCACGAATGTTCAATCCGTTTTCTCAGGACCACCCGCCCATTCCCCCGGATGATCCGACGTCGCACGAGTTCCTGCATCGCGTCGATGGAAAAGACGGATATCCCCATTGGCATGCTAACGGAGATACCGAATACGTTGAGAATCCGGAATGGCGTTCGTACCTGCCGATGAACGAGAACAACGAAGCTGTTTTGAGTTTGTCGTCGGCGTATCAACTTGCTTTGATTCACAGTCCGACGTTACAGCAGCAGCGGGAATCGCTTTACCTATCTGCCCTCGATGTAAGTCTTGAGCGGTTCGGTTTTGACTCGCAACTGTTTTCGGGATTCAA
The DNA here is from genome assembly GCA_964584615.1 of uncultured Pirellulaceae bacterium. Taxonomy (GTDB): domain Bacteria; phylum Planctomycetota; class Planctomycetia; order Pirellulales; family Pirellulaceae; genus Mariniblastus. Next base: position 24,898 of record CAZPBE010000024.1, on the reverse strand, counting down.
CAACTTATTCCAAACAACCGGACGGATTCGAAACGGTGGAACTTCTTCGACAACGTTGACGAACCAAATTGGAGTCAATGGCGGCGGGCTGAATTTGCAACGGTTGGGAATTACCGGTACCAACTTTGCGGTGGGTCTAGCCAATACGATCATCTGGAACTTTTCCGGAGCCAATACACAGTCCGCCAGTTCGTTGATCGATTTTTCAATCATTCAGCCGCTTCTTCGTGGAGCGGGCCGGGATCGAATTCTGGAATCGCTCACGCAATCGGAGCGTACTTTATTGGCAAATGTCCGTCAGCTGGAACGTTTTCGGCGCGGCTTTTATCTGCAGATTGCCACAGGGCGAAACCCGGGCCAAGGTGTAAGCTTCAACAGCGGAGCGTTTTTGGGAACTCCCGGAACCGGCACCGGAAATATTGGCGGATACTTTGGCTTGCTTTTGCAGCAACAACAAATTCGCAACCAGGAATTCAATGTCCGACAACAAGAGGCTTTGTTGAAGCAGTTTGACGAACTTTTTGAACGGGATCGCATTAACGGACTCTTGGTTTCGCAGTTCAAGTCCAGCGTTTATCAGCAGCAGCAAACCCTGCTCAATGCGAGAGTCAACTATCAAGACTCCCTCGATCGATTCAAGCAACAGCTGGGGTTGCCACCAAGCCTCGAAATAAAAATTGAAGATCCATCGCTGGACGGATTTAATTTGATTGGCGACCGAATCAGTAATCGATTGATTCAAGTTGGAAAGTTGCGACTTTCCGCAGGTGCTGCGATTGACGCAATGTCTGAGTTGATTCCGACGCGATCCGAACTGCCGCTAAATGAACGTGGACGATTGGAATCGGAGGGTGAAATCGAATTTTCAAATGACTTGGAAACGAAAGCCAAAGGCTTGCTGCCATCGTTAAAACAAGCCAAGGCAGTCATCGTCCAGATCAAGAGCGACGATCGCAGCCTGATTGTTGATGACATCGATGAAATGGATAGCGTGCGCGAAAACCGTACGCGATACCTTGCGAAGCTGAGTCGCGCCATTGATTCCGGCGACGTATTGTCCGAAGTTGACCCAGCTCTATTCGAGACTCAGTCGGTTCCGACCAAGGCCAATCTGATGAAAGAGCTGGAAGGTCAAGAGAACGAGCGTTCGCCCATGAAGAACCTTGCTCGGGCGGAGCAAGCCATCGACAAAATGATTGATCAAATCACCAGCTACCAAAGCTTAAGAAAAGAAATGACCGACGTTGAGTTTTATCTTCTCAACGACGGGATTGTCAAACAACTTCCTGATGTGCTGTCGGAGGTCGAGGGCGTTGTGTTGGAGTTTTCGCTGTTGCAAGCCGAAGCGCGAACGAACACCGTTGAAATTGTTGACGTCGACATCGATGCCAAGCAATCGTTGGAAACGGCTCGCTGTTTGCGACGGGACTGGATGAACGCGAGAGCGGCGCTGGTCGACAGTTGGCGTCAGATTGAGTTCGTCGCTGATCAACTTGAGGCTCAAGTCGACATCGTCTTTCAGGGCGACATCGGCAACGTCGGAGATAACCCGTTCGATTTGCGGTCCGCCAACGGCAGCTTGGGCGCCGGGCTGAGATTTGACGCGCCGATTGTCCGAATGCAGGAGAGAAACAACTATCGCCAGACGTTGATTAGCTATCAACAGTCGCGCCGAAGTTACTATCAGTTTGAAGACGAGATCAGTCGTGGTCTTCGCCAGACGATTCGAAATATCAACCAGAACAAAATTCTGTTTGAACTGAACCGACAGAGTATTCAAGTCAACATCGAGCAAGTAGAGCAAGCTCGTGCAAGGCTGGAACAGCCTCCTCGTCCTGGCCAACAAAGTGGGTTCAGCGATACGACCGCACAGGATTTGACGCGCGCGATCAACGCGCTGACCGGTGTGCAGAACCAATACTTGAGAGCTTGGGTTGAATATGAAGTGCTTCGGCGAAATTTGGATTTCGATCTGGGCACGATGGAGCTCGGTGAAACGGGTGAGTGGGTTGATCCAGGGATGATCGATAACTCGATCGGTGTTCGAGCTGCGTCACGAATGGGATTCCAGTTGGATTGCCGGTTCTGCAATGACATGGGCGTATCAACATCCAGCATGGCAACATCTTATGTCGACGACGGTTCCGCCAATTACGAATCCATTCCGGTTGAGGGCCAAGCGATCTATGCGGATCCACCTCCTTACGAATCTACCGATCCGATCAGCAGCCCCGACATGGAGTTTGATTCCATCGACGAGTTGAAGATTGAACCGATCGACGCTCCCGTTCCGGAAATTGAAGTTCCGAAAACCAAAGTGCCAGAATTGGATGTTCCCGAAGTGAGTGAAGTGGGACAAGGAAAGTCCACTGAACATCAGACGGGAAAAATCATGTTGATTGGTGAGAATGAACCGCCAATGAAGTCAACGGAACGTGAATCGTTCCAGGTTCGCACCGCTGCACCGGTGACGCTGAAACCTGTCGTTAATGCGTCGCCGAGCCAATACCTTCGCCCTTTCTCGTCTGCTGGTCGTTCGGCAATCAACCAGCCCAAGAACGAGCAGCAAAGTATTCTGTTGACCGCTGCAGCGTCGACTGAAGACAATGTGCCACCAATCGCGCACGTCGCGCACGTCGAGCAAACGATCCCATCACAGCCGAAAAGCTCATGGGAAAAAGTGTTAGCGGGTTCACCGATTGAATCGGCTAACCCGTCTGCTCCCGAGTCCGCTTCAGGTTCTCAACTCAAGCCTTCAATGAACCAGTCAGTTGCACCGAGCAGTGCAATTCCGAAAGTCCAAGGGTGGGCGATCGATTTGATTCCGTCTCTCGATGAAGGAAATTAGCGCCGTCTCGTCTCGCAATAAATTACCGGCCCTCCCGATGCGCGGCCCAGTTTCGGCCTAAATGGCGCTGAAGGGCGTTTTCGAGAATATTTGGTGGCAAAGTCGCAATTGCTTACATTGAATTGCCGATTTTATTTCCCAAGATATTGCGAATTCAGCCTACAATAAGTCGCTTTCAACGGTGAATTGCGATTCCGATCCAAAACATCGGTTTGCCAACGGTGTTTAATTTCGGTTGGGAAGAAGTCGGCTAAACTCAGCTGATCGATTCGATCATGTTGAGTTCTCAGGAAATGAGCATTCTGACGATTTTCGCATCCAACTCGTTGAGTCCGAGATCGCCATCGTAGTTCGTTCTGATTCGACAATCGCCGTGCACTTTAATCGCTCTTATTGTCGAAGGTAAATAGTGAGACAGATCGCGGCTTTTCGGTAATTAATCTAGAGGGTATTTCAAAACCTGTAGTGGACTTCGCCAGAAGTCCCAGCTCGCTTTCAAAACAAAGGGAATTCTGGCGAATCCCACTACGATGATCGCACGATTTTAGGTTTTGAAATGTCCTCTAACCACCTCCATCCTTTGCTGGGCCAACGCCTAGAGGTTCCCATGAATCGACATTCATCTTTCAATTGCCAAGTTATCAACACAAAAAGAAATCTTCGTCCTGGCCATCGTGTCAATCGTTGTGGAATGGTCACTCCGATAATCATCTTTGGAATTGCTGCGTTGGTGATCGGATTGTTGGCTTGGCTGTACTTGTCGAGTAGTGGCAGCAAGAGTGTCTTTAACCCGATCCTCGCCGAAGTCAAAAAGGGTGAATTTGTATCGCAGGTGCTGGATCAGGGCGAAATTCAAAGCAGCGACAATGTTGAAATTCGTTGCGAAGTTCGATCACGGAACGGACAGGTATCCGTGATCAAGGTTACGCCAGAAGGTTCGAGCGTTAAAGCAGGTGACTTTCTTGTTCAGCTTGATTCGTCTCAGTTCGAAAAAGAATTAGATCAACAAAATATTGCGATGGCTAACGCCAGAACGGCCGTCATTCAAGCGGAGACGGCGCTCAATTCGGCGATTGCGACCCTGAAAGAATACACAGAAGGAATTTACGTCGAAACGCAACGAACAATTCAAAACGAAATTTACGATGCCGACAGTCAAATCGAAACGGCCAAGTCGGAATTGGAACAGGCTCAAGCTGTTTTGGCTCACAGTCAGAAACTTTCGGCGAAAGGGTTTATTACTCGCAGGGCACTCGAAGTCGATGTTTTTGCGGTTCGCAGAGCTGAGATTTCGGTCCAGAAGGCGGAGAACTTGCGAAAATTAGCAGCGCAAAAAGAATCGGTCCTCGAGACAATTACCAAACCAAAAAACGAAGTCGAGTTGCAAGCCAATATCGATGCAGCCAAAGTCAAACTTGAAAGTGAAAACGAATCGTTCCTGGTTGAAGAGCAAAAGCTTGAAGACATCAAGGAAATGATCGAAAAGTGCACTGTGGTCGTTCCTCAAGGCGTTTCGGGCCAGGTTGTTTACGCGAAAGAATCCAGTCGAGGTGGCAACGATTGGGTACTGGAAGAAGGCGCCAATGTTCGTGAGTCGCAGGTCCTCGTTCGCTTGCCCGATCCGAGCAAGATGGAAGTGAAGGCACTGATCAACGAGCAAAGCATCACTCAGATCGAGCCAAACATGCCGGTCTCGATTAAAGTCGACGCGCTGAATGATTCGACGCTCAAAGGTGTTGTCACGAAAGTCAATCAATACGCCGAGTCGAGTGGTTGGATGTCAACGACGGTTCGGAAGTACGCGGTTTTTGTTCGGATCATCAACCCGCCGACCACACTAAAGCCGGGGATGAACGCATCTTGTGCGATTCAGACTCGATACGAAACAGACGCCTTGATGACACCGCTGCAAACAATCTATGGCGTTCAGGATCAACAGTTTTGCCTGGTTAAAATTGGCGATGACGATTGGGAAACTCGCGAGGTCAAACTTGATGGCGACAATTCTCAAATGGCGTTGGTCAAAGAAGGACTTGCTGAAGGTGAGGAGTTGGTGATGAATCCAGGCGCCTATAAATCAAAAATGGATTTGCCAGAATTAAAGCTTGATACAAGGATTGATATTCCTGAATCAGAGAAGATGGCTCCCAAAGCGAATTCGCAAGACGGTCCCTCGGCTGGTTTTGCTGGCGGCGGCGCACCACAAGGCGGCGGTGGCGGACGTCCCGGTGGAGCAGGTGGAGGTCGTCCTGGTGGCGGAGCAGGTGGTGGCGGCGGTCGTCCCGGAGGCGGTGGCGGAGGTCGTCCCGGAGGCGGTGGCGGCGGATTCTCAATGCCTGCCAGTGGCGCTGCTTTGATCAAACAAAAAGACACTGATGGTGATGGAAAACTCACCAAAGACGAAGCCGGTTCTCCGTATACCTACTTCTTCGAACGTATCGACACTGATAAGGATGGATTTCTGTCTGTCGAAGAAGCCGATGCGTCGATCAAGAAAATGAAAGAACGCATGAGCGGTGGTGGTGGCGGAGGAGGATTCGGAGGCGGCGGCGGTGCTCCAGCTCCATCAGATTCAGATAGCTCTGCTGGTCAATCAGGAGTTATTAATTGAGTAAAGAGAATGATACGAGTGCGATTCAAGAAGCCGTCGGCACGGGGACGTTAGCAGCAAAAATTCGCGATCTGGAAAAGCACTATGTGCTCAAAAGTGAAACGGTTCGCGCGCTACGCGGAGTTTCGTTTGATGTTCCCGAAGGCGACTACGTAGCCATCATGGGACCCTCGGGTTCGGGCAAGAGTACTTTGCTGAATCTGCTGGGCTGCCTCGATCGGCCGACGCTCGGGTCTTTTGTACTTGGCGGCGACGACGTTGCAAAAATGACGGACGATGAATTGTCTGCTATTCGAGCTTCCCGAATCGGTTTCGTCTTTCAATCGTACAACTTGATTCCTCAACTTAGCGTTGTAGAAAACATCGAGGTCCCGCTTTATTACATGGGGCAACTCAACTCGGAGTCGCGAGAGCGGAGTATTCGGCTGGCGACCATGGTGGGTTTGGGCGAACGGCTTGACCATCGTCCGGCACAGCTTTCTGGTGGTCAGCAGCAGCGTGTTGCAATTGCCCGTTCACTGGTCAACGACCCTTACTTTATTCTTGCTGACGAAGCGACCGGAAACCTCGACTCGGTTACTACCGAAGAGATCATGGCGTTGTTCCAGCGACTCAACGATGAAGGACGAACCATCATCATGGTGACTCATGAAGACGAGGTCGCCGAGCATTCCAAGCGAGTCATCCGCTTGCGTGACGGCTTGGTTCAGTCCGATGTTGTCGTTGAAGACCGAAAGACGTTTTCGGTTGAACAAATCAAAGAGATTTCCAAGAATGCCGAAACCGTTTCGTAAGTGATCACTACTTGCAAGTGAACTAACATCGACCAACCTGTTAACGCGTAAGCATCGACCAATGTCAATTTTTCGAACATGGAAACTGGGAATCAAAAGCCTCTTGCTGCACCCGATGCGCTCGGCTTTGACTGTGCTTGGCATCTTTATTGGTGTCGCCAGTGTGATTTGGTTGTTGGCTATCGGCGAGGGAATCAGTAAAGAAGCACAACGGCAGATTGAAGATCTTGGTGCCGAAAATATCATTGTTCGGTCGATCAAACCACCTGATGAAAGTAACGGAAACTTTCGCCAGATCACAGCGTATGGTGTGACACGCTCTGAATACCGAATGATTGAGCGGACCATTCCTACCGTCGAAGAAGTTGTGCCGATTCGGGAACTCAAGCAAAAGTTCATGTACTCCGGCAATCCCAATGCGAAACCGATTGACGGTCGCTTGGTTGGTTGTTCGCCAGAATATGCAAATGTTACGCGACTGGAAGTTGCCCGAGGGCACTTTCTAACCTCTCGGGAAATGTCGTCGAAGGCTTCGGTGTGCGTCATCGCTGCTGTGCTTGCACAAAAGCTATTCCCATCGGAGGATCCTCTCAACAAGCAGATTTATTTGCCAGAGAAGAAAGAGTTTTACAAAGTCGTCGGCGTATTGAAATCCAAAAACGCAACCGCGGCGATTGGTGGGTCTCTGGACGCACAGGATTTCTCGTTGGATATCTACATTCCCTATTCGACCATGCAGGCCCGTATGGGAGACGTCGAACAGAAGCGTTCCGGCGGGTCGTTCTCGATGCAGAGTTTCGAATTGTCACAAATTACGATCCGTGTAAATAGTGCCGATGAAGTTCCACGGACAGCTCAACTCGTGGAATCGACTTTGCGTTCAAGAGACCCGGAACGTCAGGACATTGCGGTGGTCGTGCCTTATGAGTTGCTCGAGCAAGCCAAAACCACTCGCTTGATGTTCATGATGTTTATGGGTTTGATTGCTGCGATCTCGTTGATCGTTGGCGGCATTGGGATCATGAACATTATGTTGGCCACGGTGACTGAACGAACCCGTGAGATTGGAATTCGACGTGCCCTTGGTGGTAAACGATCCGACATCACGCAACAGTTTTTGATCGAAACGATTTCACTTTCTGTTGTCGGAGGTTTGACCGGAATTCTGGGCGGCTTGTTGTGCCCAATGATTGTGCAAGGGGCTCGATGGGCGTTTCAGAAATTGCAGCCGGAAATGTATGCGAGCTTGCCGGAAGTGGCCCGAGTGATGACTCCGGAAATCGTACCGGCTTCGATCCCGATTGCGTTCGTGATTTCTGTTGTCGTCGGTGTTGTGTTCGGTTTGTATCCCGCCATCCGTGCGGCAAAGATGGATCCGATCGAAGCGCTCCGTCACGAGTAATCGATCCGTTTTAACGAACTCGATCGTGCCCCAACTAATTAATTAATGGCCGGGTTGACTTTCAAAAGCCGTCAGTTGATCCATTGTTTGGTCTACCGAATTGATGACCGAAGCTGGGCCCGATGAAAACATGTCTGCGGAAACTGTTTTGAATTCAGCCTTGCCATCGTCTTTCGTCAGGTAAGTGGTAACTCGATTGCGTCCACTGTCTTTTGCGTAGTACATGGCAACGTCTACGGATTCCATGACATCGGCAAAGTCTTCAAGACCTGCAGCACTGCAGACGCCAAAACTGGCGGTGTAATTCAATTCCGATTGCATGATTGCCACACGCAATGCCTCGGCTAACTCTGCAGCCTCATCGACGTTTGTTTTGGGACAAATGATCAGGAATTCTTCACCGCCCCAACGGCAAACGGCGTCGGTAATACGAGCTCGATTGCGAACAATGGTGGCGGTATCACAAAGGATTTGGTCGCCCGCCAGATGACCACGAGTGTCGTTGATTTTCTTGAATCGATCGATGTCAAACATGATAAGACTGAAAATAGTGCCATTGCACTTCAAGTCTTCACTGACTTCAAGAACAACATCCAAAGCGCCTCGTCGATTTAACAGTCCGGTAAGCGGATCAGCGGAAACCATGTCCGACAGTTCTTTCGATTGGATTGCCAACAATTCGTTAAGTTCCAGCAAGTCGTTTTCTTTTTGCTGTTGGGCGTTCAGGTCTTTTCGGAGTTCGAGAATTCGTGTCAACAAAACACCAAAGAACGAAAGCATCCAAACAGTAAGCAACGATTGCGAAAGTGCTTGATGGGAAACCCAATGCCCTGCGACTTCGATTTTCTCAATTTCAAGTTTGCCCTTAATGCCCGTAGCAATCGAAGTGAATTCGAATTGCTGAGTGTTATTAAACGAAGGCTGACGGCAGTTGGATGGGACCGAAAACATGCTGGTCCACCATCCAGGAATCGAGAACTCATCGCGCGTGACTTTGATTGTGGAGAGACTCTCCGATGTTTGAATTACGGCTTCATTGTATTTCAAACTCAGATCGTTGTTTGGCTTCGAGACTCCGTCTTCAAACGTGCGGACTTCAAAATAGAAGAAATTATCTGCCTGACTGTTTTCGAGTTTGCAGCGAGATGAAATTCTGAACTCTTCGGCCCACGACAGGTCAAACTGTTCTCTATCGGCTGGATGGATAGAAATCTTGGTGAACGGATTTGTTTTTCCGGCTTTGGTTTCAAAATCCAATAAGAAACAATTGTCGCTTTTACTTGCACGCGATCGGGATTTGCCGCCTGCAGAGCGGTCATCGGTGCTAATCGCGACCCAGTCATCGTTGGGAGTGATTTCTAGCGTTCGCAAACATGAATAGTTCAGAACCAGCGCGGTTACTGAGGCTAACAGCAGTGATACGATCAAAATTTCTAATTTGAAACGGAACATTGTGGGTGCGGGTAATTCTTTGTGCGTGTGGGGAAAAGATCAATTGGCGCAGGTGGGATTGGGCTTCTCAAACGTAGGGTACGGACCAAGGTGCTACTGGGGAAATCTTCGTGACAAGCGTTTTGCTTAGGAGCAAACAGGTCGTACAACCGGAACGATCAAAATCTTTGGATCGAGTAGAGTTCAACTTGGCGGGCCAGGTGGCTGAGAACCCCCACAATCTCGGGGGTTTCCCGATGAAGTAAGTCCGACAAGGTCATGATGTCCGTTTAATGCCGCCGGTGGACAACCTTCTATAGCGACTCATGAAGCGACCCATGAATGACTTCCCGCTGGGCACCGCATGCTCGAATAGGTGTCGTGAATCAAAGATCAACTATTCATCGTGAGATGAGACAATAATGAAACTCTATTATCACAATGACTTCAACTTTGGCGATGCGCTGAACCCATTCCTGTTTGAAAAACTCTTGCCTGATTTTTTTGACGAAGACGATTCCGAGACACTGTTGGGTTTTGGGTCGATCCTAAGTTCTTACTACAAACCCAAGCCAGCAACGAAGAAAATAATTGTCTTCACCAGCGGGTTTGCCTACGGAAACGTACCGAGCTGGCGTTCTGATATCGAGGTTGAGTACCTGGCGGTGCGAGGGCCGTTGACTGCTGAAGCGATGGGCATTCCCAAAGAAAAAGGAATCGTAGATGGAGGCATTCTGTCTTACCTTTTATTGGAAGACCAACCAGCTCCAATCAAGAAATACAAATATGCGTTTATTCCGCACCATGAAAGTGTGGACAAATATGCTGACCACAAAAGATTATGTGAGCAGGTTGGTGTTCATTTTATTGATCCTAATATCCGAAAAGGCCACGACGCATTCGATATTCTGCGAGAAATTCAAAGCACAGAAATTTTGATCGCCGAAGCACTTCATGGTGCCATTATTGCGGAAGCATTGCGAGTGCCTTTTATCCCCGTGAAATGTTATAAGCACATCAACGAGTTCAAGTGGCAGGACTTTGCCCAATCGTTGGATCTGAAAATCAATTTGCATCCCTTACAGCGTTTGTATTCTCGTGATTACTTTGTCAAAAGAACGGCAAGTAAGCTGAGTCTGCCCAACTCCTTATCAGGGGTCACGGGAACCGCACATAGCGTACTGGTGAAGACGCCTTTGCTGAGTGAGAAGAGGTTTGTACGCAGGATGCAGCAATTGATGAAAGAAAGTCCTGTCGTTCAATCCAAAGAAAGCGTGTTCAGGCGTCGCAAGGAACAACTGTTTGAGATTGTCGAGAACCTGAAACAGAGAACGCCACAGGTGGTGCAACACAGCTGAGAGGTTGGGAAGCAGTTGAGAGGTTGGGAAGCAGTTGAGAAAAAGCCAGTCAACAGTTTATTGCTGATCGAGTTCTCGGCTGTACTTCCGGCGAGCTTCGATGGAATCCAAAATCGAACCAAGGACCTTTCGCGTTTCCTCTGAGGTCGCTTCGCTTGCGTTGAATCGATCATATTGCTGTTCGATTTCGTGCGTTGTTAGCATCGTTCCTTGTCGTTTAACAGAACGATCAAACGCTTCTGCCATAAACTGTCGCGCTTCGATTGGCAGTCCCGTTTGACTCGCGTAGTTGACAATCTCTCGTTGCGCCTTTGACGTGCCCAGTTCGGACAGGATCTTGGCAGCTTCCGTTGAAAACTCCGGGATGTAAAGCAACTGAACAAGCTGATCTTCATGAGCGGCCAAGTTGTAATACTTGTAAGTTGGATCCGAAGCAATTTTGACCAACCAAGACGTTGCTGCAACCGAATGGCGATGGCGATCATCGGTTGAAACGGATAGCGGCTCCGTCATTTTATTGATCCGAACCACCTGGCTGGCAATGTCTGACGGGCTGGTGCTCATTGGCAATGCGATCAACCGATCGACCTTGCCAATTAATTTGTCCATCTTAGAGATGTTTTCTGTTCGGCTGACCATGAATGCGATCGGTGTCCGTTTGGTTCGCCAATCGTTTCTTAACTGCTGAATAAGTTCTGCGTAGTTAGGCCGGTCGAGTGTATCGGTAACTATGAAAATGGAGAGGTCAGGATCCGTCGTTGCTTTCTCAAAGAACGAACGGCTGCTTGCTGCGGAAACACCATTGATTCCGAGCGCTTGCAACGTTCCTGCATAGCTTTGCGCGATTACAGGTCGAATGTGTCCGACCAGCGCCGCAGATTGATTTTGGCTGCGAGCCAGAAAGACGGCCAACTCAGCCACGTAGCTGCTGCCAGCGTAGGCCGAGGTTGGATTGATGGTTGAGATTGCATCCAACGCTGCGAATTGCAGATGGCGGTCACCAACGAGAATCGCTCGCACCAAGGGACGCGTTTGAGGTCCACCGACAACCTGTGGCTGACCACCGATCTTCTTTAATATTTCACAGCATGTGATTGCAGCTGGAATGTAGTCGAGTTTGATCGCCTGTTCCAAAACAGCCTCGACTTCGGTCGGTTGCAACGGCATGTACCGTCCAATCTTTTCAATCAGTGCATCGACGTTGGCAATGTTGGAAGCCCCGGAGACACGCTTGGCAGATTCGAATTGCGTCAGTAAATACCGTTGGCGAAACTCAGAATTTGACGGGTCGATTTCGTAAAGATCGGCAGCAATATCTGCCGCTCGAACCCGCGCCGCGGTGCTCGGTTCAACGCGTTGCGGTACCAGTTTTTTCGAGGCGTCGTCCCAATTCCAAAGCGTGACCAAATCCAAGAAGCTATCTGACGAGCGGTGCGCACCGTCAAGAAATTTGTCTCGTCGGTTCGCCAGTCGAGATTCAAGCTGAAGTTTTTCTGGAGCCATGCCGTGGTCAAGCAAATTGCTGACGACTGTCCGCCGAGCCGGTTCCGAAAGGTTGGGCGACAAATAGACTTTTGACAAAACGTCGAGAGCTTCAGGAGTCGAATAGCGAGTCAGTGCGCGAATGGACTCGGCACTCACTCTGGCGTTTGTCGCACGCGAACCGCCGATGAGCGGGTCGACGGCTGAGTCTCCAAATTTGTAAAGTGCGCCACGTAGTCCGGCAAACTCATCCATGCGACTATCATCGGCGAATACGTTGATGATTGCCGCAGCTGCCGACGGTCCAAGTCGTCGAAGCTTGTTAAACGCATCGCTTCTGATGTTGATATCTGTATCTGACAACTTTTTGATCAACTGATTGAGGCGATCGGGTGATTCAGAATATGCTTTCGCGGCAGCCAATGAAGCCCGTGCAAACTCTTGACCTTCTGGCCGCATTTCGTTGGTGCCGTTGAGCGTATAGAAAAAGTCTGGTCCCACAGTGACGTAAAGCTCATAAGTCGCTTTTGGGTCGAGTTTCAAATTGACCAATTTCGCCAAGTACGATTTTGCTTCGCCGAACTCTTTGATGTTCATCATGTTCGTCACTGCTTTGGCAAGCGCGACGGGCGTTGTCGGATTTGACAGGCGTACTGAACGAATGATCAACTCGTTGCCGCCGCCAGATCGATCGAGGTAGCTCTCCAGCGCAACATCGGAGGCCGATTTCAGCTTGATCACTTGCTTTTCTGGCTCGACTTCAACAGCGTCAGCGCCAAACGGATTGTCCTGAACTGGACTGGCCAATGAGCTTGAAACCAGGCAAGCCGAAAGCAACATGCAAACGCACGATAGCGCGACAAAGAATGCGATGCGGCGGATCGAACCAAAACTGTGGCTGAAGCGGGGCAGAGAGGTGGAAGGCGGTTGTTTAGTCATGACCGAAAAAGATCGTCCAGAATGGGTGCAAAGCATTAGGTGTAACGGGTCTGTAGTGGTACGTCCGATTGTAATTGCCGTATTGATTGGCGTCCGCAAAGATCGACAAATTAACGATTTACGTTAACAGGATCTCTGTGACGCCCGGCGTCGGTCAACCGATTTTTGACTCGATTTCAACGCCTTGTCAACGTATCGCAAACGGCGTATCACCACGTTTTAAACAGGGTTTAGACGCGTTTTCCACCGTTGGATCTGCTTCGCGACTTGAGCAGGAGCCGTCGAACCGTGACTTTGAAAAGCCGAAACGGCATTTTCAACGCCAAGTACAGCATAGACAGAGTCGTCGAGAGTCGGGTCAAAAGCCCGAAAATCGTCAAGACTTAGTTGAGAAAGCGTAGCGGATTTTTCGGTCGCAAGTTTTACCAGACCGCCAATCTGGTGATGGGCCGTCCGTTGAGGAACTCCACGCTTGATCAGAAACTCCATCAGCGTGGTCGCGTCCAAGAATCCACGGTCCAGACTTTGGGCGATCGCGTCCCGATTTAACTCCGCGCCGGCGACCAGCGGAGCCGCGACTTCAAGGCATGCTTCGATGGTATCAACCGCATCGAACAATGGCGGTTTGTCTTCTTGAAGATCTCGGTTGTAGGCCAGCGGCAGACCTTTGGTCAGCATCAACAGCGTCTGCAAACTTCCCACGACTCGAGCTGATTTTCCGCGTGTTAACTCCAACACATCCGGGTTGATCTTCTGTGGCATGATTGACGAGCCGGTACAAAACGCATGAGGCAATTTGATAAAATTGAATTCAACCGTCGACCACAAGATCCATTCTTCGGCCCAGCCACTCAAATGAATTCCAACCGTTGAAAGACAAAAACACGTTTCCAGCAGAAAGTCGCGGTCGCTCGACGAATCGAGACTGTTTTCAACGATTCCTTCAAACCCTAACCGGGCGGCTGTATTCTCTCGATCGATATCCAATGTCGTACCGGCCAAAGCTGCTGTTCCCAGGCTGCACACGTTGAGTCGCTTTCGACAATCGGCCAAACGATCACGATCCCGCTGGAATTTTTCGAGGTAAGCCAACCAATAGTGCGATGCGACCACCGGCTGAGCGCGTTGCAGATGCGTGTAAGCCGGGATGACAATGTCGAGATCGCGATCGCATCGACTCAAGAAAGCGCGCTGAAGTTCGGCGAGCGCTTTGTCGATCCGGTCGATCGCATCACGCACCCACAAACGGATGTCCGTTGAGACTTGATCGTTACGGCTGCGACCAGTGTGAAGTTTTCGGCCAACGTCACCCAGGCGGTCAATCAGCGACTGCTCGATATTCATATGAATATCTTCCAGCTCCGGTTTGAGCTTAAATGTCCCTGCATCAAGTTCCGATTTGATCTGCGCAAGTGTCTCGACGATTTGCTGACATTCTTCGGCCGTTAGAATTTGCTGATCGGCCAACATTTTCGCGTGGGCAATACTGCCAGCAATGTCTTGAGGATAGAGCCGATAGTCAAAGCTGATGCTTTCAGTAAATCTCTCAACACGACGGTCAACTGCGTCTTCAAAAGCTCCACTACGGCTGGGGCTTGGTTTGGAATCTGACAACTGGTGACCTCAAAAACAGGGTGAATCAGCGTTAAAAAAATTCTCGTTTCTCTTTGTCGCCAAATCACCTAAAATCTGACCCGGGTGGAAAGATCGTAAACCCGCCTCAAAATTGTGTCAAACCGAACTGCCGTCACGAAATCCACGACAGCCGTGGCTCGAAGGAAAAGAACTTTATCGTTTCCCAGCGGCGTTTCCGATAACTATTGTTCATGCACTTGCAAGAAATGAGTGTCGTGAGCGTGAGGCGAATGTCTTGACGTTTGGCGCGCTGACCCGCATTTGACTCGCTGATCCCATTCAACAAACCTGTTTCTATCGAGTTCCCAATCATGAAGTTGAATCCAAAGAACTTGACCCAGTTTTCACTATCTCGGTTCGCTCGCTCGTTGAGTTTGTTGGCCATCGTCGGCTTGGCAAACTTATGCACAGTCAATGTTGCAGCCGCGCAACTGTTTCAGCGTGACTCGGATCAAGCTGAAAAATCGAACGACGAAAATGCACCAAATGCCGATGCGGTCAATAACATCTTCGGTATCGATGGAAGCGCCGAGCCAATAGAGCAGCAAGTCGACCCCGACGGCTGGGAAATTCTTGAACCTCAAGACTCCAAGCTTGCCTTTCGCATGCCAATGAAGCCGCGATACGTCGAACGGTCGTTCTCTCCGATTTTAGATAGAGATCCGATCATCGTTCGAATGCACATTGCGACCGAGAGCAAAGAACGATCTTCGGTCTTGAGCTATCACGACTTGCATGATCAACCTTCGACGCCGAGAGAGATCAAGGAAATTCTCGAAGGCGCTGTCAAAGGTAACGTGGCCCGAGTGCTGGGGCGGCTAGATGACATTAAGGAAATCAAAGTCGATGGATTTCCAGGGCGAGAGTTTTCTTTTTCTTATACGCAAGACAAAGTAATCCATCATGCGTTTGCTCGAGTCGTGCTTGCGGGAGTGCGGCAAACTCAGATTACAGTTTTATATTCCGAAGGTGCGGTAGATGGAGCTTTTACAGAGAAGCTCTTGAATTCGCTGGTTGTCAAAGAAGCTGTCACTGATCCGCACTTTATTCCGCGGACAGCTCAGGGCAAATAGAGATAAGGCAAGCTTCTCCGGCCACGAACTTGGCGAAAGCAGATGGCCGTTGGCCTAAGCCGATGGTTCCCAGAATTTCTGAACACAAGCCCCGAATTCATCGGCCGCTTGTTGCCAGAGCTCCTATCTATCGTCTCGATTCCCAATGTTGAATCACGTTGCCTCGCTTGTTAAGCGCTATCAATAGCGGATCGATTGGAATCCCGTCCTGCGTTTTCCCCTGGCAGATTTCTTTAGAGCTTAGCCAAACAAGTTCATCGTTTGTGTGTAAATAATCGATGACCTGAGTGCGATAAATTTCCACGTTGTAGAAAGAGACAAGGTTGTGAGTCGGTCCACTTTGACCAGGAAGTGTATCAACGAACTCGAGGTTCAATTGGGCCATGCTGGAAACAAGAAAGTCACTGTTGCGATTCAGACCTAACGCCCAAGAAACTTCGCGTGAGACCGTCTCGCGTTTCTGTTCACCTTCCAGTCGCCGCCCGACCACAAATTCCATTTGACGATGCGAACCGTTGTGTTGAGCAAGCCAGAGAATCTGCTCATCGACATGCCGGATCAGCGCAACCACAATTTCATTTTTTTCCATCGTTACCCCTGGTCAGGCCTGCAGAAAATCACTGGTGCAGTCAAACACGTTGTCATTGTTAAACGAGTACGGATTATGTAAAACCAGTCGTTCGTTATGCGGCTCACCTACACTGTAGGAACCGCATCCAAACTATTCTGATAACATTCAGCTAGAATAGAATTTCGTTAATTGATTTCGTTAATTGATTTCGCCAATTGAATCGGCAGTCCACCGGGCGAATCCGCCCCGCAACGATTTGCGCAAATTTACTTTGGCAGGATAACGAGCGGGATCAATTTTCAGTTTGACCCAGGACACGAGGCGCGGCCGAGTTCTCGACCGACCGACCGACATGAGCGAATCTCCTTCAACACAATCTCCTATTGCCCCAAAACGCCGCTCGTTTTTGTCTCGTGTCGTTCGCAAACTAATATTTGGCATCGTGATTGCTTGCCTACTGTTGTTTGGAATGAGCATGACTGCATCGAAACCAACGAATCTCGGTTTGACCGATGGTCGGCTGGCAACTTGTCCAGACTCGCCCAACTGTGTTTCTACCATGGCCAGTGACGAAGCTCACAGAATGGAAGCCGTCGACATGACGGGCATTAATTCTCCGCTAAATAAAGTCAAAACGGTTGTTGCCGAAAACTTCTCCCGCGCTAAACTCGTAGAAGAAGCGGATAATTATTGTCGCTTCGAATTTTCAAGTTTGATTTTCCGGTTCGTTGATGATGTCGAGTTTTACGTTGATGACGATCAAGCCTTGCATTTTCGTAGCGCATCCCGAGTCGGCCATTCGGACATGGGAGCTAACCGCAGTCGTATGGACAAGCTGATTGTTGAACTCAAGAAAGGCTTAGACGATGAATAAATTGATATTCCTTGCCGTGTGTCTCCTCGTGGCTGCGGCGGCTTATTACTTCGTAAGCAGCGCGGGCGACAGTCGTGTCGAAATTCCGAATTCCGGTTTAGCAGAATCCGGGATTGCTGCTCTCGGTAAGATTGAAAAATCGGCTGACCAATGGAAGCAACAACTAACACCAATTCAATTTCACGTTACGCGTGAGCATGGAACGGAACGATCGTTCACAGGCGAGTATTGGGACAACAAACGGGAAGGTGTTTACACTTGCATCTGTTGCGAATTGCCATTGTTTAGCAGTGAAACAAAATATAAGTCGGGAACGGGCTGGCCGAGTTTCTACCTGCCAGTAAATGAGTCAAACGTTGGAAGCAAGGAAGATCGTTCATTGCTTTCTATTCGCACAGAAGTGCATTGCAATCGTTGCGAAGCCCATTTGGGGCACGTGTTTGATGACGGCCCGCAACCCACCGGTTTGCGTTACTGTATTAACTCGGCCAGCCTGAATTTTGAAGAAGCGAGCGAACAGGTTGAGTCAGGCGAACAGGTGGAATCGGATAACGAATCCAACTAACTAGTCATCCGGATTCTCACAGGTCATTTTGACTTCTGAGTTCACATGAATGGTTCCTGGAGTCACGACTCGGGCGGTGATCCCGCCATGGCCTCGCATCGCGTTATAGCCGCCGGGCCCGAGAGCTTTTTCCATTTGGCTGCAGGGCGGGCAGTTTCCGGTGCCGTAAAGAACGGCGTCACCAATTTGAAAGTGCTTTTCTTTTAACGCTTGAAGGTTGATTCCTGACACGACGATGTTGCGACGTAGCAAGTTAGCCTCAAGTGAATCGCGGCCGAGAATTTGTCGAACCGCATCAATGTGTTCTCGCTGAATCAACGTGACCTGTCGCTTGGCGCCTTCGCCACCGCTAAACCGATCTCCTTCCAGCCCTGAACTGAGAGTCGCCTCGGCTTGTTCCACGACAACCACTGGCTCGCCTCGACCCGGTCGCAACCCAATCCATTGCACGCAGCCGACTTGGGGCATCGTGGCAAGCATCTCTTTCATTTCCAAGCCCATTTTCGGTCCTCTGACCACTTGATTTCGCTCATTACTTTATCACATTACAATACTCCTGCATTATGACTTACATCGATGCCGAAGAAACTACACTTTCTAATTTTGTGCGAGACTGACCATGTTTGGACTGAAAGTATTTGCCATGTCCGGGTTGGCGATTTTGATCGGTGGGCTGGCTTGTATTAACGCCGACGCGTCGCCACTTTTGATTCCGCAAGACGAAGAAACACCAAGAATTTCTTCGAGGTCCGCTGTCGCTGCACCCGAGCTTGATGAGAACCTCAGCCCGCTACTTCCGTATCTGGGATATTGGGAAGTCAATTCTGAATGGTCAAGTGGCGACAAACTTTGGGCGCGCAACGAATTCTCAATTGGTCTTGGCGGAAAATTTGTCGAAGCTCGCACCTACACTAAAGATGAAGACGGAACGGCCTACTGTCGATACCTGACAATTTACGCTTGGGACAAAGAGCAATCGAAAATTGTTTCGCATGGTTTTACCTATGATGGTACGACCAGTCTGGGGCTTCCGTTGGAGACGTCGACATCGGCAGACGGCAAACCGCAACTGAATTCAATGTGGAAGCCTGACCCCAAGAGCGACGCCGAAATCAAGCAAACAATCACCATCATTGATGACGGTAGCTACAGCTGGAAAGTCTGGAGTCGCCCCGACGAAGATGGAAAATTCGAACAAATCATGGATGGTGTTTGGAAAAAGAAGCACTAACGTTGTGAATACAATTTCTTGGCGCCTTGTTTTTACTCCGTGCCGCAGCGAACCTTCACTGTGCATACCCACTCGCAAGAAAGAACGTCCGCACGTTAAAATGGTTTCAAAATTTACTAACGAAAACAATCATTGGCCCCGGGCCACGACTCGAATATGAAAACCAGCAAGTACATTTGGATGAACGGCGAGATGATCCCTTGGGAAAACGCCACCGTTCATGTCATGGCTCACGCATTACATTACGGCTCAAGCGTATTCGAAGGGATGCGTTGCTACGATACGCCGAAAGGGCCGGTCATTTTTCGAAATGAGAAACACATCCGCCGCTTGCTGGATTCGGCAAAAATTTATCGCATGCCGTTTGATTATTCAGTCGAAACGATCATGCAAGCCTGTCGTGATTCGATTAAAGAAAATGGTTTGGCGAGCGCTTACATTCGCCCCTTGATCTTTCGAGGCGCCGGGCCATTGGGTGTGGTTCCCGGCCCCGATGTGCCGACCGACATCATCATTGCCGCGATGGAATGGGGCTCTTATCTCGGCGAAGAAGGGCTTACCCAAGGTATCGATGTTTGTGTTTCGTCCTGGAGCCGAACGACGAGTGCATCGATTCCAGTCCTCTCCAAGGCCGGTGGTCATTACCTTAACGCACAGCTGATTGGAGGTGAGGCTCGTCGTCACGGATACGCCGAAGGCATTTCTGTTTCGGCAACCGGTGCCGTCAGCGAGGGGTCTGCTGAAAACCTGTTCCTGGTTCGAGATGGCATCGTCTACACGCCGCCGTTGGCCGCCGCGATTCTTGGCGGGATCACTCGCGACTCGGCGATCAAGCTCGCTGAAGATCTTGGCTATACGGTGAAAGAGCAAAACCTGCCACGTGAATTGATGTACGTCGCCGACGAAATCTTTTTTACTGGAACAGCAGCCGAAGTGACGCCTGTTCGAAGTGTTGATGGTATTGAGGTCGGTAGCGGATCACGTGGACCCATCACCGAAAAAATTCAGTCTGCATTCTTCGGTTTGTTTACTGGCGAAACCGAAGACAAGTGGAATTGGCTCGATCCGGTTTAGCGTCTGCCGTATGTACTGAGAACAAATCCGCATCTCAGCGCCAATGAAAAAAGGACTTGGGGAATAAATCCCAAGTCCTTCATTAGTCAACTTTAGTCAGTTGTTACTCAGTAATTCACTCGCCATCGCAGCAACTGCAACCTATGAGTTCGCAGAACTTTTGTGCATGAACGATCAGCGAACTGTGGACGACATCGAGGTGCGAACAGACAACGTCGCAAAGTTCGCACCCATCTGGACAAACAACGCAGTTGCAACACTGACTATTGCAACAAGTGCTCGTTGCTTCGCCACTGTCGCTGACAAATTCCGCATTTGTCTCAGCAAATCCTGCGGCTTGAGTAACGATCATCTGTGAAGTCTGCTGTTGACCATCCCCGAGAAAAGCAGGTGAATGCATCAACCCACCTAAGGCGAAAATGGCCGTGATTCCAACTGCACATGCATATTTACATATCATCAATTTTGCTCCTGAAGTTAACACGCCATTAGAAACTCCAGCCGAAACGCTGGACGTTGAAGTAATGGAATTTGCAATCACTGTCGAAACCAATCCACTTGGTGCCTGACAATTGATTGCTTCACTCAACAGCAACAACATTGAACCTTTCATCGCTGAAGCACGTTCACCCGACGACTCGTTTTCGATGACGAACCCCGAACCGGCACGTGAAAGGTTGCGCAGCTTTTCACGTCCTCTTCGTAGTCGTCCTTCAGTCGCCGCGACGGTCAAATTAAGTTGGTGTGAAATTTGTTTTGCCGTCAATCCTGAAAAATAAAACAGGATTAAGGGCGTTCGATGCTCTTCTGGCATCGCTTGTAATTGACGGTTCACCCGTTCAAATTCATTTAACCGTGTGATGCGATCCAGTTGACTCTCCGATGGATCTGGAACTTCGTTTCCCTTTTCAAGATAATCGTTAAGCGACATTGTCACTCGACGTTTTCGAATTCGGGACGCCGTTTTCCAGGCAACGCTATACAACCAGTTGCTCATCGATTCAGGTTTTCTGATTCGATGCGCCTTTCTTGCAAAAATAAGAAACGTTTCCTGAAACGCGTCTTCTCGATCGCTATGATTTTTTAGCAATCGATAGCACACGCTCCAAACCAGTTTCTCGTAGCGCAGAACGAGCTCGGTAAACGCGCTTTCGTTACGTGCGCGTACATAGTCGTTCAAAAGTTCAGTGTCTGTCATTGGGAGTCGTTTCCGGGCTCAACATTTGTTGAGTAATTCCTTACTACAACTAATTAGTGCAGCCAGCGTAGCCAGCCGGGCGCAAGATTCACAAGAATTTCGAGAAAGCCATGAAATACATGACTTGCTCAATGATAAGTGGATAGTTAGCCTGCGGCAACGAATTCGGTTCAGAGTGAAATTTCATCAAACGACTGGCAGTCCCGCTCGGCAAACGGGACGAACTTGACGGATGCGCATTTAACGCGGGTCGAATTTTCGTATTAGTGTGTTGCCAATCGACTGGCAATTTTTCACTAGCAAGTCTACGAATTTTGCCTGTGCTTTCTATTCGCCAGTTGATTGCATTCCGCGTAACCGCTTACTCTGCATAGATATAAACGTGGCGAAAGTATGCGGTAAACTTGTTGCTGACGTGGCCGAAATCCTTAAGAGTCCAAGCGTCTTTGGGCCCCAAATTAACAACGCCAGAAAATACTTGAAATCAAGGTTTGGGTATGAGATAACATCGCAAACGGTTCATCAAATCTTCAAGTTCAGGATTGTGATGCGTAGCGTGTTTTCTTCCTATTTGTCGTTTGCTTCCTTGAGGGAGCAAACGGAGTTCCGGAGCGGGCAAGTTGCCAGGCCCATAGGTTTGAATCTAAACCTTGGTTGGCACGTTGTCAGCATGACGGAAAAGGAGGGTCGAAACAATCTTGTTGAACCGGGACCGAGCGAATTGAAAGATTCGGTCGGCCAGCCAAGCGAGTCAGGCACTCTCTCTAACAAGCCGATTGTTTCAGGATGCCGACTCGAACTCGTTGCCAAAGAAGTCAACTTACAGCCAGACCACGAAAACCGTTTTCGTGAGGTCTGGCTTTTTTTATGCCACCGTGAGTTTTGCTGCTAATGAGATGAGTCCAGTGGAAAAAATTTGACCAGATAGTTTTCTAGAAAGGCAGTTGGATGTCGAAGATCGAAACGATAAGAAACATTGTGTTGTGCGGCCATGGTTCTTCGGGAAAGACTTCTTTGGTTGACGCTTTTCTGACAGAAACGAAATCCGTTGAAGGCAAGCATAGTGTTGAGGACGGAACCAGTATCTGCGACTTTGATCCTGAAGAGAAAAAGCACAAATACTCCATCGAAGCGGCTGCGGTTCACTTTCAACACAACGGTCACCGATTCAACGTAATCGACACCCCTGGTTATCCAGACTTTATTGGCCAGGTGATTGGGCCGATGCAAGCCGTCGACAACGCGATCGTTGTGGTCAACGCCCACAGCGGAATCGAAGTCAACACGCGCCGAGTTTTCAATGAAGCCGCCAAGGCAGATCTCGGTCGGATCATCGTGATTAACAAGATGGACGAAGCGAACATCGACTTCGAGGGGCTTGTCCAGGAGATTCGTGATCTGTGGGGGAACGAGTGTATTCTTCTCAATGTTCCCATCGGTAGCGGTTCGGAATTCAAAGGAGTGGCAAGCACGCTGGATATTCCCGATAACACAGACGGCGCATTGGTTGACCCGAATAGTATCAACGAGCCACTCATCGAGTCGATCATTGAATCTGATGACGAAGTGATGGAAAAATACTTCGAAGGCATTATGCCTGACGCGTCCACCATTCAAGGATTGATCGTCAAAGCCGTTCGTTCTGGAACACTGGTTCCAATTGTCTGCTGCAGTTCCAAGCAAGGAATCGGGATCACGGAGTTGCTGGATGCCGTCATTCAATGTGGACTTTCACCAGCCGACTTGGTTCGTACGGCACCGTCAGAAAACGGAGAGGGGATGACCATTGAGCCCGATGAAAATGGTCCGTTGGTCGCTAAAGTTTTTCGAACTCGAATCGATCCTTTTGTGCAAAAACTTAACTTCATTCGAATTTACTCGGGCACTTTGCGACGAGACGATTCGGTTCACACGTCGACGTCGCGAAAGGATGTGAAGTTTGGACCGCTGTTGGAAGTGGTTGGAGAATCAACATCTCCTGTCGATGTAGCGGGTCCGGGCGATATTGTGGCCGTGGCCAAAATGGACGAGTTGCATACAGGTAGTGTGCTGGGAGATGTTGAATTGCCAACGACTGAGTTTCCATCGCCAATGGTAAGTCTCGCCGTTCTGCCAAAATCGCACGCCGACGAAACGAAGTTGTCGGGGGCGTTGCACAAAGTCCTCGAAGAAGATCCGACGTTTCATCTTGACCGAGACAGCCAGACGAAAGAACTGGTCATGACGGGTATGAGTGAATTGCATCTAAACGTTATTCGTGAACGGTTGGTCCGGCGCGACAAACTCGAAGTCGAAACGAAAGAGCCTCGCATTGCGTTTCGCGAAACGATTCAGATGCCGGCCGATGGAATGTATCGACACAAAAAGCAGTCGGGTGGTCGCGGTCAATTTGGCGAAGTCCACATTCGGATGCAGCCGCTACCGCGCGGAACCGACATTGAGGAATTCGCCACCAAGAAGAACTTCAACAGCATCAAGGATTTTCACTACGACGAGAAGTCAAACTTCTTGTGGGTTGATTCGGTCGTTGGTGGCGTGATTCCCGGCAACTTTATGCCGGCAATCGGAAAAGGATTCGCTGAGCGCGTCGCCAACGGTGCGATCGCCGGTTATCCCGTCGAAAATGTTTGCATTGAAGTTCATTTTGGCAAACATCATCCGGTCGATTCCAGTGAGGCCGCTTTCAAGATGGCGGCCAAGTACGCGTTTCGCGAAGTATTCGAAAAGTGCCAACCGGCTTTGCTAGAGCCCGTCGTCAAGATGGATATCACGGTTCCTGAGTCGAACGTAGGCGATGTGTACAGCGATATGTCCAGTCGCAACGGGCGTGTGGTCGGCAGCGATCCGGCGGGTGGATCATTCACGCAGATTCATTGTGAAGCACCACTTCGCGAAGTCACAACGTATTCGCGAAAACTTTCCAGCATGACCGGCGGCATGGGAAGTTTCTCGATGGAGCTAAGCCACTACGACATCGTGCCGGCTAACATCCAACGTGAGTTGATCGCCAAGAACGTCGGAGACACAGACGAAAATTGAAAGCATGACATTCTTAACGCGAACGTGGTTGTCGCATCAACGTCTTGAGCAGGAACTCTTGGTTCGTCTGTCGCTGGGGGTGTAGAGGTCGCTGGTTCAAATCCAGTCAGCCCGACTACAAAAGCCTCGGGAATCATTAGGTTCTCGAGGCTTCTTTCTTTTCCATATCGTTGTGAATTGCCAAAACGTCAGAGTTTCGTCTTTGGACCGACCGCTACACCATTCTGTAGAGTGTCGATCACGATTATAACCAAATCAACTTGGAATGACTCGTTTCTACACCAATGTCTTTCTTGTCCTACAGCAGAGCCTAAACATTTAGAGCTCGAAGTGAGATGGAAGCGGTCGATAAGCTAACCCGTGTCATTGAGGTTCCGGTTTGCAAACCGTGTCTAAGCGAATCTGTGCCAGACCATTCGGCGTTGGATATGGGCGTTGCAAAAACTGTGTCGCCATGTGTCTTGGTTGCATAGTGTCGTTGTGTGTTTGGACCTTGGAACAACTGGCGGTAGCTTTTGGTTTGCAGGTCCCTTGTTGTTCGTGTGTACGCTCTTCGAGTGTTGACTCGACAGCCAGACAAGGGGGCAGGGTCAAACGCGGGTGTGTACCCCCATAGCCCACCCCTATTTAGTGAGCTACTGCCAACCCGCTAGAACATTGTCGCCACAAGGGAGTGGGGTTCAAAGGACGTAGTATCATGCCAACGGTTTGGTGACGCGACGCGGCTCAATTTCTTGGTTCCGACGCTGGCATGCAATAGCATTGGTTGGACT
>CAZPBE010000023.1:0-83824 GCA_964584615.1 uncultured Pirellulaceae bacterium | reverse complement strand
TTAGCTTGTGTAGCGAAAGACGATTCAAAGTGTTTATGGAGAGCCTGCGATGAAGGTGTTCACAACTGGACAGGTCGCCAAGATCTGTAAAGTGGCCCCACGCACGGTCAGCAAGTGGTTCGATTCCGGTCGCCTTAAAGGTTACCGAATCCCCGGCTCGCAAGACCGTCGTATCCCACGAGAATACCTGATCAAATTTCTCAAAGAGCATGGTATGCCTCTTGGAGATCTTGAAGATGAAGCGATGGCCAAAATTCTGATTGTCGCTCAAGATCAGGTACTTATCGAAAATCTTAAGCGGGAGCTACCTCCCGAGAAATCTTTCAAAGTAGCTGTGGCTGCCAGCGGTTTCGAAGCCGGCATCCAAGCTGAAAGTTTTCACCCCGACTGCATCATCACCGATTTCTCGATCGGTAAAGTAGAAGCGATGCAGATCTGCCAAAACTTGCGTAAGAATCCGGACTTCACGGAAACGATTCTAATCGCACTATTGCCTGACGACGGACAACCAATCTCGTTCGATCGGTCGGCAATTAACGAAACGTTTAAGAAGCCGTTTGACGCAAGCTTGCTTGCAGAACGTCTTCGAACATTGATCGGCTCGCTCAAAGAACTGGTCTAGACCGCCAAGAATCGCCGTTCGATCTTTGAGACACAGCCGATTGGCTCGCCGTCTTTCGCTCAAGCCGCTAACTATGACCTTAGTTAGCGGCTTTTTTTTGCGCGCTCAGTGCCACCGTGTCGGCATTCAAAGTGCGCCGATGGTGAATTCGTCGCTCCAATTCACTTCTCACGTCCCGCAGGGATAACCGTCGTGCCCTCGGCACTGCACTGCAACAACGGGCGAGGGCCCAATTGCTTGCCAGAAAATTGAACAATCTCTTAATTCAAGCTGGTTAAGCTTTACGGGTTGTGACGATAAATCCTATTAATCGGGTTAACGTGCGCTGGCAACTCAGTTTGAGATTGTCGGTCAAGTCAACTCTAACAACACAATTTACTTGTTGATTTGTGGCTAACGTTCGGTTCACTCCCCCCATGACTCGAACTCCAAGGCTTCTCGGCAATTACGTGCCGGGACGCGACATTGTATTTCAGTTTGGAGTGATTGGACTTCTGATGGAGAAGAACCGCTTTTCAAAAGCGACCGGGTTTTCTGCGGACAACGTGTGTGCAAAAAATCCAGTCCCGACGAATATTGAAGTCGCAAACGTGGCTTTGAATGGGCCAGCCGTTCGAACAAGTCACCGAATACGCTTGGTAGTTCTGTTAATTCAGGCTTCCGTCGTTTCATTAACGCTGCTGATGACATTGATTGTTGCCAGTTCAGCCCACGCTCAGAGCGGAGGCTATTCGTACTATCAAGCAGCGCAGAGAAACGTACAGTCGCCGCAACAACAATATGCAAACCGGGCCCAGCAACCTCAGTATCGCACCGCGAGTGCGGCGCAAAGTCCGTTTCCTCGCACCGATCAGCGAGGGATTCCGGTAAACTCGGCTACAGCTGGGAACCTGCGAGCTCAATACAACGGTCGTCAATACAACAATCAAGCCGCGCCGCAAAACAACGCAGGATCACTTCCGCCGATCTATTCGGTCGCGCGGCGTCCAGCGGCGCCAGTTTCTGGCTCGCCGATGCCCGGATTTCCTGCCGCCAGTTATGGACAAGACAACGTTGCGCCGCCAATGCCCGAGGGCTATCGTGAAGCGCGAACGCGTGACAATCCTGTTAATCCTTTCGTCGCTCGAAAGTTGCCACGAACGAGACGGCCTTACACGTCGCCAGTTAGCGTTGGCGCAGGAACGGTTCGTAGTCTGCAACAAAATCAAGATGATCCGTTCGGGGAACTTGGGAATGAGTCGCCTTTCGCACCCGCCCCGAATTCGTCTCAAGACCGTACGGATAATCCGTTCGGTGAACCGGCTCAGGAAAACCCGTTTGGAGAACCGTCCCAAGACAACAAACAAATACAAAACGGTGATCCGTTTGGAGAATTGAACCAAACTCCGGATCCGCCGCAGCCAGATGTCAATCAAGCGATCCCTGGGCTTGACCCGGCTCCGAACACACCGCCGATGGATACGCAAACGATTCCACCGCGACTGCCAGGTGACGGAGCCTATACGCCTGATCCAAACCAAATTCCTACTTTGCCAATTCCGGGTGACCCCGACAGCGGTCAGCCAAGAGAAACTGAGTATCCAAATGGGGCAGTTCTACCGGGAGAAGACGATAAAGAGCCCGAGCCTGACTCGAGGACGCGTGAGCCAAGTGGCCCATCGCCAACACCTGCTGATCCGAACAACCGTGGAGTCGGTGGGACGCGCGAAAAGCCATCCGTTTCGGGTGGGCCAAGGTATTTGCCAGCTCCTGATCCCACTTACTATTCAGCGCCGGTCGATCCTCGCGGAGTTCCTGGTGGGTATATGGGGTCGAAGCAACAGATCGAAGCGATCGCCGCAATGGGAAATGCCGGCGGCTATATGAACAAAGCCTTGCCAGGACCTTATGGTTATACCGGCATGATGAATCCTTATGCTGCGATGGCAAAAGGGTACCAGAACCCAGCTTTGGCAAACGTAAATCCGTCGGGCTCATGTTCGACAGGTTGCGTCGCAGTCAACACTTGTCAGGCGTATACAGAAGCGATGTTGCAAATGGCCGCGCCACGTGCAGCTGTTGCACCGCAACAAGCTCCTGTCTACGTTCCGAGTATGCAACTGCCAGTTCCTCCAGCAACAACGTATGTTGGACAGCAACAACAAGGAGTTTGTCCGCCGACGCCTGCCCCTCAAGTTGCATCGAACTGTTGTCCGCAACCGGCGTCGGCGTGTGCTGACCCGTGTTCTGGAAATGTCTACTGTTCGGCAATCGACGACGGATGTGCGACTTGTTACCTAAGCCTCTTTGGTGGCTCGACCGCATTGACGAATTTGATCGCTCGTGAAGACCGAGACATCGGAACCTACTTCGATGAGTCCGGACTTGGATTCGGTGGATCGCTTGGTCAAATCCAGGGTCGCAACTTGCGGCTTGAGTTAGAAGTCAGCTACCGGTCGCAAGATGTTAATGGGCTGCGTCTCTTGGATGGTGACGGGACAACCGAAAATCTTAACTTGTCTGGCAACTTTAATACGTTAGCGGGAATGGCAAATGCATTTTGGGAATTCGTTGACTTCCCAAATCGCCGAGTCAAACCTTACATTGGAGCGGGTGTCGGATTCGTGACGGCTTTCCCAGATTTCACAATCGATGGTGTGGCAGTGAATACTGACGATCACGAATCAAGTTTGGCTTACCAATGGATCGTTGGAGCGAACTACAAGCTGGAGAGACAAACGGACTTGTTCCTCGAGTACCGATACTTTCGTGCCGACAGTTTGAACTTGAACACCGATATCACGCCGGCCACGACGACCGGAAACGGCTCTGGCAATATTGACCATGTCGCCGACAATATCTTCTTCGGAGTGAGGATGCGATTCTAAGCAGGCGACTCGAAATCGATTCGAGATGCGAAGTTTTCACGTTAGATCGCTTCGAGCCCGTTTTCTTTTTCTAGCTTCAAGCCACTGCGGGATTTGTGTTCCCGAGCAGAGAGAATTACCAGGGGGGATGGCTCCGGCGGCGCAATTGCGCTGCCGGAGCCGCTTTTTATTGGTGGCTCGAGCGTTTGACTTTAACAGTTTTGAAACCGGGTGCATCAGAATTCGGGCAGCTGTTTTGCGCCGAGTGGACTTCTCCCGGATTCCAGCCAACTAGAATGTCGACCTTGGTTTCGGATATCCTCTTAGTCTGAAACACAAATGGTATTGAGATGATTCACGATGAATTGTCGCCACCTTTTTCGCTTGACCGTAACCGCCATGTTTATCCACGATAACTTTTTGCTGACCAACGATGCTGCACAATCTCTGTATCATCAGTACGCAGCCGCTCAGCCCATCATCGACTATCACAACCACCTTTCGCCCGGCGACATCGCGACAAACAGGCGGTATCGAAATCTCGCGGATATCTGGTTGGACGCCGATCACTACAAATGGCGTGCGATGCGAGCCAACGGAATCCCTGAATCACATTGCACCGGCGATGCATCCGAAAAAGAAAAGTATTTAGCCTACGCAGCAACGGTGCCGCACACGTTGCGAAATCCGCTTTACCATTGGACCCATTTGGAGTTGAAGCGATTTTTTGGGATCGACGATTTGCTAAGCGAGTCGACCGCCGAATCCATTTGGGAAACAGCGCAACAACAACTGGATTCAAACCCAGTGATGTCAACGCAAGGGATCTTAAAAAAGTTCAACGTCACAGCGCTATGTACGACGGACGATCCAACGGACGATCTCGCGTTTCATCAACAGATCGCCAACGATTCGAATTGCTCAACCGGCGTCTATCCAGCGTTCCGGCCGGATTGGGCTTTGTTCGTACACCAGCCTGAGGTTCTCAAGCCCTGGATCAAAAAACTTGAATCGGCCGCTGACGTTTCAATCGCAACGCTGCCCGATCTGTTGTCGGCGTTGGAGAAACGACACGACTTCTTTCATTCCGTCGGAGCCCGACTTTCCGATCATGGTTGTCAGTATGTTCCCGCCAATTTTTGTGACGAGTCGGAGGCGGCGAAAATATTTGATGCAGCCATGGCAGGTGGAGCAGCTTCCGCCGACGACCATGACAAATTCTCAACTTTCATGTTGTTATTTCTTGCACGGCTTGATCACGCGAAGGGCTGGACGAATCAGTTTCACATGGGCGTATTCCGAAACAACAACTCGCGACTACTCAACTCAGTTGGGCGGGATCTCGGCTGCGATTCGATTGGAGATTACCCTCAAGGCCGTACGTTGGGAAAGTTCCTGGACAGGCTCGACCAAGATAGCTGTTTGCCGAAAACGATCGTCTACAATTTGAACCCAAGCGATAACTATCTTGTCTCGACCATGTTGGGGAATTTTCAAGATGGAACGATTCCTGGCAAGATGCAATTTGGCTCTGGCTGGTGGTACCTTGATCAAAAAGAGGGCATGGAGTGGCAACTTAATACGCTTTCCAGCACAGGTTTGTTATCGCGGTTTGTCGGAATGTTAACTGACTCTCGTAGTTTCATGTCGTTTACTCGCCATGAATATTTCCGGCGCATCCTCTGCAATATGCTTGGCCGTGACATGGAGAACGGCGAGCTTCCAAATGATCTGGAATTAGTCGGTGGTCTTGTTGCGAGGATCTGTTACACAAACGCCAAAGACTACTTGGAACTGCCGGTTTCTTAGTGCGACGAAAATGCTATCGATGGCTGAGTGCAACGCCGTGATGGGTTTCTTGCCGAATATCCAGCGGTATTGGCGCTAGCCACCGACCCTATCGCGCCGTGGCTAGGCCGTGTTTGCTAAATGTGGGCGCGGAATGGTACTTTCTTGAGAATTATCCTGAAAGGATTGCAGCCATTAGCCGGTGATCGAGCGCAGCGATACCACCGGAAATCGTTCGTGCATTGCCGACCCAGAATGGGTCGCAGTCCAGCCAAAAACCCCTTCGGGGTAAAGTAAGTGCATTGGGTTAGCGCCAAACCGGATGGAGGCCCCTGGGTTTTGTTTTCTATGTGTAAATGTGGGGAAAAACACCGAATTTGCGTTGGTGGAGTTTCGCGGATCCTGCTAGTGTCCGCTTCAGAAATGGTTCCTAAAGCAAGGATGCTTTGGCAAGCGACTATTCAAGGAAGAGTAGATGACGCATAAATCAGAAGTTCGTTCCAGGTTCGCGATTCACGTCTTGTCGATCGTAAGCTTGCTGTTTGGATTTAACTCAGTCATTGTGGCTCAGGACTTTCAAGCGCCTTCCGTCAATTCACAGCAGAACGCTGCGGATCAGATTGCCCAACAGCAAGCTGAGGCTTTGCAGCAATCGATGTTCAAACCGATGCGGATGCCGCAACAGGAGTCGAACTTCGGTAACGTAAGCGGAGTCCATGCAAACGCAGCGAATAAAAATCCTGGCCAATCGCCTCAGTCTGAAATCGAAAAGCCGAAAGATCCTTGGCAGATGACTGGGCGAATTCATATCGAACAGGGGACCAGTCAAGGCTATCTCGTCCTGCAAGTCGACTTGGCCGACAATCATTACATTTACTCTGTGGCGCCGAAGCAGTCTCCTGCGCCTACGCAACTCAAAGTTGCACCGTCCTCTAGTTTTAGAATGCTGGCCAATTTTAGCCCTGACACAGCACCGATTGTTATCGAGAAAGATCCTGTTTTCGAGCAGCGGATTGAAAAGCATAAGGGGACCGTTCAGTTCTTCGCTCCTATCAAACTTGAGGATGGTGTGAATCTCGCCACAATCAATGCCGAAGTCGTGTTTATCGGCCAAGTCTGTTCTGAAGAAGGTTTTTGTATTCCGTTGCGAGGCAATAAGGTCGTCGCGCAGTTCGCCGGGTATTTTGATCGGGCACAGCAAGGCGATCAAAATCAAGCGACACAGCGAGCCACGCAACAGGTCGATGGTTCGGGCGTTCGTCGGTAACGAGTCAACCCATGAAAACAGCGACTACTTCTTGTAGCCGCCGTTTTGTCGAGTCGGTCTTGATCTAAGCCAGCGCTGTCTCGAACAGCACAAGCATTCTTGCCCAAGCTTTTTCTGCTTGTTCTTCGTTGTAAACGGCGGAGTCAAGAGAACACCAGCCGTGCATGGCGCCTTCATAGACCTTAATTTCCGCAGGGATCTCCGCGTCTTTGTACGCAGCGGCAAGAACGTCTTTTGTCTCGGGCGCTTTTTCATCGTCATTCGCTGCGATGGCATGCAAGACGTGAGCGGGCGTCTTGGGAATGAGCAAGTGTGGGCTGTCATCGCTGTCGGTGACTAAACCTCCGCCATGAAACGAGGCGGCAGCGCCAACTCGATCGGCGACTGCTGCTGCGGTCCGCATGACGAGTGGGCCTCCCATGCAATAACCGTTGGTGCCAACTTTTCGGTTCGTATCAACACTTTCTTGCTGATCAAGAAAACCAATGAAAGCCTTGGCATCTGAGAAGGCGGTTTTTTGAGTTAGATTGCGGTAATACGGCATTATCACTTTGCGAGTATCAGGGTCTCTAAAGCTGGAACCTTCGGGCACGACAGGGATTTTCGCATCGCGATAAAATGGATTGGGGACGAGGACTGAATATCCTGATTCGGCTAATCGTTTTGCCATGACTCGGAACGCATCCCGCAAGCCAAGGATGTCCGTCCACATCAAAATCCCTGGGTGTTCACCCTTCGCTGGGTGCACAAAGAGCGCCTCCGCTTCACCGTCTGGAGTGGTGATGGTCACGTTAGTTTCTGTTACAGCCAATGCATCTTCGTCTTGGGGCACCATCGCCAACAAGCCTGCCATGGCCGTTAGTTTGCCAAAGTCACGGCGGTTCAATTCTCCGTGCTCACGTAAGTACTTTTCATTGTCTCGTTCGGTTAGTTCATCACACATCGTATTTATCCTTTGGTTTCGAAGTCGAGCATCGTCGTGCAGAAGACGGCTTTGACAATATCAACTTCATGAATTCAACATAGCGGCGGGCAAGAATCGCAAGCCTGATCGATCGTAAACATTGAGCTGGCGAAATCTACAAAGGTGTAGATGAATCTTATTTAAATCTAGCACGATTGGGAATGATCTTTACAGGCAAAAAGTCATCAAGTTTCCGAGGGGCATCCGATCCAAAAGTTGCCGTTTGGGAGACGCTGGTCGTTTCGTCGATTCAACTGGCGAAACCAGCATGCCAAATCGAGTATCTCTGTTAGAATAGTCTGACCTCATCAACGTTTCCGAATTGACTTTCGAGCCAACGAATCAAGCTCGCGAGCTGGCCAACGTTTGTTGATTGAACAAATATTGGTATAGAAATTCGTACTCGATGAATCAAAAAGAAGAATCTCCGAACGACTTTTCAAGTCGAGGAAATTTATTTGCTTTACAAGCTGCCGCTACCATTCTCTTAAGCGCGTTTTTGCTGTTTCAAGTCCAGCCAATCATCAGTCGAATGATTTTGCCTTGGTTTGGCGGCACGCCGGCAGTGTGGACCACGGCGATGTTGTTTTTTCAAGTTATGCTACTGGCAGGTTACGCGTACGCGCACTTGATTACTCGAATAAAATCACTCCGCGTGCAAGCCGTTGTTCATTTTTGTCTATTGGGATTGGCCGTGCTGGTGCTGCCGATCACGCCTGACGAAAGTTGGAAACCGATTGGCGAAACGGGCTCGCCTACACCGCAGATTTTGTTGATGTTGGCCGCTTGTGTTGGTGTCCCGTATTTTGCGCTGGCTTCAACAGGGCCGCTAATCCAAGCCTGGTTTGCGAAGTGGTATTCGAATCGATCTCCATATCGGTTGTATGCGCTATCAAATATCGGGTCGCTCGGTGCGTTGTTGTCGTATCCGTTTCTGTTTGAGCCAAACTTTTCGATTTCAAATCAAGGTGGTCTATGGGCCAGCGGGTTTCTGGCTTACGCATTTTGCTGCGCGTTGATGGCGTTGATGCTTTGGAAGCATGGACCAGCCATGGGTGCCGAAGTCATTGAAAGCACTCAAAAAGACGGCACAAACAATTCGTCTGCTGACAGCCCGTTTTCGATTTGGCAGTTGTTGCTGTGGATCGCGTTGCCGATCATTCCGTCGGTCATGCTGTTGGCCGTTACCAACCACCTCTGTCAGGATGTTGCGGTCATCCCTTTTCTTTGGATCGCACCGCTGAGTGTTTACTTGATCTCGTTCATCATTTGTTTCGATCGCGAAAAATGGTACAGACGCAGGCTCTTTGCGGCTTTGACGATGATAAGCATTTTGTTCTTGTGCACCATGCAGGAGTACGATCGCATTGATTTGTGGGCCAGCGAATACGCTCCCTGGATTTCTTTCAAGATTGAACGTCTTGCTGAATCGATCGTGGTCCAAACGACGACGTGGTTGTCGATGCTGTTTTTTGTATGCATGCTGTGTCACGGCGAAGTCGTAAGACTCAAGCCGTCCAACGACAGACTGACGGCTTTCTATTTGTCGATTTCTACTGGCGGCGCGTTGGGCGGAATCTTCGTCGCCGTTTTGTGCCCGCTTTGGTTTAATAACTACGTCGAACTTGGTGGCGGATTGGTCGTTTCTTTTTTGTGTGCGGGGCTTGTATTGCTTCGGCCAGAAACCGAAAACCGGCTTGGGCTAAATCGACTTGAGCAAAATCGACTTGGGCGGGGATGGAAAACTTTGGTTTCGATCGCGACCGTTGGAGGATTGGCCGTGTTGGTTTTCATGGCTAGTTGGGCGAGTTTTTTGTCGCCGATGGTCTCTTCATCGTCGATGAGTATCCGCAGTTTTTATGGAATCATGAAAATTCACAACTACTTGATTGAGCCGACGGAGGAGTTTCAGCCCGCGGAAGGGACTTACGAACGACGAATCGTGAGCGGTCGGATCATGCATGGAAAACAGTTTACCGATCAGCCGAGAATGCCAACGAGTTACTTCTCACATGGTAGTGGGTTGGGAGTCGCGATGCGGTTTCATCGGGCTGGCCAAAGCCGTCGAGTTGGCGTTGTCGGGTTGGGAGCCGGAACAATCGCCGCGTATGGCGAATCCGGAGACACGTATCGGTTTTACGAAATCAATCCAAGTGTGACGAATATCGCAACCAAATATTTTACGTTCCTGTCTGATTGCCCAGCGGACGTCGAAGTTGTTCCGGGTGATGGAAGGCTGTCGATGGAGTACGAGGAACCCCAAGCCTACGACGTGCTGGTTGTGGATGCGTTTAGTGGTGACGCAATTCCAGTTCACTTGTTGACGGTCGAAGCGTTTGAAGTTTACCAAAAACACCTCAAGCCGGACGGGATTCTGGCAATTCACGTTAGTAACCGTTACGTTGAGTTGAACGGAGTCGTCGCGAGATTGGCGCAGCACTACGAGATGTCATATCTTTTTGTCAATCGGAATGTTCGAACGGCGAGAGAGAATCGATCGCGTTGGATGTTGTTGTCGCCTTCGGCAGAGACTTTGAATCAGCCTGAGATTCGCGCGGCGGAGTCAACCGAGGAAATCATTACGCCTGTTTCGCTGTGGACGGATGACTATTCGAATATTCTTGAAATCTTGAAGTGAAGTTGTCGCTCAAAGTTGAGCGACGCTGGACGACGGAGCGGGAACCGTGTGCATTTGATTTGTGGACTAAAAGCATTGGATTTTGTTTGTTAGTTTCTCATTTGCGATCGGTCATTTTATCGTTCTCGACTAGCTAATGTGCAAAGTCACTACTTTATCGGGGTCGATGGGTGGAGTAGTGGGGTGTTCTTTGGCGTAGCCACTTGCCCATAACGGCGTTTCTGGTATCGTCGCGGATTACATAGATCATTGACGGTGTCGAAATCGCCATCGTCGCGATGCGGCCGGCATCACATAGAGAGTGCACCACCATTTTGACAGGAGATTTGTTGTGGCGATTCGAGTAGCAATTAATGGCTTTGGCCGAATTGGGCGATTGACGTTTCGAAATTTGATGGAACGTTCGGGTGAATTTGAAGTTGTCGCCGTCAACGATTTGACGAACAACGAAGCGCTTGCAAACTTGCTCAAGTACGACAGTATTCACGGACGTTTCCCGGGCGAAGTCAGCTTCGACGCTGAGAACCTGATTGTTAACGGCAAGAAGATTCGCGTCTACGAAGAGCGCGATCCAGCAAAACTGCCTTGGGGCGATCACAAAATCGATGTGGTTGTCGAAAGCACTGGCGTCTTCACCAGCCGCGCGAAAGACGGCAAGGCTGGTTACGATTCGCACCTTCAAGCAGGCGCCAAAAAAGTCGTCATTAGTGCTCCAGCCAAAGACGATCCCGATTTGACTTGTGTGCTTGGCGTTAACGATCACTTGTTGACCAATGAGATGACTTGTATTTCCAACGCGAGCTGCACGACCAACTGTTTGGCACCCGTTGCGAAAGTCCTCAACGACAGTTTCGGCATTGCCGCTGGGCTCATGACGACCGTTCACGCGTACACGAACGATCAGCGAATTTTGGACACGCCACACAAAGACCCTTACCGGTCTCGTTCGGCTGCCATGAACATCATTCCAACGTCGACCGGTGCTGCTGAAGCCGTTGGGAAAGTGATTCCTGAGCTTAACGGAAAGCTAACAGGTATGGCGATGCGAGTTCCTGTGCCGACAGGTAGCGTTGTTGATCTTGTGGCCAGCCTTGACAAACCAGCATCACGTGACGAAATCAACGCAGCGATGAAAGCCGCAGCGGAGGGTCCGATGAAAGGCGTTTTGTTTTATGCGACTGATCCACTGGTTTCGTCAGATATCATTGACGATCCTCACAGTTCAATTTTCGCGGCTCACTTCACGAAAACATTGGATAGCGCATCGAACATGATCAAAGTCGTCAGCTGGTACGACAACGAGTGGGGTTATAGCTCACGAACAGCGGACTTGATCGCCAAGATCGGTGGCTAAGAATTCGCACTGCGGATTCTGGAAACGTTTAAAACAAGAAAGCCGGCTTCGAATTGAAGCCGGCTTTTTTTTTGTAGTTCCAATGAGTTGGAAAATTCAGCTCACATCTTTCAGTTAGCGGTTTTGAAGGACAGTGAATCAAGGATTTGTTTTGCCGCGTCTTCGAAATTTGATTCGCCGTTGGGAGCAACGTAACTGACATCGACCATCACCGTGCCGTTCTCCGCTCGTACTGCTGTCATCGTACCAAGTCGATAGTCGCGTCCGTCTTGAAAACGATAAAGTTGTTGCAGGCCCGATGCTGTTTCGAAATTGACTTCGGTCGCACCGCCAAACAGTTCTTCGCCAGCCAAGTTGGTTTGAAGCGTTGACTCGGCGTAGTTTTCTTCTCTGCACTTGTTTTCGTTTAGCACGATCAGGATTGTAAATTGATCAGTCTGGTCCGAGATCATGATTCCCAGTGGATCGTTTGAATGAACCCTGAGAGACATGCATGACGGATATTCAAAATGCAACATGCCAGCTGGAGAGGAGTAGGTTGTCCAGTTTTCCAAATCAACATTCTGATCCAATGGCTTTTGAAGTGAGAATGCGACGCACATGCCGATACACAACGTCGTTGCAAAGATTGCGATTTTTGTAGCCATGATTGCTTTCGTGATTGAGTCTTCTTTTTTCGTTGAGTGCAAATCTAAAATTAGCTTTTGAAAAGTTAGCTTTCACGACGGCCAAATATTTGGGAACGGGTGGTTTTGTGTATAAACTCGCTGTCGGCCGATGTTTTGATCGCGGCGACCACTAGAATCCGACCTCAAATTATCAACTCGTAGCTTCAGACGCTTTCGCCGGGGGAGGGAGCTCGAGATCCTGAACCTTTTGCTGTCACACCTCTCTATTCGTTGAAGAATGTGGAAGGGCAAGCCAATTGGCGATGGCAACCGTCTTGAAAACGGTCGAGCAGCAATGCCTTGCGAGTTCAACTCTCGCCTCTTCCGTTTGTCGTAAGCTAGGAAACTGTCCAGTCCCCACAATTTGGAACTCAAATCGGTTAAACTGGTTTCCATGAAGCCTGATCCCGAACCATTGAAACTTCCGGCGCTCGACGATTGGGTCGTGGAACCGGCACCTCAAGAAGAGGTTCGTCGTTTTGATTCGCCGTTGAAAGTTCTACCCAAGCATGGTGTCTGTTTGTGGTGGCCAGAGAACGGGAAAGACAGTCTGCATCCCGAAGATATCAAGACGGGTAGCGAACTGATTCCGTCCAATCGAGTGCTAACCAA
This sequence comes from uncultured Pirellulaceae bacterium, assembly GCA_964584615.1. Lineage (GTDB taxonomy): Bacteria > Planctomycetota > Planctomycetia > Pirellulales > Pirellulaceae > Mariniblastus. Next base: position 71,065 of record CAZPBE010000023.1, on the reverse strand, counting down.
AACCATTTGCGAACATCCCGTCGACGACAAGTTGGGATATTCGACGATGAAGTATGGTGAGCTTGCGTTCCGACTCAAACCGACGTTGTGGCTGGAGATTGAGTCCGACGGATATTTGATTGGCGATCAAGTTCAAATCAAATCGAGGTTCGGCAAGAATCAAGTGATGATCGTCGAGATAGCCGAGATGCGTTGGAATAGAAAGCAAAATTGCATTGAGTACAAGATGCTGAAGAGCGGCGTTCCAATCGCTCAAGTCTTTCTCAATGAAGACTTTCGATTTTCGGCTCGCATTGGTGAGATTCTCGACGCCCGAGAGCGACTGTTGGAAGCTCGCGACAAGTCGATGCTTGGATTTTAAGAATCCTCAGATTGTTCCCGTGGCGGAAGCCCGCGTCGTGCGTCTCTGGCGATCGTGTCCTTCGAAGAAGCAAATCGCGTTGCCAGATTTGTTTGGCTTAGGGAATCATTCTTGTTGTGCCACAGCAGACACAACGCATAGGTCGGAAAATCAAAAACAAACCACATGAGACGATCGTCAAGAAACCAACGATCACTTTTGGGTATGGAACGTTCTTGTGAATGTCTTTTCGCCAACAGCTTTTACAATGTTTCACGGGATGTGAACTGGTTGAAATATGGTCGACTGACATTTGGGTTCACCGTTCGCGATAAGGTGGGCGAAAAATTGCGTGATAAAAGAGGCGTCAATCCAAATATCGGCGTGTCCAAAGGTCAAAATTAAATCAACCTTCTGAGTCACCAAATTTCTTTAATACCCGAGATAGCCACCTGAATCGCGTAATCGGTAAAGCTTGACTAAATCCCCATTTTTTGAGGTTTTGAGCTTTCCGATTGAGTCTGCCGTTAGGCTGGAATCCAGTTTGATCCCGCGAATCTGCCGTTAAAACCGGTCGAAATGAGTGACAAGTTGTGGATTTGGCCCAACCGGACCGTTTTGAAATCCGCGCCAATCGTTACAATATTCGCTTGTTAAACGGAGCGGATCCTAGTGGCGGCTGAGGATTTTCCCCCAACCTGCATTTAGAAAGTCGATCTAGCAATTGTCAGCTTGGCTAAGATTGGCTGATTTGGTTGACAACAAATGAGGTAATTTGAGACTTCGCGATGATTGCGTTGGAACGCCAAGAATTCGTGTGGTCTATCGGCTGGGATGCCGGTTTTAACTCGGCTGAATTCAATGATTGAAGAAGCCGTTTGTTCGACATTAACTCAAGACATATTCGTCATTGCCAGGTCATCATATGACCATTCAACACCGCGATGGCTAAAGTGATTACAAGTCTTTTCGTATGATACGAAAACTTTGGAGTTTCATTTTCTGTGAATCATGATTTGTCGGGGCGCTATTCGCCTCCAGATACCAACTTTTTGGAACGACTCAGCTATTGGGCCGTTGCCGCACCTGACCGCGAAGGCTTTCGCTATCTCGAACCAGGTGATGGCGACGACGTCGTTTTAACTTACGCGCAACTCGATGAGTCGGCAAAAGCGATCGCTGCCCAACTCGTTTCGATGGGCTTTGTGGGACAGCGCGCGCTGTTGCTCTACCCGCCGGGACTTGAATTCGTAAAAGCCTTCTTTGCGTGTCACTATGCAGGTGTGATTCCCGTGCCGGCTTATCCGCCGCGGCGAAACCGCAACATGGGTCGCATCAACTTGATCTCGGAAAACTGTAACGCTTCTGTTGCTTTGACAGTCGATTCGGTGATCAGTCGTTCGGCAAACCGTCTGGATGACGCACCCAACTTGCGCCGGATTCCCTGGATCGACACCGAAGTCATCCCGCTTGATATGGCCAGCGATTGGATCACTCCAAAAATTCGCTCCGATGATGTCGGCCTGATTCAATACACTTCGGGATCAACCGGAAATCCTAAAGGGGTAGTCCTCACGCATTCGAACTTGATCGCTAACTGCCGGATGATCACCAAGGCGTTTTCGATTCCCTTTGGCGAAACTAATGCGGTTACCTGGTTGCCTGCTTATCACGACATGGGTTTGGTTGGCGGAATTCTTAACCCGGTCTATTGCGGCGTGTCGGAAATCATGGTGTCGCCTGTTTCAATTTTGCGTTATCCGATTCGCTGGCTGCGCGCGATTTCTGATTACAAAGCTGCCGTTACTGGCGGACCGAACTTCGCCTATGCGTGGTGTGTTCAGAAGATTACCGAAGAGCAATGTGAAGGGCTTGATCTTTCTTGCTGGGAAGTCGCATTCAACGGTGCCGAACCCGTTCGCGCTGATGTGATGGATCTATTTACGAAAAAGTTCGCACCGTATGGCTTCCGCGCGAAAACCCACTATCCCTGTTACGGCATGGCCGAGACCACGTTGCTGGTTACCGGTGGTAAGCGTCACGAGGAACCGATTGTTCGTTCTTTTGACCGAAATGAGCTGGTTCAGCACCGGGTTGTCCCTGTCGATCCCGATGACAAAGTCGCCCACGATCTCGTCGGCTGCGGACAAGTACTGGACGAAGAAGAAGTTTTGATTGTCCATCCGGAAACGTTGAAAGCGCTTCCTGATGATCAGATTGGTGAGATTTGGATTAACAGTCCAAGCTGCGGAGTTGGCTATTGGGAACGCCCTGAGGCGTCCGAAGAAACTTTCGGTGCACGGCTTAATCCGGACAACGGCAAGAAGTACGTTCGTTCTGGAGATCTTGGCTTCATGGACCGCGGCGAGTTGTTTATCGCTGGCCGTTTGAAAGATATGATCATTGTGCGTGGCGTCAATCGTTACCCGCAAGACATCGAAGCCACCGTTGATCAATGTGATCCACGAACCCGGTCTGGTTGCTCAGCTGCCATTGCGATCACTCGTTGGGATCGCGAACACCTGGTGATCGTCTGCGAAGTCGAACGTGGTTCAAAGCATCGCGAATGGGGTGATGTGTTTGACGCGATCCGTGAAAAAGTTACCGAAGAACACGACTTGCCGCCTGATGCGATTGTGCTTGTGCGAGCTTACAGTATTCCCAAGACTTCCAGCGGTAAAGTTCAACGTCATGCTTGCCAACGTGATTTTGAGAATAACGACTTGATCGTGATCGATGAATGGATCTCGTGGGAAGAAGGCGAACGTGCCACGCGCGCGAAACTGACTCGCCAAAAGCGAATCTCGGCGGCATCGGATCTCAACGGTCGTGGTTCGACTGCCGAAGTGATGGACGACTCCAAGCTTTCGCCAGTCGTAGTTGACGCGGTGATTCAGGTCGTTGAAGGCGTAGGTGGCAATCGTGCTCGAAACGTCGACATCAATACCAGTATTGTTAAACTTGGCCTCGACTCGATGGAGCGGTTGAGCATTGCCAATTCGCTCGAGCAAACCTTTGGTGGTCATCTTCCAGAAGAAGTTTTGCAGGAAGTAGAAACAGTTCGCGAAGTCGCTGCTGCGATTCAAGAGCATATTGGAACCGAGCCTGTTAGTGATGTGCCACCCGGGCAGGGGGCCAAGAATCGTCTCAAGGGGCCGATTCCGGAATCTTATTACAAACTGGAAAAAATGCCGGAATACGTGCGTCTAAACGCGATCCAGACAAAAATCGCGTCGACAGGGATTCGAAATCCGTACTTTAGCGTCCATGAAGGTCGAATTGGAGACACGACCAAGATTGATGGAAAAGAGTTGATCTCTTACGCCAGCTACAACTACCTTGGCTTGTCCGGATCACAGGAAGTCAACGAGGCTGCAAAAAATGCGATCGATCAGTTCGGTACAAGTGTATCGGCAAGCCGGATTGTTTCTGGTGAGAAAACGATTCATCGCGAACTCGAATCTGAGATTGCAGACTTCCTTAGTGTCGAAGATGTGATCACCTTTCCCGGTGGACATGCGACCAACGAGACGGTCATTGGCCATCTGGTCGGCCCAGGAGACTTGATTGTTCACGACAGCTTTGCTCACAACAGTATTGTGCAAGGTGCTGAACTTTCGGGAGCCAGACGGCGTCCGTTCGAACACAATAATTGGCGTGACTTGTTCGACGTGTTGGAAAGTTCGCGCAACGATTACAAACGAGTGTTGATCGTGATCGAAGGGCTTTACAGTATGGACGGGGATTTCCCGGACTTGCCGCGGTTCGTTGACATCAAAGAGAAATTCAAGTGCTGGTTGTACGTTGATGAAGCTCATTCGATCGGTACGCTTGGCAAGACAGGACGCGGATTGGCCGAAGTCTTTGGCGTCGATCGCAATCGAGTTGAATGTTGGATGGGAACGTTGAGCAAGTCTTTCGGTAGTTGTGGTGGATTCATCGCTGGTCAAAAGTCGCTGGTCGAATACCTTCGTTACACAACCCCCGGTTACATTTTCGCAGCCGGTATGCCGCCAGCCAACGTTGGAGCGGCACTTGGATCGTTGCGCGTTTTGAAAAATAGTCCGCATTTGGTAAGCAAGCTGCAAGAGAATTCGAAACTGTTTCTGCAGCTTTGCAAAGACAACAACTTGGATACTGGAATGGCCCAAGGAACGCCAATCATCCCGATCATTTGTGGCGATTCCATCAAAGCACTCCAGCTGTCAGAAGGTCTTTACAATCGCGGCATCAACGCTCAGCCGATTCTGTATCCGGCCGTTCCGGAAAAAGAAACTCGCATTCGAATCTTTATGACGGCGATTCACTCGGAACAGCAGATTCGCGATTCTGTTGGCATTTTGGCTGAAGAGTATCACCGCGTTTTCCCGGAACGAACTGGCAAGCCGGTTTCAACGACTTAGGAACTTGAGTATTATCAGCGTGAGCCCATTGGCTCAATTTCCATCTCTGCATCACGAAAAGTTTACAAGATGAAAGTTCCACTTTCTAAAATCGCTTACTCTCGTTCAGGCGACAAAGGCGACGGCAGTAACGTTGGTGTCGTTGCGTACAATGAAGCCTGTTATGCATTGATTTGCGATCAGCTGACGACCGAGAGAGTGAAGTCGCACTTCAAGGAGATTTGTCTAGGTAAAGTCGATCGCTACGAAGCCCCCAATCTGATGGCTCTGAATTTCATTTTGCATGACTCGCTTGGAGGCGGTGGAAGCGAAAGCCTTAAGTCAGACGCTCAAGGCAAAACTCATGGATTGGGAATTCTATTCTTGGAAGTCGACGTTCCGGACGATTTTGAGTTGCCAGCGCGATAGCGGTTGCGACTTAGTTTCTTGAAACAACCCTTAAAGTATTTTGGCAAGCATTGATGTCAATTCTACTATTGGCTTGGACGCCCGGTTGGCTAGAGATTTTCATCATGCTTGGGTTAGTGCTGGTTTTCTTCGCAGTCTACTCAATGACCAGTTGGTTGAACCATCGGTAAAAGATGCTGTTTGGTTTTGAGCGACAAACAATGTAGCGCAGGGAAGAATGCGGCCGAACAATGCTTGACCCAAAATCGAAAACTCGCTTTCGGCGTCAACTCTTAAAGTGGTTTGACGCTAACCAACGCGACCTACCTTGGCGGAAAAAGAAAACGCCGTATCGAATCTGGGTCAGCGAGATCATGTTGCAACAAACGCAAGTTGCGACCGTGATCGACTACTATCGCCGATTCATGAAACGCTTTCCCAGCGAGAAGTCTTTAGCCTCCGCCGAACAAGAAGACGTGTTGAAGCTTTGGGAAGGTCTTGGATATTATCGACGAGCTCGCCAGATGCACGCGGCGGCTCAGGTCGTTGTCGAGCAACATAGCGGTCAATTTCCAACTGACTTTGATTCCGTTTTGGCGCTGCCGGGAATTGGTCGTTATACAGCCGGAGCCATTCTTTCGATTTCCCAAGACCAAAAGCTGCCGATTCTCGAAGGCAACACCATCCGTGTGTTCGCTCGTTTATTGGCAATGCGTGACGATCCACGAACGACTGCGAACCAAAAAGAACTGTGGGCGTTTTCAGAGTCATTGTTGCCGGCCAAAAGGGCAGGGGACTTCAACCAATCTTTAATGGAATTAGGAAGCGAGATTTGTAAGCCGCGTTCACCCCTTTGCCAACAATGTCCGATCGCGTCGCATTGCCCAACGTTTGCCAACGGCTGGCATGAATCGATACCTGCCAGCGGAAAGAAAGTGAAGTACGAAGACTTGAAAGAAGCCGTCGTGTTGGTCGGCAAGCCTTCGATCGATCACGCGAATCCAAAATTTCTCATTCGCAAATGTGTGAAAGGGGAACGTTGGGCAGGCTTGTGGGACTTTCCGCGATTCAGTGTTTCCGATTCCAAGTCCAATCGATCGGTACAGGAGAATCTTGCATTGGAGCTGAAGCAATTGACTGGATTTGCTGGGGAAATTGAATCGACCGACGTCATGATTAAACACGCGGTGACTCGATTTCGAATCAAACTTTCCTGCTATTGTCTCACTTCTCGAACCGGTCGATTAAAATCAAACAAAATGGAATCGTTTAAATGGGCAAGTCTGCCAGAATTGGCCAAGTTACCGATGAGTGTGACGGGTCGCAAGATCGCAGATCGGCTTCCGCTAGACGGCTAACTGTTCAACTGTTGTAAAGAAAATCCATGATCAAAATTCAAGCCATGTTTTGTACAGCTGTAATTCTAACCACCTTGGTCGGAGAGACTTCGGCGCAGCAGCAAGAGCAGGTGAAAGCGGCCAGCGAGAAAGTCGCAAGTGTCGAGATTTTTGACGGCACGTTTGAAGGTTGGCAAGGCGATATGGAAAAGATTTGGCGGATCGAAGATGAAACGCTCATTGCGGGCGACAAAGTGAAACCTGCTGCCAGAAATGAATTCTTGTGCTCAACCAAAAGTTATGATGATTTCGAACTGACGCTTGAATTCAAAACCACAGGTACGGAAAAGATCAACGCGGGCGTTCAATTCCGAAGTCAACTGTTGCGCAAGAACGTAGTTGGCGATCAGCCACGTCCGCCTCAGCAATATCATGAAGTGGTCGGTTATCAAGCTGATATCGGTGAAGGATATCACGGTTGTCTCTACGACGAACATCGCCGGAACAAAGTTCTGTCCCGTCCTGATGAAACAGTCAGCCAAAAAGTTACAGCTGCGATCCCTGAAGACGGTTGGCAATCCTATCGCATTCGTGCCGTCGGGAATCGTGTTCAGTTGTGGCTCAACGGAGTCCAAACGGTAGACTTCGTCGAAGAAGATGATTCAATTTGGCGCAAAGGGATTATCGCGTTGCAGATTCATGGAGACATGGTGGGCACGATCGCCTATCGAAACATCTCTGTGTGTGATTTGTCGGCAACGACACGCAAGTTCTCGATTGTTGACATGGATTGGATCTCAGGTCATTGGTCGGGAGATGCACTGGGTGGCCAATTCGAAGAAACTTGGAATCCTGCAACTGCGGGTGAAATGTTGGGAATGTTCAAACTGATTCAAGACGACAAAGTTGTCTTTTATGAATTGATGACAATCGTGCCTCACGAAGATTCTTACGTTTTACGACTGAAGCACTTTGGTCCAGGTCTCGTCGGCTGGGAAGAAAAAGACAAGTCGGTTGAGTTTCCTTTGGAGTCGATATCCGAAACGGAAATCAAATTCAAAGGGCTGAAATTCAGCCGAGCGACCGAGTCTTCAATCGATGAAATGAAGATTGAAGTCGTTACCGAGCACGATGGGAAAACCGAGACGTTGGTTTTTGATTGCAAACGGGTGCGGTGATTCCTTTTGGCCGTTTGGGCCGCCGTCCATCTGTGTCCGAATCCTGTTTTCTTGCATGAGTTGCCGTAGCCGAGAAATGCGTTTCGAAACTACTCAGGAGAGGTTTCGTTAAGCCAGCCACGAATTCGCTCAATCTTTAAACGCCTTCGACTCAATTCTAGTGCCGCATTTCGGACACGCCCGAGTCTTTCGTAGTTTTCGACGTTTAAAAGAAAGTGCAATAAGAGGAAACCAACTACCCAGGCCGGCAAAGAACCCAACTTTGAGGCGAACGAACTCACCAGTGAAGTCGCAAGTCGGGCAGGTCAATTCAATTTTTGTCAACGGAACTCTCGCTAAATCAATGTGTCGGATCACACCATTATGGTTCGTCGACAGGCAACGCTTTGATGCCCACTGCTCCGCCGGCCCGGATCGTAATTTCATAAGTCCGGCCTTCTTCGGGCGGAAGGTAGTTGGCTTGCCCGTGAATCGCGCGGATACCAAGGTCTTTTTGTTTGTGCAAGTCATTGCAAACCGACCAAAAGTCTTTCCAGATTTTCTTTTCAAATTTGGTTTTATCTGAATCACCGTAAATCCCTGGCGGCTTGTCATCGGATTCAACGTCGAGTGGAAATCCATCTTTCGGATTCTGCGCGTCGCCGTAAATGCTCTTAAAAGCAAACATCGTCGCGGCGCGAAACTCATCAGCTTGCTCAATGTATTCGTCTTCGAATTTTGCAACCCAGCAATCGATGAAAAACATTTTGCCATTCAAGGTAAAGTCGCGAGGTGATCCGATTACTTCATGGTTTGCGTCGAGTTCAAAAAATCGAACCTTCATGATCGGCTCGCCTGCTTCATCAACGCTCTTCTCCAGGACTTTCAGACGTGCGACTCGGCGATCGATCTTGAGCAGTTTCATCGCGGTTTGAAGCTTGTCATTCTGGGCTGCGGTTTCCTCCAGCAGACGCTCTTTCTCGGCAAGCTCTCCTTTGGTGACTTCAAGGTCAGCAAGCGCTTGCTTGGCTTGGGCGCTCGGTTTAACGTAATTGTTGTAACCGTAGTAGCCGCCAAACCCAACGCAACCAAGTATCGCCGCCATCATGCCCGTGCGCATGACACTGTTGATCGTCTTAACATTTTCCATCATGGTTGGTTTTCTTGGATCTTTATTTTCAGATGCCATCTTGGTGCTCAAAATCTAAAACGATCGGTGACCGACCTGAGAGTTGCGAACAAAGCTTATCAAAGCTCTGATCAGTTATATTTCAATCGGCGTGGCGGGCAAAGCAGATTGTGAATTGCTTGAGAATTCCGGCTTTTTCGGGTAGGACATTCGCGGCAAATTCAACGCCCTAGCAGTATTCTAACGGCTTGCTCAATATTGTCGTTTCGCATTAAAGATTCACCGACCAACATCGCATCAACGTCGTGAGCTAACAAAAATTCAACATCTTCCCGCGTGAAGATTCCGCTTTCGGCTACAAACGTGATTGATTCGGGGATCAGTTTTTTCACTTCGACACAGTGCTTCAGATCGACCTCAAATGTGTTCAAGTCCCGGTTGTTTACACCGACCAAGTTTGGCCCGCAATCAAGTACTGCATCAAGGTTGGCGATATCGTAAAGTTCAACGAGCGCGGTCATGCCCAGTCCCGTGCTCGTTTCGTAAAAGTCTTTCAACTGTTGCGGCGACAAGCATTCGGCGATCAGTAGGACGGCATCAGCTCCCGCGGCTCGGGCCTCGAAGATCTGATACGGGTCAATGATAAAGTCTTTACGCAAGACAGGAATCGAGGTCGCGTTTTTCGCGTCGACCAGATAGGGGAGCTTTCCCATGAAGAAGTTTTCGTCAGTCAATACGCTAAGGCAACTCGCGCCACCAGACTCGTAAGCTTTGGCAATCTCCAATGGATGGAAGTCTTCACGAATCAGACCTTTGGATGGGCTCGCCTTTTTTACTTCCGCGATCAAGTCGACGAAGTCAGGAGTTTGCAGAGCTGCGCAGAAGTCGCGAGGAGGTCCCGCGTGATGGACTTTGGTTTGCAGGTCATCAATCGCGACGGCGGCCTTGGCTTGTGCGACTTCGAGTTTTTTATGCTCGACGATCTTGGAGAGGATAGAATTCAAGGCGGTTCACGATTTACTTTGACTGGGCGAAGCAGATGAAACTTTGCCCGCCAATTCAAACTGACACGGGTTGAGCTTCTCTGTTGGATACTGAAATCGTATCCGTTTGGAAAATTTCGGCCAGCTTGCGTTGGCGATATTCAAAGATTTTTCTCAAATCCGGCTTCACAAAATATTTGTGAATCAAGCTACCACCTCGCGGATTGTAATGGACTTTGTCGCGAACCAACGTCGTTCCGTCACCGAGATCGACAAACGAATGCTCGTGATACCATTTCTTGTACGGGCCTCGAAGTTGCTGATCGACAAAGTAATGCGGTGCATTCCACTCACAAATTTCAGTTCGCCATTTGATCGGAATGCCGTGAAGCCGGATCGAATAATCCAGCAGGCTGCCCTGCCGAAGCTGAACCGGCATCTCCGTCAAAATTTTGAAATTGACCCAAGGCGGAGTAATCGCCTCGAGGTTTTGAGCGTCCGAAAAAAATCCGAATACGACTTCGATCGGGAAACGGACGACCATTTCCGTTTTCAAAACGTACCCTGACTCAGGGTGCTTTTCGATGAAAATTTGTTCCTGTTTTGTGTTCGCCATCGTCATCCAACTCGAAGGGTTTTGCCTGTGTAAATTCGTTCTTGGGTCTAAAGGGGATAACCGCTATTTACCTTGATACATAACAAAATTCAATTTGAACCACAAATTTGCGAGGAAACAACTCCTCGAAAATATGGCCATCCATGGTTACGATATCAAAAGCAAGGGACTGCCTTGTTGCCCACGATAATAGTTGGATGGTGAACATGAAGCCGTTTGTTTTGGTGCTCGGAACGCGAAACGCGAAAAAAAGAAAAGAGCTTGAGTATTTGCTTGCGCCTTACGATACGATTCAGCTTAGGAGTTTGGACGATTTTCCGGATGCAATCGAAGTTGACGAAACAGGCGCGACATTTCAAGCCAACGCAAAACTAAAGGCGACTGAGCAAGCCGTTCATTTGGGGCAATGGGTTTTGGGGGAAGACAGCGGGCTGTCGGTTGAGGCTCTCGATGGAGCTCCCGGTGTTTATTCGGCGAGGTTCTCTGGTGAGGATGCGACCGACGAAAAAAACAATGCGTTGATGCTTGAGAAGCTAACTGGCGTACCATTAGAAAAACGTACAGCCTGGTACACATGCCACATGACTTTGTCAGACCCGGAGGGAATCGTGCATGTTGACTGCGAAGCGGAGTGTCGCGGGCGAATTCTCGAAGCGCCCCGCGGTGTCAGCGGATTTGGCTATGACCCTCTCTTTGAAATCCCCGAATACAGTTTGACGTTTGCCGAGTTGGGGGACGCCGTGAAGGCCGTTCTCAGCCATCGCGCAAAGGCCAACCGCCAATTTGTTCCTCAGCTCTTGAATTTGGTTCATTCGCTTGCGGCTACGCCGTAGAGTACTTGGCAGTCTTCTAAACGATCGTTTTTCAACGAGAGCGTATTTCAAAACCGACTTGGCGTAGGGCCGGTTCCCACCGGCCGCGGTTTTTTTAAGATTTGGCCAATAGGAACCGGCCCTACATTGGTTTTTGAAATGCCCTCTAAATGATCGAGCTCTCAAATTTCCCAAAGTTTGCAAAGAAATTGTCGGTCACGAAAGAACCAACTTGCCGATTGTTTCTTGAGCTATCGAATTGATAACCGGTATCCAAACCGACGGTACCAGTTCTTGAAACGACGGATCTAGAAAGTCCAGCTTCCAATTTGCTCGGACTCGCCGCGAACCACCGACTTCTTGCGCGGGCGTCATCGACGCGAGGATTCAAGCGAGAGTTGGTTGGTACGCGACTAGTGGAATCGAAATTTGGCTTTGAATCTACGGTCCTGGTTTTGTTGCCAGTTCCGTCAGGGGCGGTGATCAAGTTTAATCCTGAAAAGCCAGACTGATTGCTTCGGGTAATTCCAACGTCAACCAGGTTAGTTCGTCCATCCCGATTGATATCGTAATAACTCCTCGTACTGCCGCCGTTAAGGCCGGTTTGATTAACGCGAACTTGACCGACATCCACCAGGTTGACACGTGCACTCTCGAAAGAGTTAAACACGTCGCCAATTGAGTTGCCGAAATAGAATTGATCATCAACCGTCAATCCGGTTGTCGCATTGGCAAGCAAAGTCACTTGCAACCATTCGTTGGTAACGGCAAAGTCGGGCAAAATAATTGCAATTCGGTCACTTCCGCCATTTCCATCGCCCGATCTAGATCCGATGGTCGGAGTCAGGTTGAGCAAGTTGAAATCGGAGACATTGTTGCCGTTTCCTGTTCGCAGAACAATGTCATCCGTTGACAATTGGCTTGGGTTTGCCAATCCATTGACGTCGATAAAAACTCCATTGATGCCTTTATCGTAGTTGGTGTAATTGGCTCGGGTCGCCGTTTGTCCTGGAAGCAACGCGCGTTTACCGGTTGCAGCCGCATCGTCATCATTCGAGGAGTAGTACGTAGTATCTCCATCATAGAAACTGTTGTTAAAGTACGCGTGTCGGCCAACGACAAAGTTTCCTCCATTGAAGTTGGCTTCGATTGTGAATCCCATGCTACCGTCGGCAGTGCCGGAGGAGAGCGACAGAGCACTTACGAATGCGGTGTAAGTTTCAGAACCGCTTGCCATAAAATCAACTTCCAGTCGCGTGGCATTCTGACTTCCACCGGATGCTACCAGGTCGCCGTCCGAGTCATACACTTCCAGTAGTGCGAAACTTCGGCTTGTAATACCGCTTAACTCGAAATCTACCTGACCCGCTGAAGCGACATGTAAAGGGAAGATTCGAAAGCCAAATTTTGGTGTACTTGTTAGAACCTCGACACCGGGCTCGAGAACCGCATCTGAAGTTATCAATTGCGGAGTTCCTGGAACAATAGCCATGCGAGCCAAAAATGACGTGTCTGTATCCGCTCCGTGATCGCTGACGATGGCGGTAAAGACTCCTGATTCAGCGGCAGTGAATTTGACGGTTGCGTGAGTGCCGTCTTGGTAGTCAGAACCCACGAGAGTTCCGTCCGAGCTGTATACCTTGAGAATTGGACTTCCGTTTTGAAGATGGTCGCTAACATTGAACCTGACCTGATCAGCCTGGTTTACAACAAAATGAAGCAGAGCAAACTGTCCTTCAACCAAGAATCTTGATATTTCTTCTCCGTTGTCCAGGAAGCTATCTGGTGATCCTGCATCAAGTTTCAAATCGCCTGGCAAGACGACTGCGCGAACATAGTCCGCGGCTGATGTATTAAAAACAACAGCCGTTACTGTTTGCGTTTCAGTTGGATTGAACTCAACGGTTGAGTCTTCGCCAAGGCGTGCATCGATGGTCTCAATGCGTTGACCATCAGGACCATACAAGATCATGTCGGGTGGGCGGCCACCGATGCTCGACCTGTCGAGTGTGGAAATTCGAACCATGCCGGAGTCGGGTACTTCAAGCGGAAAGATCGTAAACGAACCGGAAGGTGTAAAGGCCCATTCCGCGATTCCGTTTCGGAGCACTTTGTCTCGACCTTCAATCAGCATGAGTTCAGACGAAAACGACGCCGCCCGCGCGCGGAATCCAAGTGCATGGTCGTTGTCAACATCACTGAAGACAATTTTGTATAGTTCGGCTTGCGGTGCGTCAAAAGTAACAAGCGCGGTCGAGTTGTCGTCATTGCTCGACTGAACAAGATTGTCATTCGAGTCAAAGACTTCCAGCAATATTCGCGCAAATCCCGTTCCGGATTCCTGTGCCATGGCGATCCGAACGGTTCCGGGAGCATCCACCTGAAAGTCGTATTCAACCAACTCGCCGACTTCGATATCGTCGATGATCTCCTCTCCGTTGCCGATCGAGGCAAGCAGGCATCTTTTTTCCAGTCTCTGATAGCTCAGACTGGATCGATTCGCATTGGACGAGTTTCGACGGTTTCTATTTAATTCCATAACGATCCTAATTTCAGATGGAAGATCTGTTCTCGAGAGTCTAATTGGTATTGAAAACCCTATCAACTTTCAGAACGCAATGGTATTGTCCAGCCACTGTGATCTAGTCTCCAATCTAAAACGCAAGTTAATCTAGGCTCGACTAATTCTATGGATTCCTATCTATTGAGTGCTCATTCGCCCATGTCCAATAGAAATCAAGTATGTCGATCGAAATTCTTGCTTACGAAGAAACCGAGCTAGGAACACTTTGTCTTCGCCGCCGCGAGTTACTATCCCAGCCCGGCAAAATGGTGACAGAGGTCACGCTCAATCATGAATTTTTGATGAGCAGTTTCTTGACCGATTCAGAGAAAGCTCTTTCGACAGTTGGATTGGAATTGGTTAAGGACATTGGTCATCCGTTGTCTGTGCTCGTTGGCGGCTTGGGCTTGGGGTACACCGCGGCTGAGTTGCTCAAGTCAGATAAAATTGGAACGGTTGAAACCGTTGAGTATTTGCCACAAGTCATCAGTTGGTTGCAAGACGGCTTGATACCACTGGCAGACCAGTTAAATGCTGAAGAAAAACTGACGGTTTCGCAAGGCGACGTCTACGCGCGGCTTTGCGAGCCAGTAAGGAAAAACGACAAATTTGATTTGGTCGTTATCGATGTTGACCATTCACCGGAAGATGTGCTTGGCGAACAAAGTAAGCACTTTTATTCGGTCGACGGGTTGAAGCTTGCTCGTCAACATTTGAATCCCAGTGGAGTGATTGGGATTTGGTCATACGACGAAAGTAGTCCATTGCTTACTAACATGGAAGAAGTTTTTACAGACGTTCGTGTCGAGAGCGTTACGGCTTGGAATCAACTCGCCAACGTCGAACAGACGGACTGGCTGTTCTTTGGCCGATCGCCAGGTTTGGTAAGCCGAATGAGCGATGAGTGATTTATGGCGATCTGAAATTGCAAAACGACTTCGCAGCATTCACGGCTGTGAATCACGCCAGCTCGGCATCGTGAAGTTCATACCATTCGTCGGCTGAATTCGATTCTCGATGCTCGATCACTTTTTCCGTCTGCATCCGCAACAATTTGCGAAGACGTTTCGAAATCAGGCTACTGGTGATCAAGTCGTTTTCACCCAACCCAAGTTGTCTCAAAACGTCGATCGTTTCTTTTGAAACCGTTCGTTGAAGCACAGCGTCGTCGAGTGCCATAAAGTAACCTAGCTCAACTTTGCCCGGCAGGGATTCCGCAAACTCCGCCAACTGTTGATCACGGATGCTCAGTGGATGAATTTCGACAACCATGATTGCGAATTGCGGAAGCGTCTCCGGTACGTTGAACTTGTTTTCGGGCGCGATCAGCAAGTCTGAAAGCGCAAGCTGAACTTTCAATTCGCCAGGAGCCTGTGCAGTATTTTCAGTGATTTCTGATTTCAGCCATTCATTCGAAATGGGTTTTGCCAGAATCTCGTAGTCAAACCGGTGAGCTTCCACGAGTGACTGAGAAGCCGAAAAAGAGTCAAGGAAGTGGCTGACCAGGAAGACTGTCTTGCCTTTTTGATGTTGGACCTGAATCGCTTCGGCGATCGACGTCCACAGCGTTTCGCGCGTTAAGGCGAAAGAATCCAGATGCCGTTTGAAGGTTTGCCGTTTGAATAAATTGCTAAACAAGCTCATGCGAAATCAACAAAGCCACATCTACCGAATGACAACTACCGATAGATTGTACCATTACCCGGGGGCTGGGGCGGTAAACTCTCTCGATAGGTCGACATCTTGTCGATCGGGCCGGGGTCAGGAAAAGAAAGTTCGTTTGCAGCAGCCGTTTTGTTTTCCGCTCCCACCTTCATTTGCTTGGCGTACCAGCCTTTATTCATCGTCAAGACCTCGTCATCGTTGCGAACAAAAGAAACTTGTCGCGCAACGGCAGTTTGACGTTCTTCCGC
This sequence comes from uncultured Pirellulaceae bacterium, assembly GCA_964584615.1. Lineage (GTDB taxonomy): Bacteria > Planctomycetota > Planctomycetia > Pirellulales > Pirellulaceae > Mariniblastus. Next base: position 55,425 of record CAZPBE010000023.1, on the reverse strand, counting down.
AGCTTGAGGAATGCTTGCGAATCGGTCATTCAGCTCGTTGCCGTCGGGTAGTCGATCGCTTTTAGGTTCGTTTCCTGGGATTGGTTTTTCTATGCTTCCGTTCTTGACCCACTTGATCCAGGAAACCTGAAGTTCAGACAAATCCTTGTAGCCGTAAAACTGTTCGGTGGTTTGGTCCCAAGCCGTCGTTTCGCGACCGGGAGTTTCTCGATTCATCCCCGCGGCGATGTAGTCCAGAAAATGTCGACGACCTTTTTGCATGATCAAGTATTTTGCGACGCTGAATCCTTGCGCGTACAACGGCAGGATATCGCGTGGGTAGTTTCGCATGGTGAACATGCGATTAAAAGGGATGCCGCGTGATGGGCTTGCGGAAAGAAAGTTCATCAGCAAGCTGTGGTTTTTTCGTTTTTCTGATTCATGCTCTACGGTTGTGCATGCGCCTTCGTCAGCCCATCTTGGAAGTGGCCGTTGAAAGTGCGTCGCAAAAATCGTGTGGGTGATTTCGTGAGGAAGGACTGCATCAAGCAATCGGTCGGGTGGTCCAAAAATTTTCATGTCCCACGCGGTTGGAATTCCCGTTGGGCCACCTTGTGTCATGAACGCAAAACTTGTTTCGCCACCGGCATGCGGTTGAATCTCGACTCGGATCGGGCACTTTTCCGACCAGTCGGGCAGGGCGTAGCCAAGCCATTTGATCGCCAACTCTCGGCGGTAGCTTTCGGCTTCTTGGGCGACTTGGCGTGCAAAAAATTCGTCAGGCGCGTACACAACAAAGTTGGTTGTTTCAGCTTGTGGTTGTCGCGCCGAGTTTCGGCCGAGAAGAGGATTGCCAGCAAGAATCGGCTGTCGCAAGGGTTGCCGAACGGGTTGCCGTACATCTGGATATCCGGTCGCGAACGTCTGTTGCGCGAAGCAACTTTCGGTACACGAAACTGCTTCCAATGTGACAAAGCTAATGACGAATATGGACAGCACAACTGCCGATCGCAATTTTAGCATCGGGATTCCCTTCCATGGACGCTGAATACATTTGCCTCATGCAAACGTAGGGTTGGAGCTTGGTTCATCACGGGTGATCGAATGCGAACCCCAACCATCAATCCGGTCAGTACGCAGCCAGAGCAATTTGGTTCAACAGCCCGCAAATGCGTTCTTCCAAAGAGAAAACTATCAGAAGTCAGCGATTCAGTCCTACCCCGATTTAGATGGCGTGTTTCAAGCGTGTTTTTCTTCGCTTTTACGGGGAATTAGTTGCTGGCATTTCCAGATCGTTGAACCCGAATTGATGTTGCATTTGGTTCGCTGGCAACTGCCAATCCGACCTTGGAACACAGTCAGAGTTGTTCTTGACCGGCACCTCAGATTCGGAGTCGATCGGAGTGACGTTGGACCGCAGATGATTGGCCTCTGCATTTCCAGTGGAATTGAGAGATCACCTCAGTATTGCGAAGTTTTCGGAATTTTGATGGCATTGCATTCTGACTTTTCTCATTCAAAATAATGTGCCTTCTAGCGCTGCTTCTTTGATTCCGATTGGTCTAATTCGCGAATGATTTCTTTGACCCCTAAATTTCTTGTTGTTTGCATGGTTGGGTTTGCATTTTCAAATTTCGCATTCGCGGATATGAGTGCAAGTCTAAGTGATGGCGTCCTGAGGATCATTGACACTGGCTCGAATCCAAACAGTGTGTTCTCAGTTGAATTCAAGAAGGATGACTTGCTTCGCGTCGAAGCGTCCTCTGATGACTGGTCGTCAAAAGTTGTCCGGTCGTTCGATGCGACCGACGTTGAACGCATTCTCATCTTTACGGGAATCGGAAACGACCATGTCATTATTAGTTCGACGGTCAATGTGGGCGGAACACAGACCGTTCAATCTTATCCAGACATCGACGTGGAAATTCAAACCGGTGCTGGAGATGATCGAGTGTTTATCCTTGGTGCTGATGTTGGCGACATGTCGATCCAGACCGGTGCCGGCAACGATAACGTCAGGTGTACTGCTGGCTCAGTTTTCAACGAAGACTTGTTGGTGGAGACAAGCGGAGGCAATGACGATGTCTCTTTCCTCGCGTCGACGGTTCATGGTCTGACTGTGGTGACGACAGGTGGGGGTAACGATCAATTTGAAACGCATCGTTCAATGTTTGTGCGAAGAGTTGAGGTTGATGGTGGGCCGAATATGGACCAACTTTCATTTGGCGGCCCCAAGGATTTTTCCTATCGTGAGAACTGCTTTATCGGGCCGTTGCTTGTTCATGGAGGTTCCGGGCGCGACACAATCGAAGTCGGCGATGGTGAGTACTTTTTCGTGCGGATCGACGGCGGTAGCGGGCTTGATTGCTACACACCTTACGGAACTTATCAGTTTGATGACGCGTTTCGACTGTTTAACGTTAATACTTGCCGACCAGAGTTCCCCTATGGCAGTTTTTTTGAGTACAAAACTGTTGTCGAGCGGAATCTACGACTGATCCTGGTCAAGCCGACGAGTTGGTCGCCGAGCGACAGTCGTCCCGCAGTCTTGTTCTTTCACGGCGGCGGATGGATCGGGGGGAGTCGGACACAATTTCTTGATCAAAGCAAATATCTGGCAAAGCAGGGAGTCGTTTGTGGATTAATTGAATACCGATTGCTTGACCCTGATGAAAATGAGCCACCTGTTGTTTGTATTCAAGATGCCAGATCAGCGATGCGGTACGTCCGAGCCAATGCAGCCCAGTTTGGAATCGATCCGAATCGTATCGCCGCTGGTGGTGGTTCGGCAGGCGGTCACTTGGCAGCGTATTTGGGCACAACTGATGGGCTAGATGATCCTCAAGATGACTTGGCTGTTTCGGCACGCGCTGATGCGATGCTGCTATTCAATCCCGTGTACGACAATGGCCCCGGAGGCTGGGGGACAGAAAGAGTTGGCGATCGGTATCCGGAATTTTCACCGTTGCACAATATCACACCTGACGATGCACCGCATGTTGTTTTTCATGGCTCAGAAGACCACTTGATTCCAGCCGCGACGGTCAGAAGATTTCGCAACCTTATGGCGGCCGTTGGTGTCAAGAGCGAGCTGCGGCTTTACGAAGGAGCGGGTCACGGGTTCTTCAACAGGAGCCGAGACGATGGGATTTGGTACCGCAAAACGGTCATTGCCATGCATCGTTTTCTTAACGAACTAGGTTGGATTGAGGGCCCGCCGTCGATCGTCGATCTCGAAAATGTTTCGGGCGATTGAAATTTCGTCGAAACGAAAAAGGCCGTCGAATTTTTCCAAAACGGAATTCTGAAAATGCCACGTCCTTAGGCCGAACTAAATTTCCCGTTCGCTCTCTAAGCTTCTGATTCGGGGGCCACAAAGAAGTCCTGCTTGTTAATTTCAAAAACGCAGGTTGAACTCCGGTTTTGGATTTCAATTTATTTCGCTTTTGTTAGAATTTGAGGAGTGCCATTTGGTTCGTTAGCATTCAAGCGGCGATCGGTTTTTGGATGATCAGATCGGTGAAGACAGCCGGAGGATAAGCGAATGGCTAGCAGGCTGATTCGAAATCAGTTGCCCGCAAGGGTTGCGGGTTCGACCCCCGTGTCCTCCGCTTTGTTTGAAATTGACAGATGATGACAACCCTGTCGATTCCTTCCCGATCAAAATTTCAAAGAGATGCAAGGTTCCGGTATCGATAATTCTGAATCGAATCCCAGCGCTGAGCATAATAAGCCTGGAAGATTCGCCCAACTTTTTGCGTTGGTGCTTCCGGGAATCTTCTTGCTGGGATTCAACATTGGCACCGGAAGTGTAACGTCCATGGCGAAAGCCGGAGCGACTTACGGCATGTCACTGCTGTGGACAATCGTCGCGTCGTGTTTAGCGACTTTCTTTATGATCAACGTCTATGGAAAGTTCACCCTGGTGACCGGCGAAACGGCATTGCAAGCGTTTCGAAAACACATCAATCCCGCCGTGGGAATATTTTTTATCGTCGCGCTGACTGCCGGTGTGAGCGGAAGCGTGATGGGTGTCATGGGAATTGTGGCCGATATTTGTTTCGAATGGTCCAAGTCATTCATTGAAGGTGGAATCGCGCCGGTTTACTTTGCAGCGTTTTTTATCGTGCTGGTCTACTTTATTTTTTGGAACGGCCGGACGAAGTTTTTTGAACGCAGCATGGCAGTCATCGTGGCCGTCATGGCTTGTTGCTTTCTGATAAACTTTTTCATCATGATGCCGCCGCCCCGAGAGATTTTGCAGGGCTTGGTTCCTAACTTGCCAGATGTTTCAGCCGATCAAGGAAGAGGTCCATTTTTGGTGATTGCATCGATGGTCGGTACCACGGTTTTTCCGGCCTGTTTATTATTCGAACGACGTTGGTGAAAGAAGCCGGTTGGGCAATTGCTGACTTCAAGACTCAGCGAAACGATGCAGCGGTGTCAGCAACGCTAATGTTTTTGATCAGCGGTGCGATTATGGCTGCCGCAGCGGGGACTTTGTATGTCGAAAAGATTGGACTGGAAAAAGCGTCGCAAATGATTGCATTGTTGGAGCCCGTTGCTGGACCGTTGGCAACGTCTTTGTTTGCGATTGGCATCATTGCCGCTGGTGTTTCATCGCAGTTTCCAAATGTGTTGATGCTCCCTTGGTTGCTTTGCGATTACAATCAAACGCCTCGAGATATGACGCTCCCAAAATATCGAGCGATGGTCTTTTTCATTTCTTTGTTGGGGCTTGTCGTTCCAATTTTTGAAGCACGTCCTGTCTTCGTGATGATCGTTTCGCAGGCATTCAACTCGGTAATTTTGCCAGTTGCCGTCGGCTGTATTTTGTATCTTGGAAATCGACGAGACTTGATGGGAGACCACCGGAATGGACTTGGCACCAATGTCATCCTGTTTCTGATTCTACTGTTTTCAATCGTGACGTCGGCCATGGGAATCAATGGCGTTTGGCAACTGATTAACCAGTAGTCAATTCTAGTCGTTGAAATTTTGCCGAGATTATTTACAAGCAAGCAAATGAACTATCGGGATCGTTTCATCGAGTTGCCGCAAAACCGAGTATGGCGAAGCTACCAGGGCGGCCGCATTCTGGATCAGATTGTTGGGAAGTCAGTTCCTGAGGATGGACATTATCCAGAGGATTGGATCGGTTCAACCACTGCGGCGCGGAATCCGGATTCGCATGATGAACACGAAGGCATCTCGAAGGTGTCTATCGATGGGGAAGAAATTCTTTTTCCCGAATTGATTTCTCTCGACGCCAATTACTTTCTCGGAGCCGAACATGTGGCGCGATTCGGTCAAGAACCGATGTTGTTGGTGAAACTGCTTGACGCAGCAGTGCGACTGCAATTTCAAGCTCACACGACGGCGGAGTTTGCTAGTGCACACTTAGATTCAAACTCGGGCAAAGCCGAAGCCTACTACATTCTCGATGTTCGTGATGATGTCGAAGAGGGATTCGTGTATCTCGGATTTCAACGACCTCCCAGCCGTGACGAGTTTCGGCGATGTATTGAAGAACAAGATCTCGTGACGATGGAAAGTTATTTTGACAAGATTTTAGTGAAGCCTGGAAATGTGTTGTTCATTCCCGGTGGAGTTCCGCATGCGATTGGGGAAGGCGTCTTCATGGTCGAGATCATGGAGCCTTCGGATTTGGTGGTTCGATTTGAGTTTGAACGGGCCGGGTACACGCTTCCTGAGTCCGCCAGATTCATGAACCGTGGGTTGGACTTTTGTCTAGAGGACATTTCAAAACCTAAAATCGTGCGATCATCGTAGTGGGATTCGCCAGAATTCCCTTTGTTTTGAAAGCGAGCTGGGACTTCTGGCGAAGTCCACTACAGGTTTTGAAATACCCTCTAGATATTTTCAACTTCGATCCAATCCCAGAATCATTGGTGCGAACTCAATACATGTTTGAGCCGAAACTGGAAAAATCGTATAGTTCGAACGCAGCCCGTTACGCTTTGATCGGTGCTGAAACGACGCCATGTTACGGTGTCAAGAAATCAGTCGTGAGCGGCTCTATCGAGCGCGAGGACGATTCGTTCTTCATTGGCGTGGTGACGGCGGGATCATGTACGCTGAGGACGGAGCAACACTCCATCAAGCTGAAAACGTTTGACAAGTTCTTTTGTCCCGCCGGGCTCGGTTCGTACCAAATCGAATCTGACAATGAAGTTCAAATTTTGGAATGCTTCCCTCCGGCAACTGTTGCTGGGTCGCGCTCCAGTTTCGATTGAACCAGATTGGCCTTTAGCCGGTACTCCAAACATGAGTTGGATCTAGACAACATTGGGGACGTTTTGCTTGATCCAGGCCAGGCAGTCATCAAAGTTTTTGAAAATATGCGACTCGGGAATCAAATCAGGAACAATGTCGATTAGTTCCAGCATGTAGCGCACTTGAGGTTGTAAATCGACCAGCAAGACGGTCTTATCACTTTCGATCAATTCGGTAAGCGAATCTTCAATTGCGTAAAGTCCCGACTGATCGATGTAATTTGTTTTCGCCATGCGAACCACGATCGTCGTTGCGGTTGGCGGGATCTGCTTCATTAACGTTTGAAAGTCGCTGGTCGATCCGAAAAAAAGCGGTCCGTTAAGGTGCTTGATGAAGACTTCCTGTTTCAATTCGCTTGGCATTCCCTTCTCGTCGTCCCATGCGTCTTCGTCGCCAAGCGGCTCAACTTTGGATTGCGATGCGGTAAAATCTCCGATCGTCTTCATGAACATTAGCGACGCAATTACCAGTCCAATACCAACGGCGTAAACAAGGTTCCAGATAGAAGAAAGCACCAGCACGATCAACATGATGGCGACTTCTGCCTTTGGCATGTAAGGAATCGCTTTGATTCCTTTGTAGTCCATGACGCCAATTCCAACGGTGATAAGAATTCCGGCCAACACGGCAGCGGGGATCTTGGAAGCCACTGGACCAAGAGCCAGCAGAACCACCAACAACAAAAGTGCGGCGATCATTCCAGATATGCGAGTCACACCTCCGGCGTGAATGTTGACGACGGTTCGAATCGTCGCGCCGGCGCCAGGAAGCCCGCCGAAAAGCGCCGCGATACCATTTCCAATTCCTTGTCCAATCAGTTCCTGATTAGGCTTGTGTCGTGTCTTGGTCATGTTGTCAGCCACGATGGATGTCAGCAGGGAGTCAATCGTGCCGAGCAACGCCAGCGTAAGCGCGGTAAAGAGATACGGAGTGACGCTGTGAAAATCAAACTGCGTAAAGATCTCGAAAAGAGGGCGGGGCAGTCCGCTGGGGATTGGCTGGATGGGCCGATAGTTGAGCCCAAATGCGATGGCCGCGCCGGACACAACAAACAATGCGACCAATGTCGAAGGAACTTTCTTGGTGATTCTCTTGAAGCCATAAATGATGGCGATCGTCGCCAAGGCAAGCATCAGCTCCAGCCAGTTGATGCTTTTGAGCGCACGGGGCATGACTTTCAACGCTCCCAGCACTCCAGATGCTTCTTTGCCCGCGAGTGTTTTTGCTTCCTTTTCTATTTCTTCGACGGAAATGTTCTGTCCGAGGTTGGCAGTTTCCTTGAAATCTTCCAAAGCGAGAACATCTTCTCCCGCTTGATCTTTCAAAATGTTTTGAAGCACGACGCCCTCGGCCTTTGGTTGAAACTGTTGCACGAACTCAGAATCTTCCTTGGGGTAGTACCCGACCGCAGGCAATATTTGCGTGACCAAGATGATGACGCCGATCGCTGTCATGAAACCAGATACAACTGGATAGGGCATATACTTGATGTACATCCCCAATCCCAATGCGCCCAACGCGACTTGCATCAATCCGGCAATCATGAAGACGCTCATGATAATTGGAATCGCTTTGGAGACTTCACCGTCATTGGCGGCAATGATTCCGGCGATGACCAGCATGCTGACGGCCGTCATCGGAGCCGTCGGGCCGGAGATCTGAGTTGATGTACCACCGAACAACGCCGCAAAAAAGCCTATAAAGATCGCTCCGTAAAGCCCCGCGCTCGGACCCAGTCCGGAACTTACTCCAAACGCCAGCGCCAAAGGTAGGGCGACAATGCCCGCGGTTATCCCTCCAAGGAGGTCGCCGCGAAGGTGTGATAAATCAAAGAAGGAAGCTTTCTTGTCGTTCGTCATTGTTTCGAAGGCTAGTTTGGATCTGATATCTGTCCGATACTATCGATGAGGCCAGCGTATTTTACGCGCTACGCACGTCGGTTGGAATGGAAACAAGTATTTGTTTTTTCCTGTTTGATGATCGCCCGATGGATAGTGTTGCGAAAGATATCAAGCCGTTAGAATTTACTCTATGTCAATCCCAGGTAAGTTTAGCATTGCAGCGAATGAGATTGTTATTGCGCCGTACATCATAGACTTTGAGCAGCGCGAACCCCGCGTAGCGACGTTTGAGTTTTTCGCCCAGGTTTTAGAATTGCAGCATTTGGAAGTCACGTTGGTTAAGTCTGAGCTTGGCCGTCCGGAGATTTCGGCCGAACATCAGGATACCGGGTTGGACTTTAATGTTTCGTATGCGGCAAACATCGATGCCAAAGGAAGGCAGCTTTGCTTGATCGCGGCTGCGCGAGGCGGGAGGGTCGGAGTTGATGTTGAACAAATTGACCGTCAATTTGATATTGCCTCCGCGATGAAGCCAGTCTTTTGCGATCGCGAAATTGAGTTCGTGCAACAAGATAGAGCCGCTGCGAGAGTGTCGCATGACCGGTTCTACAAAATCTGGACGCGAAAAGAGTCTTTGCTCAAAGCGTTAGGGGTTGGCATGAGCGTCGATGCACGGTCGATCGATTGCCATGGCGAAACGGGCACGAATTCGCGTCACATCAGGCCAAGATTCTTGACGGACGAGATCGCCGATCAAACAGGGTGGTCAATCGTCGAATTGCCGGCCGGAAATTTCGATATTCCACAAACTGCCGATCTCGAATTCGCAACAGCTTTGACTACAGATTTGGACAACGCCAAGATTAGGTTGTTGCCGATTCAAGTTCTTGGCAAATAAGTTGATCGTGCAACTCAAGGATGATCTTTTCGACGCGTTTGATTTCTGCATCTTGCAGACCCGCTCGATTACGTGAGATCGTCGCCGTCAAAACGTTGGAACCGACTTGGAACGTCGATAGCGAGAGTGGTTCGTGCCAGCTCATGAAGCTGTTGAATTGTGAAACAAGTTCTTCAGAAATGATTCCGACTGCGCGGATGTACCACGAGTACTGCGAAACAACCTTCAGTCCGCGTTCTTTCAATGCTTCAAGGCATCTTTCGACGTCTTCCAAATCACCGTCGACAATACAATCAGTTCCGCTACGCTGATGGTAGACTTCTTCGACGTTGACCTTGTTGTCAGCGAATACGCTGAGGAATTCATTGAGCGAACCAGGCTCGTCGGGAATACTTCCGACCCGAACGTTGACCGTTTGCACAGGTCGTTCGACGATGTAGATTCCTTCTTTAAGCTGACATTCTGAGATAACGGTCCGTTTTTCAGGGCGAGCCGGATCAAAAATGTGAACGGGAACGCCGCTGGCGCGAACTGGCTCGACCGCACGCGAATAAATGTTGCCGGCTTCGGTCGCGAGTTCGTAATTCAGAACTTCAATCGTTCGTGCGCTGTCGCCAACAAGTTTGTCATCAGCTGTTAACACTCCGCAAGTCTCTTTGCAGAATCCGACGTACTCTGCATCAAGCGCCATGCCGAGGAAAGTCGCTGTCAAGTCAGAGCCTCCACGACCAAGGCTGGTGCGATAAACATTGTGATGCGCTCGCTCAAGATCAGTTTCGCGAGACGATTGCAAGATCGGTTTGAAGTTGTTGTTCGGATCGTAAATTCCATCGAAACCACTGACGATCGGCATGATGCCTTGTTCGAGATATTTGCCTAGAATGACTTCTCGGGAATTCTCAACAGCGTTTTTCCATATAATGTTGGCTGAGCCAAAGTTGTTGTTCGTGTAGATTCCAAGTTCAAGCGCCGTCACCGGTTCGCAAGGCATTGGAAATTTTCCTTCCTGATGCTTCTTGTTGAGGTAGGCAGCCATGATTTTCACAACCAGTCTTTCACCGGCGGTCAAAATGGCGTCATTTAGACTTGGCACTTGTTCATAAGCCTTGCAGCAAATTACAGATGTCGCGTTGAGCAGGGCAAGTTCCTGATTGATCTGCAGGTTGAGACTTTCGTCGTCAGCCAAACCCAGTTCATTGATCAGATCGAAGTGGATATCACGGATCTGCTTTTGAAAGTTCGAAGATGCTGCCCAGAAGTCATCGGACGACTTGATCGTTTTTTCGAAGTTTTGCAGGATGTCTGTAACGCTGATCTTGCTTGACGATTGGCTGCGGCCACGACGAAAAGCTGAAAAAACGGGTACGACATATTTTCCTTCGTCGACCAGGCCAGCGATCGTCTGTCGGGCGATCTTGATTCGACCTTCTTCTTGTGTCGAGCCAATGCTTGTTCCACCAAATTTTAGCACGATCAAATCACGCCGAGTCCATCGGCGCGGAGCGTGCAATAGTGTGGATTCAATGGTGCTGCGAGTGATTGGAGTTTTATCGGTCATTAACAGGTCTCCGTTGAAGACGTGGCGTTGATGCCTGGCGCGAAGTCCAATGGTGGCATGATTGTTTTTGTTGGTTTGGAAGTGCGATTCGATTCTTGCTTTGTTGTTTGGTTGGTTGGCTGAAAGTTAGCCGTTGTCCATTCACAAAGTTCGTCGATAAGTTGCTTGCGGTCTTCACACAGGAACGCAACGTGATCCAGGTGCGGCAAAAATTTAGTGGAAACGTTGTCCTTAAAGTCAACGTCGGCAAACATGTCGTTGAATTGGGTTTCGTAGTTGTAGTACCAATTCACACCACCGGTGTAGACAAAGTTCAATTTGACGCCACGGTCGACAAGTTGTTGAAGCTGGCTGGCTGCGACTTCGCGGGAAGGGAATTCGCGAATGTCATCACCGAGTTGCAATGATTCGGGTGAATCAGATTTTGCCTTCTTGATTCTGGCAATTCGTTTCGCCCAAAATTTGAGGCTGAAAATTCGCGGCAAATAGTGTTTCAGAACTCGATTTACTTTAAATCGGAAATTTGGATATCCGCATCCGTCAAGCAAAATTACACCGCCAACGCGCGCGTCTTCGATTGCTGTGTGGAATCCGTCGTCTGCTCCGGAGCAGAGTCCCATAAGAATGAACTTTTTGGTTCCGTACTCTTGCTCGAGAAAGTCCATCGCTTGTTTAGCTTCGGCTGCAGCTCGTTGTAATGATGATCCACTACTTCCAACAGGCAGGCTTTCGCCGATTCCGGACAGATCAAATCGAAACGATGCGATCCCTTGCACTGACAACTGTCGTGCAAGGTTGACATACATTCGAAACGGACCAGTGCTGTGCAGCATCCCAGCCGTCAACATAATGACGGCAACTTCCTGTGCTCCAGATTCTTTGGATTCTGGAGTTTGAGCGATCCCAACCAGCTGGTTGAATTTGCCGAATACGTGTGCTTTTTCCATCTTATGCCTCCCTGCCAATCGGATTCGATGCTTCATCGCCAAGTACGATTCTTTTGATCTCCTGAAAAGCTGTTGGAGAAGAGAATGCGCTTTCGGCGAAGGTTTGATCGTTCCAGTAAATTTCGTCTGGTGTATGGATCAATTGCGTCTCTCGAGATAGAGCCGGTTTCGCCGAGCCAAAATAGTTGCTGCTGGCGATCACGAATTGTCTGGACACAGTTGAGTTTGTATTGAATGAAAATTCAGCAAACCAGTTTCGTTTCGTTTCCGTCATGCAATATCCGTAAGCCTGATCGATTTCTGAACGTTGACGGACGACTGAAAACTTTGAATAGTTTTGAAGGGTAACGTCGTGAAATTGATCAAGCTGTTTTTGGTGTTCGTCTGCTGACATGACAGGATCCCAGCTGATCAGATTTTCGATGTCGGCAAGCTCTGCGTGGCTGGCGATGGTCGCACCAAGTCGCAGTCCGATGACGGTGATTGATTTTAGGCCTGACAGATTCCGAAGTTGATTTGCTGCTCCGTCAACGTCAGCGTTCCATTGTTGCGGGTCAGCTTGTTCACAATTGCCGGTCGAGTTTCCCGTCCCTGAATAGTCAAATCGCAAAACGTGACATCCTTGTTGAGCAAGCATGATTGCAAGTTGCTGCAAATTGCGATGTCCACGTGCATACTCATGGCCAACGGCAGGGCAGATGAGCACAGCGCGATTTGAATCTTTATCAACAGGTGGATAGTGAACGCCAAACAGTTTGTTTTCGTCGACCTGAAAATAATGTGGGTTGATGATCGGCAGTTTTTTTCGATGCCGCCACGAAGAATCATTGTCAACAGGAACAGCTGTTCCTGTAATCAACATCTGTATTTGACGTCCGATACTTGCAATGGTCGGGTTGGCGAAGAAGTCTCGAACCGGAATTTCGATATCGTACTTGCCACATAGTTTGCCAACCACGCGGGCAACCAAAAGTGAGCTTCCACCGAGAGCAAAAAAGTCGTCATCGATTCCGATCTCTGGAATGTTGAGGACGTCGGCCCAGATTTCGCAAAGCTCTTGTTCCAATTCAGTCGTTGCAGCTTTCAGTTCACCACTTCTGGCGATCTGGCTTTCCGCTGGCGATGGCAACCCTTTGCGGTCAATCTTGCCGTTGATCGTTTTTGGAAACGATTCAACCAACACAAAACGGGCTGGCACCATGTAAGGCGGTAGTTTGTCCTGAATGAAACTGACCATTTCCGTCAGTTCAATCTTGTTTTCACCTTGAGCAATGTAAGCAATCAAGTATTTCTTTGACTCGACTTCATCGAACGTGATCAACGATTCAAGCACTTGGGCATGTTGATTGATCACGGCTTCGATCTCACCGGGTTCGATTCGGTAAGAGCCAAGTTTAATTTGATGATCGATGCGACCTGCAAACTCGATGTTGCCGTTTGGCAACCAACGGGCTAGGTCACCGGTGCGATAGAATCGCGTCGCTGTTTTGTCAGTGTCGCCTTCTAGACAGTCGGTCATTTCAATGAAGGCTTTTTCGTTTTGTTCAGGCCGATTCAAATAGCCGCGTGCCAGCGCCGGTCCGCCGATGAGGAGTTCGCCGGTTTCGTCTTTTCCAACCGGTCGCTTATCCAAATCAACAATCTTCGCTGTGTATCGCTTAAGCGGAATTCCGATTGGCATGCTCGAGCCAGACCAGTCGCGATCAGGAATGAACACGGTCGCGGTCACGGTGGCTTCTGTTGGACCGTAAGCGTTGCACCAATGAACGTCGTGATCACAGATCTCATTCCATCGTCGATAGTGTTCCGCAGAGACTTTCTCTCCGGTGACGATCATCAAACGAATTGATGACGGAACTTTTGCTTGAGAAGCAACCATCAAGTCGACCCATTCGTGCCAATAGGCCGTAGCAAGGTGGATCGCTGTGATGTTATTGGCTTCTACGAGTTCCGAAAGTTCATTATGTCCTTTGGCTCGCTCGCGTGGGCGAACGATAACGCTGCCGCCGACTAGCAGTGGCGGAAAAATTTCTTCGATCGCAATGTCGAAATTTAATGTTGAAAACTGAAGCGTTCGATCTTCAGCCGTAACGATGTATCGTTCGATGTCAGCCCAGCAATAAGTTGCCAAGGCTGCGTGTTCGATCTGTACGCCTTTGGGGACGCCAGTCGAGCCCGATGTATACATGATGTAAGCGAGCTGATCGGGATCGATTGAGACTTGTGGGTCGGTTGTCGACTGGTCAGCACAAGCTTCGTTCAAATCGATGAGCTGGAATTCGCCATGATCAAAGAGTTCACGATAGTTAGCGTCGCAAATAATGTGTTTGATGCCGGCGTCATTGGCGATCATCTCGAGACGATCGCGCGGAAACTCCGGATCCAGTGGCACGAAAGCACATCCGGACTTGAAGATACCAATCATCGCAGCGATCGCGTCGTGAGATCGATCGAGGCAGATTCCGATTCGCTGTTCGTGTTGCGGCTCAGTCCCCAGAATCAAGTTTGCGATCTGATTCGCGTAACGATCAATCTCAACGTACGAGTACACCTTGCCTTCAAATTCAACAGCAGTGCGATCCGAGAATTTCTTCACGGCGGCCGCAAACAATTCAGGAAATCCAATCAAGCATTCCCTGTCCAGTATGCATTGCTGGTTTGGAGGTGATTCAGGTTGGTTTGTAGACTGAGGCATGTTGAGTTTCGCGAGGCGGGGAACAGGTAGAGGAGTTTCGTTTCGTGTGCCAAACCGACTATTCAGTTACGAAGTTGCCGATTGACGGTGGGTTGTTGTCGCCAACTTGCGGCATGATTGAGGATTGACTCGTCGTTTGCGATGAAGCATCACCTGAACCAATTTGCGTCTCAAAGGCGCGGTTCAAGATTTCCAATCCATCTTTAAGTTGAGATTCGTCAATAACCAATGGGGCCAGGAATTTGACGACATGACCATCGGCACCAGCGGTCTCAATGATCAAGCCATTGTTAAACGATTCCTGAACGACTTTGCCAGCAAGCTCACCGTTGCCTAGATCAATTCCCCAAACCATTCCCCGACCTCGAACGCTAAAGTTCCGTGTTGGGTTGGAATCAACGATTGATTGGAAAGCTGCTTGGACAAGTTTTCCTTTTGCAAACGTCTGTTTTGTGAACGCATCGGCTTCTTTCCAGTTCTCTAGACAAGCACGCGAAGCAACGAAAGCCAAGTTGTTGCCGCGAAATGTTCCTGTGTGCTGGCCCGGCTTCCAAACGTCGAGCTCTCTTGAAATGAGAACCAATGACATTGGGAGTCCGCCGCCGATTGACTTTGAAAGGCAAATCAAATCTGGACGAATTCCTGAGGCTTCAAAGCTGAAGAACTCACCAGTTCGACCATTGCCCGTTTGAATGTCGTCGATGATCAATAGGATATCGTTATCGCGACAGATCTTTTCGATTCGCTTCAGCCATTGCGGAGAAGCAACTTTGATGCCGCCTTCGCATTGAATTGTTTCCAAGATGATGGCAGCAGGTTTTGGCAATCCGCTACTTCCGTCGAGCAACATTTTTTCAAGCAACAGGCTCGTGTCGATATCGTCACCAAGGTATCCGTCAAACGGCATGTGAGTCACGTTGTCGTGCGAGCCGTAATGCTCATCATGATAATATTGGTTTCCGGTGAGCGCCAACGAGCCCAGGCTGTGGCCATGGTAAGCATTGGTAAACGCGATAATGTGTGAACGCTTTTTCAGTTTGCGAGCAAGTTTGATCGCAGCTTCAACACTGTTGGTTCCGGTTGGGCCTGTGAACTGAAGTTTGAAGTCCAAATTTCTTGGTTTCAGGATCAGTGACTCAAACGTTTCGATAAAGTCGATTTTGGCGCGTGTCGCCGTATCGAGTCCATGTTGAACACCGTGCTTTTGAATGTATTCGATCATTCGTTCATTGGCTTTTTCGTTGTTGTGGCCATAGTTCAACGTGCCCGCACCCGCAAAGAAATCAATGAACTCGCGTCCATCAACGGTGCGCAAGGTTGCCTTGGTTGCTGATTCAAAAACAACTGGGAAAGAACGGACGTATCCGCGAATTTCGGATTCCATTCGGTCGATGGTATTAAGCATATTCATTTGTTTTTCTCGAAAAGTCTTTCGTCGTTGAAGCGCAGACCGGGATGTGTGGTCATGGTGCATGTCGTCCGAGAAAGTTAGGTTATGTGCGACGAGGCGCGAAAAACCAGTTTTTTGAACGATGAGAAAAATTGAATCCCCACGAAGAACGAATCGTATATTTCGAAATTTCGGATTCTGCGGGCGCGATCAGGTCGTAGATAGTGACCGAGATTACCGCGATTTAACGCGGTTTAAGACTTTGTCTGAAGAAAGCGAAAGTCAATCATTCTTGAGCGGTGCCTAAAAATTCAAGCTTGTCGACTTCTTCCTGCTTGAGCTGTTCGGTCTGTATTGGCAACCAGAGTGAGGTGGCAGGAATGTACGTGATGGCCACGAGTGCGGCCAACATTGCCACGTAAAAAGGAAGCAAAGGACGAATGACATTGGTGATCGTTGTCTTCCCGACTTTGCAGCCGATGAACAAACAGGTCCCGACTGGCGGTGTGCACAATCCGATCGATAGATTGACGATCAGCAACATACCAAAGTGAGCCGGATGCATGCCCAACGCTTCTACGACCGGAAGAAAAATCGGCGTGAAAATCAAGATTGCGGGAGTCATGTCCATAAACGTGCCGACGCAAATTAAGAGTACATTGATTAACAGCAAGATCAGGATCGGGTTATCCGAACCTAACGATTGGAGCGTGAGGTTCAGCATAAAATTCCTAATTGCCACTTCAATCAGGCGGGAAACAGATTTCCTTTTATGATCCAGCAACTCTCCATCTAGCGCGCCTTTTCGAAAGGTCGATCAAACATTTGCTTTGTGCACTTCACAGTTTGCAAAGGCAACCGTTCCCTTCCTCACTTCATCCCCCCGTTCGGATTCTCCTTCCATGTTCAAGATCAAAATATTCGCTTTGTTTCTACTGCTGTCTTCCTTAGCAGCGACACACGTCAGTGCCGACATGATTTACACTTCTTCAGCATTTAACGCCCGAGTTGTTCTGGTCAACAACGCAACAACGTACTCAGTACAAACGAATGTTACTGAAGGCGGAGTCCAAGCCGGCACTTTGATCGCTACATTGACCTATGGCGGCGGAACCAACCCTTTCGCCAATGCGAACTGGTCGCCGGGAGCAAGTTTTGTTGCGACTGGAGCTTCTGTCAACGATGCTGAAACCAACGAAACAGCCGACGGAGTCTGGGAGTTCAGTCTGACTCCGCTACCTGGCTGGCAGATCGATGGTATGACACTATTCACGAGTGGAACCGTAATCGGAAATCCAATTTTCGAAAACATCACTTCGACCGGTGTCGCAACCGTCTACGATGACAACGAAGGACTAGCCAACGAACTAATTTCGAATTTTGCCGATGGCGATATCGTCCCAAACGGGAGTGACATCATCTTCAACACTGGAACGCTTAGAACTGGGATTACCGTTGCAGATCACACGCAAAATTGGTCCTACGATAGCGCTGGCGCAAACTACATGAGCTTCACTTATCGGAGCGGACCTGTCACAAACATCAGCAACGAAGGCATTCGCTTCGACGCTCAGTTTAGTGTCGCGCCTGTTCCGGAGCCATCGTCGGTGGCGATCTTCGGTCTGTTGGCCGGCGTGGCCTGTTTGCGTCGTCGAAGATAAACCTACAAAAGAACGACGATGATGATTGAGCATCGTCTTGCGCTTTTGGGCGACTCACTACATCAGCGAATTGATGAATCTAGAAAACCAATTTTCCCGTTGCCCGCGTTCGATGACAAGTGCAACTACGGGACACAGAGTATGAGGATTGCTGCTGCGGCCAGCAGTTCTCTCTGATCGAACAAAGTCTCAGGCTTGGCCGCTTCTTTCCATTTCCATTCTGGAAACTCGATCTAAGGATTGACTTCTTTGGTTGCCATGTTCCCATAGATGCAACGCAGAAGAGTCCTTTGATTGAAAGATGAATATCTTGATTCCATTCAAGTCGATTCAAAACGTGATTGCGAGAGCTGGCTCTATTTTGAGCTGGCGTGACGATAAGTTGCGTTTGCAGAGTTCGTTCGGTCTTTTCTTGTTGGCAACAGTTTTGTTTCTTCATTGTGATTATCACGAAGCGAACGCAAGCGACGACCATCCAAACATCTTGTTGATTTGCGTCGATGACTTGCGACCTGAACTTGCCTGTTATGGCGTCGACTATATTCATACGCCGAATATCGATCGTTTGGCGGCAGCCGGCAGAATCTTTCGTCGTCATTATGTACAAGCGCCGACTTGCGGGGCCTCGCGATACACTCTGCTGACGGGCCAGTATGGTGACGTTGGAAACTATGCGTTGATGCGTCGTGCGGAGAAACTGAAACAGTCACCGAACTCTGTTTCGCCATCGATGCCGGCTTGGTTTCGCCAACACGGATACACGACCGTTTCGGTTGGAAAAGTTTCTCATTTCCCTGGCGGTCGCGGCGGCGATCAATGGAACGATCCTGAGAGGCTTGAAATGCCAGACTCTTGGGACCGTCATCTACTCCCTGCTGGAAAGTGGAAGACGCCGATCGGTTGGATGCACGGTCTGGCCAACGGAGAAGTTCGCATAAAGCGAAAAGACAAGACCACGCTGATGAAAGTGTTTCAGTCGCTCGAAGGGCCGGATTCGATCTATCCTGATGGTGGATCGATTGACGAGTCATTGAATCAGTTGGGAACGCTTACCGCCGAACCAAAACCTTTCTTCCTTTCTGTTGGTATCCTGCGGCCGCATCTTCCGTTTGGTGCACCGAAAAAATATCTTCAGCTTTATGAAGACGTCGAGCTTCCGACAACGCCGCATCCAGAGAAACCGGCTACAAAAACAACGTGGCACAAATCCAGTGAGTTTATGAATTACGATCGTTGGGGTCGCAACCCAAACGACGATGCTGAATTTGCGATCGAAGTTCGCAAGCACTATGCAGCGTGTGTTAGTTACGCTGACGCGCAAGTCGGTAAGCTGCTTGAGCAGTTAAAGTCGACCGGTGCCGACAAGAACACGATCGTTGTTTTGTGGGGTGACCACGGTTGGCATCTGGGTGAGCATGCAATCTGGGGCAAGCATACTTTGTTTGAAGAGTCCTTGCTGTCGCCGTTGATTATTTCTCATCCAGGGATCGAATTGCCTGGTCAAGCAACCAAATCAATGGTTGAATCACTAGACCTTTTCCCAACGCTTTGCGAGCTAACAGGCGTCGAGAAACCTGACTTTGTGGATGGTGTTTCGTTGAACCCAATCTTAAAGGATCCTCAAGCTGCTGGGCATGCGGCGGTCGCCTATCATCGAAAGGCGAGAACGATTCGTACTGATTCTAAACGGCTTATTCTCCACGACGGCGGTAACATTGAGTTGTACGATCACCTTTCGCCCCAACGGGAAACGAAAAACATCGCCAACGAACATCCGGAAATTGTGAAGAATCTAAAGGGAAAATTGCTTGATCGGTTGGGCGGTAATTCGCAACAACGAACCGTCGATTAGAAGGCCTTCGTTGAAAGCGAATTCTCAACATCGAACAAACTGGTCGCTATGAAGGAAAGAACTTTGAACATGACCCGCGAACGAATTGCTATGATTTCCTGTTTCGTATTGTTGCTTCTCGTTGGAAACAATGACACAAAGGAACATCCTGTGCCGCAAACTACTTCTTACGCCATTCGATTGAAGCCAGGGGAAGACCTCAAGCAATCTATCCAACGATTTGTCGAAACCAAACGAATCGGAGCTGGGTGGATCGCTTCGTGTGCTGGATCTCTAACTGACTACCATATTCGATTTGCCAACCAGCGCGAGGGAACAAAGGCGACCGGGCATTTTGAAATCGTGAGCCTTTCGGGGACGCTTTCTACCAATGGAAGTCATATTCACATATCTGTTAGTGATGGAACAGGCAAAACGATTGGCGGACATTTGATGGATGGCTGTACCGTCTATACAACGGCAGAAATCGTCATTCAATCTTCAAGCGAACTTTTGTTTACGCGTGAAAAAGATGGCACAACCGATTGGGCGGAGCTGCAGATAAAAGAGAATTAGATCGACACGATGTTGATCACTCAGCTTTATCGCCTTCGATCGATTTCGATTCTTTGGTCGATAGCCCGCGCAACACGCGCCATGCGAAGTAGACCGTCACAATCGTCATCACGATTTGAATGGCCGCGTTGCAGTACCAGATCCAATCGATGTCTTTATCCATCTGAACGACTAACAACCAGAGGATCGGCAACGGCAAAATAATCTTTCGGGTGATCGCTTCAAAGAATCCGTAGTTCGGTCGCTTCAGAGCTTGTAACATCGCGATGTGGGTAGCCGTCAAAATGTAAGACCAGTGAATCGGAGCGATAACATTCAGGCACCGAACTCCGAAATCAATCACTTTGGTATCGTCGGTGAAGATGTCCATAAGCCAAGGCGAATACCAGAACATCAAACCCGCCATTACAAAGTTCACTGAGATGCCGATCAGAATGCAGTAACGCATTGTTTCTCGAACTCGCGAAATGTTTCCCGCGCCATTGTTCTGTCCAACTAAAGCCATAATCGCGGCGTACAGCCCAAAAGTTGGCATCAAAGCGATTTGTTCAATCCGCGTTGTAGCCGTGTACGCTGCAATCGCTTCAACGCCGTATCGCTCGAGGAACCAGTTGATCGCAAAAAAGCCAATTGCGATTGAGATGATGTTAAATGTTGCGGGCAAAGCCTGGGCAGCGATTTCGCGCCATGTTTTCAAGTCGGGTGTAAATGTTGAGAGGTTGTCAAACTCAAGCAATCCGCGTCGGACGACAACTGAAAACAGGTAGATCGATCCAAGGAATTGAATCAACACTGTTGCCCACGCGATTCCGGCCACGCCCATCGCCGGCAATCCAAATCCACCTTTCATAAACCACGGATCAAAAACTAAATTCAAGAAGAAACCAACGACCAAAACGCTTCCAAACGTTTTTGTATCACCGCTTGATGTCAGGATCGCATTACTGACGCCGCTAATGATGAAAAAAATCGTCCCAAGAAAGATCGGTTGAATGTACGCTTTGGCCAGTCGCAAAAACTCGTCTTCTGCGCCAAGGGCTCGAAAGATTGGATCCGAAATAACTAATCCGACAATCGTTAAGATGAGCGAAATACAAATTCCAAGTGACAGCGTTTGGGAAGTGTAGCGCTGCTGGTCTTCGTTGGCTTTGGCACCGATCGCATTGGATATTAATCCCGCTGCACCTCGCGACAATCCGCTGCTGGTACCAATTACCAAAAGGAAAACGGGAAAGCTCAGCCCCACGGCGGCCAATGCCGTTTCCGAAACCTGGCCGGCATAGAACGTGTCGACAACGTTGTACATCGTTTGAAAGAAAAGCCCGATGCTGGCTGGTAGGGCAAGGCTGACAACGTGTTTCGGAATGGAACCGACGGTTAAGTCTTTGGTTTGCTTGTTCAAGTTCGCGGTTCTTCCCTGGTCCGTGTGTGCATTTTTTTTCGTCGGCAAAGTCAGTTTGGTGACAAACCAAGGAAGCCATTGGCAATCGCTGCAATTGTTTTTATCCAATCGTCAGAGAAAAACTGGCTGATTTCAATGCTAATCCGGGCATTGAATCGAATTTGAGGTTGGTCAACCAGTGAAGCGCGTGTATCCTCTTCGATATAAAGCACTGCAGTCCGACCATCGGATTGCATATCAATTCGCCAAGGTTAACAGGAATGCGACCTTTTAGGGACTGCGTCATCTTGGCTTTCGAAACTAAATACTCAGCTGTGTAATTAGTTTTTGAGTGGTGATCAATATTTGTTCACTATCTGATATGACATGGCTTTGACCTCCGCTGTCTCAGGCAGCGACTCTTTGAACCTTCTTGTTGTTCAAATTGAAAACGGATTACCGTTTTCCGGGTCACCGACATTTGTCACCCATGTCCACTGCCGAACCATGGAAATGTTCCGAGCGATTGTTCTAAATCGACTTGAACGTGCCATTGATTTGTTCGACCATCCTACAGCTCCGGGCGGAAAGTCCGGCGATCAATCTAAGAGAGAAATTCATTGAAAAGCTTTGACGATTCCGACTTGTTTGCGCCTTTAAAAAAGTCGTTGCGCGAACAAAATTACGAAACACCAACACCTATCCAAGCCCAAACGATTCCACCAGCGATTGACGGCATTGATATCCTCGGTTGTGCACAAACGGGAACGGGAAAGACCGCCGCGTTTGCACTTCCGATTTTAGACTTTATCGGCCATGAAAAGCCAAATGTCGTATCGAAACGACCGACCACTTTGATTCTCGCTCCGACACGTGAGCTGGCGATCCAGATCAGCGAGAGCTTTCGCGTCTATGGGCGGCATATGAAATTTAGCCTGGCTCTTGTTTACGGTGGCGTCAGTCAAGGGAAGCAGGTCAATACTCTTCGGCGTGGCGTCGACGTGTTGATCGCGACGCCTGGTCGGCTGGTTGACTTGATGCAGCAAAAACATGTCGCCTTAAGTAATGTTCAAATTTTCGTACTCGACGAAGCCGACAGGATGTTGGACATGGGCTTCCTTCCCGACTTGCGAAAGGTGATTGCGGCACTTCCCGAAGAACGACAGTCGTTGTTCTTTTCAGCCACATTGCCAAAGAGCTCTCGCGAGTTGGCTAAAAAACTATTGTTCAATCCAGTTTCCGTTAACGTCACGCCCGAGTCGCCTAGTGTGGAACGTATTGATCAGAAAGTCCAGTTGTTGGAATCCAACAAGAAGTTTACGCAGCTTGATCGAATTCTGTCTCAAAAATCCGCGAAACGATCGATCGTATTTACGCGCACCAAGCGTGGAGCCAACCAAGTTGCCAAAAAACTAAACGGAGTTGGAATTAACGCGGCGGCCATTCACGGGAACAAGTCGCAAAACGCACGAGAGCGAGCGTTGGACGCGTTTCGTAAGAACAAGGTTTCAGTACTTGTCGCGACCGATGTTGCGGCTCGAGGAATTGACATTGATGGCGTAACTCACGTGATCAACTATGACATGCCGGTCGAAGCCGAGAGTTATGTTCACCGAATCGGTCGAACGGGACGAGCAGGGGCCGAAGGAATTGCCATTTCATTTTGTACCCCCAATGAGCAGAGTGAGTTGTTGGCGATTGAAAAATTCATCGATCAGCGAGTGGAAACCGAAGAGCCCTTTGGTCCAATCAAGTTCAATGCGTCGCCAACAAAAGGGAAGCGCGGAGGATCTCGCGGCGGGAACTCATCCAAGCGACATTCGCGAAAAAGAAATTCTCGCAATCGCAATCGAGGTTCGTCTTCGAGTTCGACAAGTGCTAATTCTGGAAGGCCGGCACGTAAGCGGAAGTCAAAGGCCAACGGCGCGTCAAACGCTACTGCGAAAAGAAAGTCGCCTGGGAGATCTGGTAGTTCGACTAACGCCAGTGACAACTCTCGGTCCAATCGGAATTCGAAATCTTCTCGGCAGAAAGCGGTGATGGGCCGGTAGGCCCGCGTCAAATGCAAAGTCAGCTATTGGAGACTGGTTATTTTTTGTTGTGCGCGTAATCTGGATTAAAAAATCTGGATTGACGAGCCACGGAAAGAAGCCTGTCCTTTTCTTGATCGCTTTCCCTTTTTGGACGTGCATTGTCCAGAAAATCCAAATAGGTTTTAATTTCGGCCATACTCATTCCGAGTTGTAGAGCTTTTTCGATTGCTATTTCGCGGTTGGCGATTGAGTCTGCATGCTCAAGGATGATTTTTCCAATTTCGTGGGCCATGAGAATATGCCAAGAGGTTACGGATGGGTAGAAATGTGCACGAATACAACATGGAGAAGCCTGTTTCCGTAAAAAATGTGACGCAATTTTTAAGAGTCACTTTGACATTCGATTTTGAGACGTGTTTAATGGTTTTCTAGAGGACATTTCAAAA
Source organism: uncultured Pirellulaceae bacterium (assembly GCA_964584615.1). Lineage (GTDB taxonomy): Bacteria > Planctomycetota > Planctomycetia > Pirellulales > Pirellulaceae > Mariniblastus. Next base: position 31,892 of record CAZPBE010000023.1, on the reverse strand, counting down.
CCTAAAATCGTGCGATCATCGTAGTGGGATTCGCCAGAATTCCCTTTGTTTTGAAAGCGAGCTGGGACTTCTGGCGAAGTCCACTACAGGTTTTGAAATACCCTCTAGTCAATTGCCGGTCATTCCCCGCCGATGTTTGCCACGTAAGATAATTTTATCTTTGGACAGTCAGTTAATGGAAGTTCCGCATTTTGTCCACAAACCATCGGTAACCCGTTGGATCAATGATTTAAGAGAAGGTGACGATTCAGCTGCCGACTTGCTCTGGGGTTTTCTGAAATCTCGTTTGATGTCATTGGCCAGCACGAAAACGGGTTCGACGGCGGTTTATGACGAAGAGGATGTCGCGATTAGCGCGTTTGCAACATTGTGTAGCGGCATCCAGGTTGGTCGATATGACCAAATAGACAACCGTGAGAATCTTTGGAGTTTGCTCGCGGTGATCACGATCAATCGTGCCCGAAAGCTGGCGCGAAACGAAGGTCGAATTCGTCGCGGCGGCAATGTCAAACAAGTTAACGACAGTGACCACATACTGAGTCAGTACTTTTCAAAAGAGCCGAGCCCTGAGTTTTCAACGTTGGCCAAAGAAGAGTGTCGACGCTTGCTTGATTTGCTTCCCAAACAAGAACTAAGGGTCGTGGCGATTCTTAAAGTGGACGGTCACACGAATGAGGAAGTCGCTGAAATTCTTGGTTGTTCACGTCGTTCAATTCAAAGACGTTTGAATCTTATTCGAGACATCTGGGTCAACGAACTGCCATGAATGAGCCCAACGGTGGAATGCAGTTCAACAAGAGGAGAATGACGCAAGCGCAAGTTCGAGCGCGGCTTAAGGTTGACGAACTTTGCTCTTCTTTTGAAACTGGCTGGAATCGCGACTCCATTGCCGACATCGTAGAGATTTCGCGCGGCGTGGACTCGAGCTATCAATCAAATCTCTTCAATGAGCTGCTTTCGATCGACTTTGAAATGCGGCAAGCGTTGGACGAAGAACTTGATCTTGATGAATATGTCGAAGGACTTCCTGAGTTTTCACATGAAACTGCCGAATCAATTCAAGCTTGGTTAAAAACCGCGAAACTTGAACCGTCGGTGGCCCAGATGGAAAGCAGAAAGCTGACTCAGATTGGCGACTACCGCATCGTCAAGTTGATTGGTCGCGGTGGAACGGGAGAGGTTTACGAAGCCGTTCAAGAAAGTCTGGATCGAACGGTCGCGATCAAAACGTTAAGACATCCACACGTAACGAGTCAGATGGCGCGGTTTCAACAGGAAGCTCGTTCCGTCGCCATGCTTCACCATACGAACATCGTGGCAGTTTACGGATCGGGGGCCGACGACGGAATTCCTTACATTGCGATGCAGTTGGTTGACGGTCAGGGTCTGGATCGGCTTATTGAACAAGCCGTACAAGAAGTACCGGGCTCATCGGATTTAACGGACGGCTTTCTGAGCGGTCCTGAACGTCAGAGGAATGTTTGCAGAATCGGGATGGAAGTTGCGCGTGCGCTAGGACATGCACACCAGCATGGATTGCTTCACCGTGATATTAAGCCTTCCAATTTGTTGGTCGACCAGAATAGAACGACTTGGGTTACCGACTTCGGATTGGCGAAACTGCGTGACGAGTCGTCGAACAATACGCTGGCTGGAAGCGTTGTCGGGACGATGCGATACGTTCCACCGGAAGCTTTTTCGGGGGATTGGACTGAGCAAGGAGATATCTATTCTCTGGGCGCGACACTATACGAGTTGCTGGTTTTGAAACCGGCTTATTCTGCGATGGATCACCCTGAATTGATCAAGCAGATCACTCAGGGTGATGGTCCGGAGAAGTTGCCGCGACAGCTCGATTCGACAATCTCCAAAGATTTGGAAATCATCGTCTCCAAAGCGATGTCATTCGAACCGGCAATGAGATTTTCTTCCGCGAATGAAATGGCGGACGAGTTGGAACGGGTGCTAAACGGTGAACCGATCAAATCCAGGCCAATACCGGCAATAGAAAGGTTTTGGCGTTGGGCAAAACGCAAACCGACTGCGGCGGCACTCGCGCTACTGACTTGCGCCGTAGCCTTTATCGGACTACCGATCGCAATCGGGTTATGGCTAACAGCATCATCGGCTTTGGAAGTTGCCGAGCAACAGCGAGAGCTTGCCGTTGAAAGGCAATTCGACGCTGACCACTCGCGGCGCGACGCCGAAGCAGCTCGTTACAGCAGCGGGTTGATGCTTGCCGACGCCTTTATTGACGATGGCCGAACTGGCGATGCGAAACGGATTCTTTCGGAAGTGAAGGCAACCCGAGTTCAGCGGCGCGAAGAGCGGATTTGTTCCAGTGACCAATGGGAATTGGATTATCTGCAGCATCGTCTTGATGGTTCTAAAATCACGCTGCGAGGCGAACAAGGGTTGGGCGTTTGGGATGTTGCGATTCGTCCTGACCAAAAGCAGATCGCAACGGTACATGGTGGCTATCCTGCAACTTCTTTTCAACAAGGCGAGGTGGTTTTGTGGAATGCCGTTACGGGTGAAAAAGAGTTCGTACTGAGAGGGCACGGGTCGCGTGTCTATGGATGTGACTACAGCAACGACGGTAAGCAATTGGCCACCATCGGGTTCGACAACGTTAGCGCAAGTGACGCAGCGCGTGAGTATTCGCGTGGCTCCATTACTCTCTGGGATGTTCGGACGGGTGAAAAAATCCGATCGATCAATCTAAGTGGCGAGTATGTAGAAGCGCACATGAGCGGTATAGGCGCGCCAGTTTTACCGGATGTCGAGTTTAGCCATGACGACAAACGGCTGGTCAGTTGGCCGGAACCGGTGGAAGTTCGTGATGCGGAAACGCTCGATCTACATTGGAGTCACGATGGTGTTAGAGCCACAGTGGACCCACAGGGCAATGTTCTTGCTTTCTCTCGAGTCAAAAGCAGGTTGAGCAAACATAATATGCAAACGGGAAAGCAAGTGAGCAAGTTGAACAGTCAATGGGTTCAGTTGGCATTCTTTTGCTATTCATCGGATGGAAGAAAGCTCCTTTGTAAGGGAATAGACCGGGTGAGGTTTTGGGGTTCAGCTGAGTCATTAGGCCAATATCAAGACATCTCCGTTCCAGGAGTCTATTGGGCGACGATTTCTCCAGATGGATCGAACTATGTGACTAGCACCGGAAGTGGGGAGGTTCGTATTCGGTCCATCAATCGGTCCGCCCCTCGGTCAGAACGCATTTTGTTGGGCCACGATTCGACCGTCACCTGCGGAGCTTACAGCGAAGATGGCAGTTGGCTTGTGACGGCCAGTGTAGATGGCACCGCCAAAATCTGGGACCTTTCTGATGAAGGCACGATGCTGGAAACCACGCTCAGGCATGAACAGGTTTGTGCATTGAGTTTTGCCAATAGTGGCGACGAAATAGTCTATTGCGCGCGTCGAAACAACATCGACACTAAGTTCAACGCTGGCAAGCGAGATCTTACGGGGAACAATCATTCGGACATTGCCATTGAAACGACTTATTGTGCAACCTGGCCGCGTGGTGACTTTTCTTTCTCGCAAGATGGATCGCTGTTGGCCGCGCCGGCGATCGAGAAACCGGAGCCAAAAGAAATTCGTGGGCTTCCGCTTGGGGGAAAAGTTGGCGTTTGGAGTACGGACGATTGGCGGATGTTGCATCTCATCGAGACGGAATTCTCCAATGTGTTGTTAACTGCTTGGACATCAAACAACCAAATTCTGGCCGTTGCCGGAACGGCTGAAGGAATACAGGAAATTCGTTTCTACCGCGTCAATGAAACAACGGTCGAGCCGATCGGACGGTTGTACCCAAGTGCTCGCCGTGTGACGTCAATGGTATTTCACGAAAGTCAGAAACTTGCTGTTGGCACGCAAGGCGAAATTCTAACTTGGGAGTTGAGTTTTTCTGAATCAGGTTCAGAGCCCATAACGTTTAGTGAGCTAAATCGATTCGAATTCGTAGGTCACAGCGCTTCGCTTGACTTTTCTCCCAACGGCTCGCGCCTTGCGTCAGCAAATTTCGCCGATGAGTTGCTGCAAGTTTTCGACTGTGACATGGGATCGCTTTGTTATGAGCGGGCAGGTCCAAGACGGTGTTGTTGCGTCTGTTACAGTCCATGCGGAAAGCGAATTGCGCTTTCTGGTTACGATAGTATCGTGCATCTGTGTGACGCAGAGTTCGGTTATCGTTTGTTGACGCTCAATGGTTGTAAAACGTCACCAGGAACGTATGGCATTAATTCCAAAGTTGTCTTCAGCCCCGACGGACGGCGAATTTCAACCAATAACTGGCTGGGCCAGATCGCTTTCTGGGAAATTCAAGAAAAAGAAGATTGAGGAAGACGGGCCAGGAAGTCTTAAATTTGTTCTCTTTGATCCCAACTTGACCAATGTTTCCAATGCGATGCGACAACGGTCCATTCGGGAGGCGGCCGCGGATTTTAGTTTGACAATGATTGGCGTTTTTAGTCGCGATTCTTAACTTGAACCCACAAAAACTGTTACGATGTGCACCTACGGCTTGTTGGGAATTTGCCCTAACAAACACATGACTACGCAAGCGACTTTTCATTTTTCGATTGGATTACGATGGCTGAAGGCACGATTAAACGACTTACAGATAAAGGTTTCGGATTTATTGATGTTGGACGTGATAAAGACTTGTTCTTTCACTCATCAAGCTTAGAAGGCGTGACTTACGACGAACTTCGGGAAGGACAGAAGGTGACCTTTGAAGAATCGCAAAGTGACAAAGGACCTTGTGCCATCAACGTAAACGTCGCATAAGCGTAAACCGTCGCATCAGGTAAGCGTCGTGAAACGTTTGCCAAATACAGTCTTTAGACGAGTTTTTACCTGCGTTTCCCAGCTTAATTGCCTATCACTACCCTTTCGGATTTCAGTGCGCAAACTTAGGCTATATCTGCGCTTGGCCGGTTTGATAAATGTGAGCGGCAAGCCGCAAGCCGCCGTTTCGTTGCGCGGGTTTCCGGCGGCCAGCGCCTTACCACTCAACGCAAGCGAGCATGTTTGGTCGAACGTGAATTATCAATCGCGACCGAGCCGCATATGCAATGGCGTGCAGAGCACTGTTGGACCGCCGCTGTCAATCTTGGTTTGATTCACAACATTCTCTCGCGCCGTTGTTGGAAGCTACTCTTGCTTGCTTCTCAAATGCAAAACTTCCGTGAATCGCGCTCTTCTATGCAGCAAAGACCATTCATTGTTTGGCTCTCAATTCGCCATTTGCATTTTTGCAATTGCGATAGGGACGACCAATCAGACCTATAAGCAAAAGCATGGTTTACAGGCTTTTTCGAAAAGCTAAACTTATCGATAATTGACGCGATACGAGGTTTTAGAGAATGAGCAGGCGTTTTTAGGACTGCATTGCTCGCCGTTCTCCCCGCCAATACCATTTGGCACGGATGGAAGATCGAAACGAGCACGGACGTGAATCGTCACGTCGTATCGTTAACCAAAAAACCGGCAACGACTACGACGTCGAATGATTTCAAGTGAAACGAAAATGAATAATTTTGGAGAGGAAGTATGACCAGCACAAAAAGATACTCGAATGGAATCGCCTGGCTTTCTGCTTTGGCGGTTGGCTGTTCGTTAACAAGCGGCTTCGCTTTGGCTCAGGAAGGTCAAAGCACGATCGACGAGTCTGCAACACAAGTTGTCTTTAACGACAACAAGTTGCCGTCAGATAAGTTGGCAGAAGAACCAAGTGAAGGATCCCACGGTGCCAATATGCCGGCCGGTGCGAAGTGCCCGGTAACTGGGATGACGCACACATCGGCCAACGCTCCAGCGGGACATCTAGCAGAAACCGTCAGCGCCGTTGTTGCGTCCAAAAAAGACGACTCGATTGCTGGTGTTTACTCGAATCGTGATTGGTGGCCCAACCAATTGAACTTGCAAGTCCTGCATCAGAACTCTGCAATGAGTAATCCGCTTGGTGCCGATTTCGATTACGCCGAAGAATTCAAAAAGCTTGACTTGGAAGCGATAAAAAAAGACATCGTCGAAGTTATGACGACTTCTCAAGAATGGTGGCCAGCCGACTACGGGCATTATGGACCGTTCTTTATTCGTTTGGCTTGGCATAGCGCAGGGACTTACCGTGTTACTGACGGGCGCGGAGGCGCGGGCTACGGCACGCAGCGTTTCGCTCCGCTAAACAGTTGGCCTGACAACGGAAACCTTGACAAAGCGCGTCGATTGCTTTGGCCGATCAAACAAAAATATGGCAACAAAATCTCTTGGGCGGATCTGATGATCTTAAGCGGCAACTGCGCTTTGGAGTCGATGGGATTTGAGACCTTTGGATTTGCTGGAGGTCGCGCGGATGTGTGGGAACCACAAGAAGACATCAACTGGGGTCCGGAAAGCGAGTGGTTGGGCGACAAACGTTACAGCGGAGATCGTGAGCTTGCCAATCCGTTGGCCGCCGTTCAAATGGGTTTGATTTACGTCAATCCACAAGGACCAAACGGCAATTCTGATATTTTAGCAGCGGCGAAAGACATTCGCGAAACGTTTGGCCGCATGGCAATGAACGATGAAGAGACCGTTGCATTGATTGCCGGTGGACATACGTTTGGTAAAGCTCACGGTGCTGCTGATCCAGGCGAGTACGTTGGCCCTGAGCCAGAAGGTGCAAGTCTTGAAGAGCAAGGTTTCGGTTGGACCAACAAGTTTGGAAAAGGCAACGGTGGTGACACCATTACCAGCGGATTGGAAGGAGCCTGGACTTCGACTCCAGCCCAATGGTCAACAGGTTACTTTGACAACATGTTCGCTTACGAATGGGAGCAGACAAAAAGTCCCGCTGGAGCGATCCAATGGATTCCAACAGACAAGTCGGCTGAAGGAACTGTTCCCGACGCACATGATGATTCAAAGTCTCATGCTCCGATTATGTTTACGACCGATCTCGCGCTTAAGGAAGACCCAATCTACGGGAAAATCTCCAAGCGTTTTCATGAGAAGCCGGAGGAATTCGAAGCCGCGTTTGCGAAAGCCTGGTACAAGCTGACTCATCGCGACATGGGACCGCACGCGTTGTGCCTTGGTCCGGATGTTCCAGAAGCTCAGTTGTGGCAAGATCCGATTCCGGCAGTCGACTACGAGTTGATTGGCGAGAGCGATATCGACAGTTTGAAAAGCAAATTGCTTGATTCCGATTTGACGGTTTCTCAGCTGGTTTCAACAGCGTGGGCTTCTGCATCAACATTCCGTGGCTCCGATAAGCGAGGTGGAGCAAACGGAGCGAGAATTCGACTTTCTCCGCAGCGAGATTGGGAAGCAAACCAGCCGCCTGAGTTAGCGAAAGCCATGGACGTCTACGAGAAGATTCAAAAGGAATTCAATGACGCCGGCGGCAACAAGAAAGTTTCGATTGCCGACCTGATTGTTTTGGGTGGCTGTGCTGCGATTGAAGCGGCTGCCAAGGAAGCGGGCAACGAAGTGACGGTTCCGTTTTCGCCGGGCCGCAATGATGCGACTCAAGAGCAAACTGACGTTGAGTCGTTCGCCGTTCTTGAGCCGGTCGCCGATGGTTTCCGCAACTATCTCAGAGCTGGAACGCTAAGCCAGCCCGAAGAGTTGTTGATCGACCGAGCCAACTTGCTGAAACTGACAGCTCCGGAGATGACGGTTTTGGTTGGCGGCATGCGAGTGTTGGGCACTAATCATGGACAAACAAAATTGGGTGTGCTCACTGAAAAACCTGGAACTCTGACAAATGACTTTTTTGTAAACTTGCTTGACATGAAATATATGTGGAAGAAATCTTCCGACGGCGAGCATCTTTACGAAGGTCTCGATCGGGAAACGGGCGACGTCAAATGGACAGGAACCGAAGTCGATCTTGTTTTCGGTTCAAACTCGCAACTGCGAGCGATCGCCGAAGTTTACGCCAGCGAAGACTCAAAGGAAAAGTTTGTTAATGACTTTGTCGCAGCGTGGGACAAAGTGATGAACCTCGATCGTTTTGACTTGAAGTAAGCGGTCAGCAAGCGAGTTTTCGCTGAGTTTGAAATGTTGAAATCTAAAGCTCGTCAGTTTTGCTGGCGGGCTTTTTTTATGTGGGTCCGTCAAGTTGCTCACTCAAACGTAAGGACGGTCGGGCGATTCTTCAAACGCAAGAATAGAAAGAGCAATGCGATCCCAATCGCGACCAATGTTGCAATAAGGCATCCGGTAAATCCAAGCACGTCGGCCAAACTCGTTAATATCAAACGAAGGCCTTTGGCTCGTCGCGCCGAACGGCCGCCGCTAAAATCGGAATCTAGATCTGGATTTTCATTTCCGCTGGCTTGCAACACGGTGAGTGTGCCGCCAATGAGAACGGCAAGCCCGAGACCCGCAAGCGGAAGGATGGCTTGTGAAATCGGTGACGCGTTCTTGGATGTTTTTTTCAAGCCATTGGATGACAGCGAGCGGGATAGGGTTTGGGTGATTTTCTGCCGCAAATCTGTGCTCTTTGCGTAGGACTCAATTGAGTCGGTTTTTCCATTTCCTTTATCGAACCAAATCTTGATATGGCCCGACCCCTCATGAACGGTCATCCGTTTTATCGACGAAGTTGGGCAGCCCCGAAGAATCGCCCATGAACCAAGGCCTGCTTGTTTAAAGTCGTCGACGGTACGAGCGCCTTTTTGAATGGCGGATTGCACTTTTGCAACCGGTGCGCCGACAAGAACGACGCTGTCTGGCCAAACCAAAATTGCGCTTAGCCGGCCACGTTCTGTTTCACCAGCGATCAAAGGACGGTTAGCCATCGTTCTCCTTCCTGCGTATCGAAATCCGACGTTGTCAATGTCATCGTAAATGGCAGTCAATGCGAAAGATTTATTCTAATTGTTGAATATGACACGGTAAATGGCGCGCCGAAGCGGATTGAGTTTGTGCGCCGAACAAGTATAAACAAGCGGTCTCAAGCCGACAAGAATTGGCTCGGAAAACTTGAGTTAGCAAATTCGAATATGACGACCGGATTGGATCGCAGTGAAATTTATCAAAAGCGGTGACTTGCCGTTTGTTCCTTCCTCGCATGAAGACCAAGACAAACCTGGTGTCGTGAAGCGCGTTCTGGCAACCAAGTCAGACCTACAGCACGGTCAGACGCAGATGGTCAACTGGGCTCGACTGTCGGCGGGTCATTCGTTCGAGCCACACTATCATGAAGACATGCAAGAAATGTTCGTGATCCTTAGTGGTGACGTCGAACTGGCCGTCGATGGAGAGACGTTCAAGTTATCCGCCGGTGATGCGGTTGTAATCGATCCTCGTGAAGTCCATCAAATGTGGAATCATGGCCAAGATCCCGTCGACTTCCTGGCCTTCGGAATCTCATCAGAGCAAGGTGGCAAGACAGTCGTGGTTGAGAGTTAACAACCTGTTAAACGTTGCCTTATTGGGTTAATTCTTCCTCTCGAAACGCGGCGCTCATTCGGCGGAAAGCGTTTTGAACTTCCATGGCCAGATCGTCGATGTTGGACTCTGTTCGTGTATCGACTGCCATCTTCAAGTCGTCCAGTCGCTCTCGATAGACTCGCGCTTTGGCGGTCTTGAATTCGCTAACCGATCCTTGGCGAAGATAAACGCCGACCTCCAACCTTCTCGAAAGGTCGTCGGAATACCCAATCCATTTTTCAGCGGCTTCCCAGTCTTTTGTTTTTGCCGAAAGGACGGCTTCCGTGTTGACGGCAAACAAATCCTGTAATGTGTCGTTGGGGGCCGGATAGTACAAATAGCTGCCGACAACGCTGGCCACGACAAGCCCAGCCACGACCGTCATTCCCAACACCCAGGTTGGAACGATGCGATCGAATTTTGGAGCGTTTTCGTCTGCCTGACAATACCAGCTCTCCAGGTCTTTTCCTCTGGACACGAGTTGGAATATGAGCCCCATTACCGCCAACGAACCCATTAAGAAAGTGCCTCCAAACTCATTGGCTATCCAATAATCTGTCATCTTCGTTTTTGCGGTTTCGAAAGTGTCTTTTTCCAGTCGATTGAAAGGATTGGTATAAACATCGAACGCATGTGTGTGGCCAGCTGGCTCAACACCTTTGGGATAGAGGGGCTTGTCGATCAAATAAGCCAGCCCAACAGTTATCGTCACCAGCAAAAGAAACAGCATGGAAAAACGCTTGAATCCGTAAGTCCGAACAAACCAAACAAGAAGCCCAATATTGATTCCAGCTCCAAGTACCAAAAGAGAAAACGCAGCACCAATCGAGTTTCCATGTTGGAACATTCCACCAATCTGACTCATTGCAAGCAGTGGCGTCGAGTAGATAGGCGTCGCAACCGCTGCCACAACAATCGGGGCCAAGAGATTGTCGCGCTCAACCTGATTCTGCAAATAGCCATGAGGCAAAAACACAGCAAGTAAAACAGAAGCAACAATTCCAATGACCAGATAACCCAGCGTTGGCCCAATCAGCTCTCGCGAAGCGGAATCAAAGACGGATACGATTCGTTTCACGCCATAAGTTGGAGCGGAATCAACGATTTCCTTTGCATCGACCACTCCAACGATCTTGTTCCAGACAAAACCAATCAAACTCACAATCACCATCGCGCACAAAGAGAACGTCAGGATTGCAATCGGATCAGATAGAGTCAGCCCATATAGTACTGACATGGGATTGAACAACGGTGCAGTAAGTCCAAACGCCACAATCGTTCCACGCTTAACTCCCGCACGATGAAGTTCGCGAATAATTGGAATGACTCCCAGCGAGCACACTGGCAAAAGCATGCCAATCAACCAGCCAGCAATCAAACCAAAGCTTGTGTGATCACCAAACAGACGCCGCACTGCCGCTGGGCCAACCATTCTTCGAAAGACTGCCGCAATGAAACATCCGATCACAATCCATAGTGACGAATAAACGATGATTTGCAAAAGCCGCAATGCTGCCGCTGATCCGTAGTATTCAAGCATGATTCGTTACTTGACCAATCCTTCCAGAGTGGAAAGATGCCCGGTAATCGAGTCAGCCTTTTCAAGGTAACTGGCACGCCTTTTATCGTCGTCCGTTGTGCCTTCAAGTATTTCGTCGAGTACGGGCGTCAGTTCTTTCGAGATGTCATTGACTTGATCCCATTTTGCTTCGGGCATATCACCACCGGAGGCGATTTTCGGAAGCCATCGCATGATGTCTCTTAGTTCTGAAAACGGATCAACTTTCACGTCGATGATATTTTCGTCCGTCGTCACATGACCGTCTTCGCCGACAGCTTCCCCTGTGAATGGGTCCTTGTCATGCGGTTCAAAATCTTCTTGGGACTCGGCAGCTGGATCATGAAAGTAAAAGTGCGAATGCCCGCTTGGACCCTCACCATGAACTACTTCTTTGACTTGGTATTCAATCGGATCCGGCATGGGGTCACTTGAGCTGATCGCCTCATGCAATTCACGGATCCGACTCATCGCATTTTCATAACTCTCAGGCCGGTGAAAACTGAACGTTTTGGGCGTTCGATCCTTAACTGTTTCTGAGTTGTTTGATGAAGTGTTTGTGTTGTCTGGACCTGCATCGCAACCGATGATCGCCAACGGCATCATGCAAACGAGCACCGTCGTGACCAGCAAGTGACTTCTGCTGAAACTTGAAGACATAATTTTCTCTTTCCAAAATTGTTAATTTGTTTCGTTAGGGACCGCGACCGACTCAATGATCTGCTGAATGATCGGCTCGCAAGCTTCGCTTTTATTGCCGATCCGCAGCTTGAGCACGGGGATGGCAACGGATTGAATATCATCAGGAGTCACGAAGGATCGACCCTTAAGGAATGCAAAGGACTGAGCCACACGCTGCCAAATAATGAGCCCGCGTGGACTCAGTCCAAGCTCTACCTTTGGGTGTTCTCGCGTCGCCGTGCCAAGCTCAACCAGGTACCTTCGCACCGGTTCGCAGACTTCCACTTTGGCAACGAAAGCCTGTAGCTCGGACAGGTCTTCAAGCGATAACGCAGGTTCGATTGTGTTCTTTTCAAACTCGTCGCCAACAAACTGGCCCAGCATCGATACTTCATCGTCAGCATTGGGATAGCCAATAGAAAGCTTAACAGCAAAACGATCAAGTTGCGCTTCGGGAAGCGGATAGGCACCGTGACTTTCAACCGGATTCTGGGTCGCAATCACCATAAACGTTGGCGAAAGCGGTGTCGTTTTGTTGTCTATAGTGACTTGTCGTTCTGCCATCGCTTCAAACAGGGCACTCTGGGTTCGCGGCGTCGCGCGATTAATTTCATCGGTCAAAAGAAAGTCAGAGAAGACAGGGCCTTCGCGAAACTGGAACGATTGGCTTTTCTGATCAAAGATGTTGAATCCGGTGATGTCACTTGGTAGCAAGTCTGGCGTGCACTGAACCCTCGCGAAATTTCCACCGACGGACGCTGCCAACGCCTTGGCGAGTGTTGTCTTTCCCAGTCCCGGCAAGTCGTCGAACAGCAAATGTCCCTTGGCCAGCAAACAAGTGATTACCTGTTCAACGACTTCTGCTTTTCCAACCAAGGCGCTATTGAGTTGCATACGCAACGCGTCGACCTTGCTCGCATAAGCGTCTTGATTTGGAAACTTGGTTGCATTCATTACGTTAACTCGGTTCGATAATTTGATTTGATGCGTTGAAGCGAAAGACCGCTAACAATTTGTTGGCAAGCAAGTGCCACATTCTTTTTCTGCAAAGATGACTTTTGCACCCGGCTGAAATTTTCGATTTGCCAAAGGTCACAAAATTGTTTCGCGGCTTGTTGGTCCGGTTTCGAGAACCAATCCGAAATGCCGACGAATTCAGGGCGCGGAAAACCGGCGGCCCAAAATCGAATGTCGATTAGTTTTCTTGTGACTTTCAACCGTTGCGATGGGAAAAGCCAAAAGACGAGGACCCAGCTGAGCCACGAAATCGAGGCCAGCAGCTCCCAGCAAAACCAATAGAGACAGCCCAGGACTAGCGCCGAGAGCAAAGTCACGATTGAATTGTCTTTAACCCAGTAGATCGCCAAGCTGGCTTGGCCCTTGAGCCACTGCCACAACGTCAAATGGTTATATGGAATCGGATATCCGGGAGTTGGTTCGACAGGAATCCAGTGCCAGCCATCAAGACAGACTTCAGGCCACATGTGTACGTTTTCGAATGTCACGATGGATTGGCCACTCGTCCGATCGTAGTCTTTGGCTTGAACGAGGAAGCCACGCTTGAGACGGGTTTTGTATCCAGCGGCGCGAAGGATTTGAGTCGCGACACTTGAGAACTGATAGGCCGGTCCACCTCGTCGATCAAGGAACGACTCAACCGAATCCGAGTGTTCATCAGTGGCAACCAAAACTTCGTCGTGAGTGAATTCAGTTCGCAAACGATTGACGATGGCTTCGACCTGACGCCAACCGAGTTGGCGACCCTGTGTCCATTCTTTGGCCAACCTTTCGACCCGCGACTTCGATTCGTTCTGAGGAATTTGCGAGAATGGCGAGTCAGGTTTCGCCAACAGGGGTGTTTCATTGGCAAGAACGTGATAGTTGGGAACATCACTTACCGTGTCGATCATCGTGTGCGAGGGAATAAATTTGCCATCCATAATCACCGAACCCTGAGCGTCGTATCCGAAGAGACTTGCATCATTCACGCGGGCAATTTGCCACGCTCTAATCAACGGCGGTGCCGGCAACGCATTGGTGCGCAACCGTAAAATCTTGATTCGGTGCGCGCGGTTGGTTGTGAGAAATTTCTTTTTTGGAAATGCAGTTTGGTACCATGGCTCTCGAAGCCCTTCGGTGAGCCTGATCCTAGACTTTGGCAAATCTTTCTTGTCTAAATCGACCTTGGACCAATCCCAGCCGTCAAAGTGGTGGAAACAGTCGATGGAAAAGCGAACGGGAGCTGAACCTTCGACATAAAAGAGGGCTTCTGAAATTCGATTTTCCAACTTGAGCGTTTGATCCGAAGGTGGCTTGCGGGAAGTCCTGAATGACTTTCCTGATTGCTCGGACTTGATCACCTCGTCAAGGTGCTTGGCTCTAACATTGAGAGAAACGGCGCGGGTCTTTTGCTTCTTGATCTCGGTCGCCGCAGAGTATTTCTTAACGACGACGTCATAGATCGATGGTTGGGTATCTTCGATAAATTGATCCGATTCAACGGGCCCAGCCGAAGAGGCGTTTTCACCCGCAGAGAGCATGTTGCCATCACCAATTCCTGATCTGGCGAAAAGATCTTCATATCCTTCATCGCCACCAGAGAACGGAGAGAATCCAGACAGGCTGGTCGTTGAATTTTTGGGCACAACGGCCCACACAATGCTGCTGGTACATGCGATCACCAATAGCGTTGACGCAATGGCGATGCCGCTTACCGGCAGCATTCTCGATTTCCCTTCCAACGCTTTGTCGTTCAACCGACTCCAGTAATTTGAAAGCAATCGCCAAAGTGCAGAAGTCGCGAAGAGAAAAGAAACGATGAACACGGCTGGCTGTTGACTCATGAAGCAAATGAACAGGACCAACGCACAGCAAGTGACAAACCCTACTTTCTTGAAGCTCGGGATCATCGAAGAAAAAATGATTAGGTACCAAGCAACGTACTGCAGCATCATCATTAGGACGATTTCTGTTGGGTCTCCAAGCCCTGACAATCGTGAAAGATACTGTACAAATACCACGAGGCCGGCAAACAAAAGTGCACCGGCTTGAATCAAAGCAGAAACTCTTGTGCTTTGCGTTGACGTGGTGGTCCACCATTTTGAAGCCACCATCAATGCGATGGGTGGTATTGGAACCAGCAGGATTGACTCAAGCCATAAAGCGGATACCCATCGGCATGTCGGCTCGCGAAAGATCTGCAGCACAATCACCGAAAGCAAGCCAATCAGGACCAGATCCATCTGAGGAAAGCAATGAAGCGAGCGAGTTGTTTGGAGCCCTTTAGGTTGTGACATGCGACGCCCCCATGCCATTTATAAAATCATCTTTGACCAAAGGGCTAAGGCCGACAGGCAAACTTGAGGGTGGCAACTCGGCTGCTTGCTCGTGATTCAGTTCTTGGCTGGGATTTGAGTCGACGCAGAAGCACCGAACCTTCGAAGGATCCGTTTCAGGAACGAATTGATCTGTATGGACCAGGAAAGTAAACGCGTGACCATTTTCGATCGATGCGCGCGTCGCGTCGCTGGCGAATGCCGACTCATTGTCAAACTGTGGGAGGAGAGCGAGAAAGTCGATCAACGGCTTAATCCCACGATGGTTGTTTGTTTTGAAAAGCATGTTCTTCGCTAAGCCAACACAAATCAATTCAATTTGGCTTTGGTGGCGATGAAGCTCACGACAAACAGAGGCAGCCAAACGAATCGATTTTTCATAAGTGCTCTGACTACCGGCTCCTGAGTGTTGGCCGCGCGTTAGATCGAGGACGACTCGAATTGGGGTTTGTGTCAAAGACTGTTTTTCACGAATGATCAGTCGATTATGACGAGCGGTGTGAGACCAATGGATATTGCGAATCGAATCGCCGTATCGATAATCTCGAACGCCAATTGTGTCACCATCATTGCCCGCCTGTCGACTGGCTGACGCATTGATCGCAAACTGTTTGCCAACCGTTTCAGTCAGCGTCTCGACATCGGAACATTGGGGCCAGACGATTGTGCTGCCAACGACTTTGACTGGTTTTGAAATTTGGTATAGACCAAACGGAAACCCTGTTACCAAAAGAGGGCATTCTGTTGGAAGCTGTCCTCGTCGTTTTGGCGCGAGCGACCATTTGAAATTCGATACCGACCATCCCGCAGCGCGTTTCAAGCCAACCGCGATGATGTCGTCTTCGTGGTTCAAGTCTTGCAAGAATTGGCCTTGAATCATCAGACCAAACGCAGGAATGGGAAGTCGATTGACAATGTCCAGTGAAATGATCGTCGGCTCGCCTTCTACCGATCGCGACTCATCAAACTTTAGTTCGCAACTGAGGCCTTTCATGCTTAGCCAAGGCCAGGAGACTCCGAGAACCAGCAGTGTCAGAAATGCTGCGGTCAGCACGTAGCCTTGCGGTCCAACGAATAGACCAACCAACAGCGAAGCAGCAGTGCCACACAGAACCCAACCAATTGGCTGCTTGAGCCAGTAAACATACGAATTTGCACTAGGACAAAAGTCGTGGTTGAGTGCTTTTCCGAACGATTGGCAGGAATCGAGTAAGATTTTGGTTAACATTGCGTACGCGGTTTGATTGAGACAGGTTTGGAGATAGCTTTAAGCGAACTAAATTCAAAAGCCGTCGCGAACAGCCCACAGGTTTAAACGGGTGTCGGGCCGCCAAACTTGGACGGGTGCTCGCGACGGTAATTCAACACTGCGCGAAGGTTAACGCGCAGCGCAGGTTTCACTTTTTGAACACGCAGATGGTCTTCTGCTTCGTTCAAGATTGTTCAAAGAGATCGGCTCAGTCATCTCAGTGTGCGCAGGACTATGAAACGGCGCAGCGATTAAGAAGATCATCCGATGTAGAAGAGGCTACGCGCGAGGTGGGCCGCGAGCCTGTGGAGCAATGGATTCGCAATCTGCGGTTTGCGACGAAGGCAATTCCGCAAATGCAACGAACTGAATGGTCTGAGAATCTGATTCGACGTCAAAGGTAACGTGCAGTTGATCAAAGAAATCACATAACGAGCAATGACCGTGATTTTCAATGACAGCCGAGGATTGACTGTCTGGATCTACGGGATGGCTGAGTGAGCAACAGCAACAACTTGAAGCCATTTCTGGATTTGCAGAATGAAACCCGAAGATGTCGGCATGATGCAAAGAAGGTCCGAGGTTCCAAAAGAGAACCACGAAAGCTAACAGAATCCAAGATGTCAGCTTTTTGATGTGCATGAAAATACTGGTAGGAAAAAGACATCCAGCGGCCCGACAATTGAAGTATCAGTACATTCGTTACGCTTGTCAAGCGAAAGTTGTTCAACCAAAAGTCCAGTTGAAGGTCAACTTCTCAATGGACGAGAGTCGCGTACCGGGACTAACCGGTTGAGTGAAAACAGCAACACAATAACGAGACGAATCGAATTATTGCGTAGAAAGCATTAATTTCTCTTGATTTAAACGAGCATTGAGCGATACTGAAAGAGACGGGCTACTTCATAGAACAACTTTTCGAAATGCGACAAGCCTCTTTACAACTTGTATCGCTGTTACTCCTTGGGGTTCTAATACCTTTCTGGATTTTGGGCGAGTACGCACATCACGCTGAGTGTTTTGGTCATCATCACTCTTTCGTTGACAGTCAGGCCAGTGTTTCCACGTGTTGTTCTTGTCACGCGCATAGTTCTCCTGTTCGCACTCAAAATTCCGATCATTCGGATGACTCGTCCGTTTCTAATTATCACAAATGCAGCATCTGTGATTTCTTCGACCAGTTGAACGTACTGTCGGTTGCTCAAACTTACGACGTGAGTCGTGAAATGGGAGTGGAAACTTTATTTCCGATCCTGACATCTTGCTCCCGACTTGCAATTTCTCCAATCGCGCGCGGCCCACCCGTCCCGTGTCTTCTTACTCTTAGCTAACAACCGACTGCTCGCTGTGCTGTTGCGCGGTTGATGTTTAACAAATTTCTTGTTTCTCATCGTTGAGACATGTCCGGTTCTGATGACTGAATGTTGGATCTATCCACATATTCAGATTTGGCGTTAGCCGATTGGCGCTAGCGCACTATCTGGTCAGTCGTTTCCAAGTACTCACGCCCGAGTTTTCACGCTCAAGTACGAATATGCAATTAACTATTATTGGATAATGATCATGTATACACCAACACAACGCGACGCTAACAAGCAGTGCCGGTCCGGTTTTACCCTGGTCGAGCTCTTGGTTGTTATCGCCATTATCGGAATTCTGATTGGCATGCTTCTGCCTGCGGTTCAGCAAGTTCGCCAAGCGGCGAGACGAACGATCTGTGCAAACAAAGTTCGTCAGCTGGCCCTTTCGGTTCACAACTATGAATCAGCTCACATGCACTTTCCGGTCAATGAGATTGGCTCAGGCCCGTCTAATGGAATGGGTGGATATGGGGCGGGAAACCGTAGTTGGATTGTGCCACTGCTTCCGTTTTTTGAGCAACAGAACGTCTACAACTTGATGGATCACTCGATCAACAATGGTGACGCTGATGGTTACAAGATCAGCGATACTCACCCAAATGCTGAAGCCGCCAGTTCGTTGATTGATACGCTGATTTGTCCTTCGGACACTCCCAACACCAACAACTCAATTATCTTGGGATCGGCCAACCCTGCTCCAAGCAGTTTTGCGGCGAATGCTGGATGGCCATTTCGATCAACCGGAATTAGTGGAACTGGAAACGCGTTGAATCGGTTTAACGGTGTGATTCCGTTGGTTCATCCATCGGCCAACATTCCTTGGCATGGAAGCGATCGATTGCACTTTGGATCCATCACCGATGGTTCTTCAAACACGGCACTTATTGCCGAGCGACTAATCCAACAAGGAAATAGCGCAAGCGCAATTTCTAACGGTGATCCGAGGACCAGTTCCTTGCATATCATCGAGCGAACAGAACCGCTTGGCGACATTGTTGGCCAGATGGCAAGTTCGCATATTCACGTATTTGAATCGGCTCATATCGGAAGGTCGTGGTCGAGTGGCTCACCTTTGGTAGCTCCGATTTATATGCATGTTGCACAGCCTAACTCAACGATGGGCCATTACGGCACCAGTGTTGACGAAGGCGATTTCGTTTTTACTCCGAGCAGTCAGCATCCTGGCGGTGTCAACGTCGCGTTGGCTGACGGTTCGGTTCATTTTGTTTCTGACGATACTTCTCAAGTTGTTTGGTGGGCCATAGGTGGTCGGGACGATGGTCACGCCGAAACGCTTGAATAATTTTTTACCTTGAAAGGTACATGAGATGAGAAAGATTGTTGTTTTATCGGGATTCCTGGCCGCTGCTTGTTGCACACAGGCAGTTTGGGCTCAGCACTCCGATGTCGAGTTTGGGTATGACGATTTGGCCAATCCAATGGCTATTATCTTCGAAAATGATGACGAATCCGTAGATGGGATTCAGTACTGGGAAGGCGAGTTTGAAGATCTCGATCCCACGGTCGCGGGTGATGATTGGGGTTCCGATGAACCTGGATTCACGACAGAAGCGTCTGAAGGCTTGCTTTTCAATTCAGGCGACAACATTTGGATTAGCGCACTTGATGCTTCAAGTCATTCGAGCTTTGGGTCAGGCTTTGTTAACTACTTCAACCCAAATACTGGAATGTTGGAGGCTAACCACCGCGTTTCTCTTTTAGATGATGCTGGGAGCACGAGCGACATGGTACTCGATGGAGGAGCGTTTGCCGGTGATCCTTTGCAGTTCCTGGGATCCGTTGATGCTGATGGAGACCTTCACGACCATATCACGCTAGATTTGCTTGATGACGCAACCGCTCCCGCGGGTGCTTATGGAGTTTTGCTCCAGGTTCATGCTGATTTCGGTGGCGATGGAACCGTCGATTTGGAATCAGATCCGTTTTGGTTCATCTACAATCACCAAATGGACGAAGGTGATTTTGATAGTGTTGCTTTGCGAGGTTTTGGTGTTGTTCCAGAGCCAAGCTCACTTGCTCTACTTTTTGCCGGATCAACTTGTTTGTTGGTAAGGCGTCGGAAGTAAATTCCAATTTTTAAATGGTAAACACTCCAGGATGCAGTCGACTATGTCGGCTGCATTTTTTTTGTTAACGTTGGCGAGTACAGCTTTCTGGCAGCCAAGAAGAAATTGAAACGTATCGAAAAAACACATCGCATCCAATGAACAAGCAGCGAACAAAAACAAGTCTGTTGTTCATTTCCGTGTTACCTTTTTTGAGCGGTGCGGCAGCGCTTTCCCATGAGCTGCTTTGGACGAGGCGTCTGGTTGATGTGCTGGGTGCGACCGATTGGGTGGTAGGTCGAGTTTTAGGCCTGTTCTTTCTGGGACTTTCCCTCGGTGGATTTTTGGCGACATTGCTTTCGCGAGATCAACGGACAGCCATCAAGCGGTTGGCGCTCGCGGAAATATTTGTTGCCATTCTAGCTTTGCCTGCAGTGTTTCTTCCCTACTGGACGGACTGGATCTGGATGACGCTTGGCGAAGCGTCGCTCGTTTCATGGCAAGGTTCACTGATTAAGCTGCTCATCGCCGGAGTCGTCGTTTTGCCGCCTTCGATTGCAATGGGTTGCACCTTGCCTTTTTTTGTAAGAGTCGCAACAAGTTTTGGAAGAGACGTTGATTCATCGGGAATCTGGGTTTACTCGCTCAATACATTAGGTGGCGTTTTCGGGTTGTGGTTGACTTCGAGTGTATTGCTGCAGTGGTTCGGCGCGCAGCAAACGATGCTTGTCATCGCGTTGGCCAATGGGTTGATTGCATTGATCGCGTGGTCGACATTACGCTTCAACCAAGAATGGAATGATGAGCCAATAAATCGCGACTCATCGCCATCAAAACACGAAACTCGTGAGAAGGTGCTGGCTGCTTCACCCAGTGACAAGAAACCAGCCACTGGCTCATGGAGCCTTTACGTGTTGGCTTTCATGTCAGGATTCATTGTCCTTGCCTTCGAAGTCCTATTGTTACGACTGATCGCGCTGGTTGTTCCAAGCTCGTATCACACGACCAGTGCATTGCTCGCCAACGTGATTTTGATTCTTGGGTTCAGCTCGCTGGCAATTAGTTTGATGAACACGTTCAAACCGCACTTAAATTTGGCAAAGGCAAAATGGTTGATGATTTTTGGATTAGCCATGGCAACCATCTTGATTGGATTTTGCCCCGTCATCCTTTTCGAGTCGACAGACAAACTTGTTTCGCTTCGCTACCTTCAGGGGCTTGACAATCGACTCATTGAATCCGTCAATCACTTTTGGATTCTCGTGTTCGGTTTGATCGCGACGACCAGCGGCTTGGCTCTCGTCTGCTGCGGTTTCATTTTCCCGTCTATCATGACCATTAGTTCCGAGCGTGACGCGAGTGGCAAACAAATTGGACTGCTACTGGCAGCCAATGGCATCGGCGGACTGCTCGGCTGCGAGTTGTTTAATTCCTGGATCCTTGGAAGGTTAGGGATTTACCAAGGGTTTTCAGTACTCGCGGTGTTGACGCTTATCGCGACCGTTGCTTTGCTTTTTCGAACCAACCGATGGTTCTCGATTGCTGCCGCGATGGTTCTCGGTGGGATCGTTTTCTTGGCCCAAAGCTACAACAACAGCCTGCCCTATTACAGCGTCAACCCAAAAGCGAAAACCAAGTTTACGATCAATAGCACGCACTTTGGGCCCGAAGGCGTGTTACTCGTTGCCACGGATCAGTCGAAATCAAAGAGCATCCTTGTCAACAGTCAGTACGTGCTCGGCAGCACCGGCGTCGCGGTCGATCAACGAAGACAACTCTTGTTGCCTTGGTTGATTCAGCCTGAAGTCAACTCAGTTTGTAGTCTTGGCTTGGCGACTGGCATCTCGGCCAGCGGGCTGGAGCAAGTCGATGATCCACCGCCAATCACCGCAGTGGAATTGTCTTTCAACGTAAGTCGAATTGCCGAAACACATTTCAATCAAGACGCGAATGGGTTTTTTGATCGTGGTGAAAACAAAGTTGTCGTTGAAGATGCCAGAATTTTTATGGCGGCCGTGAACAACGAGTTTGATTTGATTGTTGGCGATTTGTATCGCCCACACGGAATGGGGGAGGGGCGACTGTTTTCTGTTGAACACTTTACGAATGTGCGCGATGCATTGACGGATGATGGATTGTTCTGTCAATGGTTGCCAATCTACCAACTCAATGAAGAGAACTTTCTGACGATCGCGGCGACTTTTCAAAACGTGTTTCCCGAAACATTAGTCGTGTTTGGAAATGAAAATGATCGCTTTCCCGTTCTCGGATTGATGGGGCGCAAGAACGACCGGCCCTGGAAGTTCCAGCAACTGGAAAACCGTATTGCAGAAATTCCTGCTGGGTTGAAAACGTCGGACCCACTTCTTGAGCGGATTCAACAATTGATCGTTGGTCGTTTAAAAGATGATGCGTTCGTTGATCACCGGCTGAACACACTTGATAACCTCGAGGTTGAAATCAACGCGGGTAACTTTTGGATCCTGAAAGACCTTCGTCGAAACCGCCCAAGCTCATACCAGTCTGAGTTCCTGTCGAGAAGGTGGTTAAAGGAGTTCAATCAACGTTTGGAAACGTTCATCGAGCCCATTAATCGCAGAGAAGAACTTTAAGATTGGTAGTTGTCAAATTGATGGCTTGTGCCGTAGGTCCCGCAACCCGTTCTTCCATGAGAGCTAAAGGTTGATGCAAACTGATTTTGTTTGCAGGTAATTCTCTAAAGCTGCGTGTCCCATCTCGCGGCCCCAGCCTGATTGTTTGTAACCACCAAAAGGAAGTGCCGCGTCGAAGATGCTGTAGCAATTGACCCAAACCGTGCCAGCCTTGATCGATTTTGCAAGTTTGTGAGCTTTGGAAATATCGCGTGTCCAAATTCCAGCCGCCAAACCGTAAGTCGTATCATTGGCTTGTCCAACGATTTCCGAATCGTTAGCAAAAGGCATTGCAGCGACGACAGGTCCGAAAATTTCTTCCCGAACGACCGACATGTCGCTGGACGCATTTTTCAAAACGGTTGGACTCACGAAGTAACCGTCTCCGTCAATCGCGGATCCGCCGGCAGTTGCTTCGGCACCCGCATCGATTCCCGCTTTTAAGTATCCCGTAACTCGGTCAAACTGCTCGCGTGAAACCAGGGGCCCCATTTGAGTTCCCGAATCGAAACCGTTTCCGACTTTCATGTTGTTGGCGATCTCACTCACTCCAGCAACCACTTCGTCGTAGATTCCTTCTTGCACAAACAGTCGCGAACCAGCACTGCAGACTTGACCTTGATTGAAGAAGATCGCATCGGCCGCACCGGTGATGGCGGCATCAAGATCCGCGTCGTCGTAAACCACGTTTGGGCTTTTGCCACCAAGCTCCAGGGTGACTTTCTTCAAGTTGCCCGCTGCCGCGTTGACTATTAACCTTCCGACTTCTGTTGAGCCGGTGAAAGCGACTTTGTCGACGTCGTCGTGAGCTGCGATGGCAGCGCCGGCTGTTTCTCCAAACCCGGTGATAATGTTCAACACGCCATCCGGCAAACCGGCTTCCTGGCAAAGTTCACCCAATCGAATCGCTGAGAGCGGTGTTTGCTCGGCGGGCTTGAGGATGATCGTGCAACCTGCAGCCAACGCCGGACCAAGTTTCCAGGCTGCCATAAGTAATGGGAAGTTCCATGGAATGATTTGCCCGACGACGCCAACGGGCTCTTTCAAAGTAAACGCATGGAACTCAGCGCCGGGAGCGTAAGGAACATTAAGCGGAATGGTGTTGCCTTCGATCTTCGTCGCCCAGCCCGCCATGTAGCGAAACATGTCGGCCGCAAGCGCAACATCTGCCGCTTTGGCGACTCCGAATGGCTTGCCATTGTCGAGCGTTTCCATTTGCGCAAGCTCTTCAGCATTTTGCTCGATCAAGTCACCGATCTTCCAAATGATCTGACCGCGTTGCGACGCAGTCAGCTTTGACCAGGGCCCACTGTCAAACGCTTTGCGAGCCGCGGCCACCGCGAGTTGTACATCTGCGGCATCTCCTTCGGAGACTTGGCCGACAACTTGATCGGTTGCGGGGTCAAACACATCAAACGTTTTACCACTTTTGGCGTCGACCCATTTTCCGTCGATGAATAGTTTTTTGGGTGCGCTAAGAAACGATTGAAGCGATTCAGGAATCGGTGATTTTGCAGCCGTTGACATTTGGGTTCCTTTGCGTTGTGTGGTAACTGCGGCGGGAGTTTTTTGAATTTTAGCGGGTGTGCGATACAAGTTGCAAGCAACTTGTTGATAAATCGTTGGTTTGTTTCTTGCGAAATGCGCCTCAAAGTTTAACACGATCATTGCATAGATTGAGTTAGGTTCGGACGAAGAGTCAAGTTGAGATGTATGACAATCGACCGAACAAGACTAAAAGAAGTTGAAATTGCGAGGGACATTGTTACTGTAGTTGTTTCAGGCCATGAATTTTCTTTCGTTACTTTTCAGCAATGGCTTCTTGTCAAACGTTGTTATGGAACTGCACTGGTTGCGGTTGTCGACGAGACAGCGGTCTCGAATGTCTTGATTGAATTCGAATCGCCGATCGGCATAACAAAAAATCAAATGTGTCAAACTTTAAAAGATCATGAATTCAAACACGATATCCCATCTAAATTCGTCTACAGGCAAAAACTACGATGTCATCACGAAGACTCCCTTGTTAAATGACGGCGATGTCGAGTCAAAACGGGAAGAGATCCTCAAGTATTTTCACGATTCGTTTTCGCTCTATGAAAGCATCTTTGAGTGCCTTGCCAACGACGAAGCATTTTACGTTCGGGCAAATCGTCTGCGCCACCCTTTGATTTTCTATTACGGACACACGTCAGTCTTTTTTATCAACAAGTTGAACGTGTCCAATTTGATTGATAAGCGGGTCGATCCGCACATGGAATCGACGTTGGCAATCGGTGTTGATGAAATGTCGTGGGACGACCTGAACGAAAATCATTACGACTGGCCAACGCCGGCAGAGGTGAAGTCCCATCGCGATCAGACGAGAGAGATTGTCGATCAGTTTATTCGTGAGTGCGATTTTAGTTTGCCTATCGACTGGAACAGTCCAATGTGGATTGTGTTGATGGCGATTGAGCACGAGCGGATACATTTGGAAACGACGTCGATACTAATGCGAGAGTTGCCTTTGGAGTTGGTTAACGACCATCCGCTTTGGGGTCAGATTTGTCGTGAGAGCGGTGACGCTCCGTCGAACCAGTTGATTTCTGTTGAAGGTGGGAAAGTTGAGCTTGGGAAATCGAAAGAGAATCCGATTTTCGGCTGGGACAATGAATATGGGTACGCGACAGTAGACGTCAAGACATTTAAAGCTTCGAAATACCTTGTTTCCAATCAAGAGTTTTTCGAGTTCGTCGAAGCCGGTGGTTACCAAAACAAATCCTATTGGTCAGAAGAAGGCTGGAACTGGATTGACTTCACAAAAGCTGAACACCCTGTCTATTGGCGGAAGAAAAAAGACGGCGACGGGTTTCAGTTGCGCATGATGTTGGAAGTCATCGACATGCCATGGAATTGGCCCGCGGAAATCAACTATCTCGAAGCGAAAGCGTTTTGTAATTGGAAGTCGGAGCAGATTGGCTCTCATATTCGGATGCCGACCGAGGCCGAATGGCACAGGTTCCGAGATCTCCTCGACACGGACCAACCTTATTGGGTGTCGGCACCTGGAAACATCAACCTGGAACACGGAATGTCTCCGTGCCCAGTCGACCGTCATCAATTCGCTGATGGATTTTATGACGTGATCGGTAATGCCTGGCAGTGGACGGAAACTCCGATCGATGGATATGACGGTTTCGAAGTTCATCCCGCGTACGATGATTTTTCAACACCGACATTTGACGGCAAGCACAATCTGTTCAAAGGCGGCACGTGGATTTCCACTGGCAATTACGCGATCAAAGATGCTCGCTATGCGTTCCGGCGTCACTTTTTCCAATACTCAGGATTGAGGTACTTCGAAGCCGAGGCATTGCCCGAGCCGGAAGTGAACGTTTACGAGACCGATCAGATGGTTTCGAAATATATTGAGTGTCATTGGGGCGAGACTCCTTTGGGATTGAAGAATTTCCCGGTAGCCTGTGTCGAAGAGATTACCAAGGTGTTGGAGAATCGACCGACAGAGCGATTGTTGGATTTAGGATGTGCGGCAGGCCGATCAGCTTTCGAGTTTGCGAAAATATTTGAAGAAGTCGACGCCGTCGATCTTTCGGTTCGCTTAATCGAAGCCCCGACAAAACTAAAAAATTCAGGACGCCAGCGTTACCTTTGCACCGAAGAAGGGGAGCTGAATCTCTACCGGGAAGTCTGTCTCGATAAATTTGATGGCTACGAAGAAGTCAAAGACAAGGTTAGTTTTTCGCAAGGCGACGCTTGTAACTTGCTTGACAAATACAAAGACTACGACGTCGTGTTTGGCGGCAATTTGCTTGACCGGCTTTACGACCCAGCGAAATTCCTGAAGTTGATCAAAGATCGTATTCGTTCGGGAGGTCTGTTAGCTCTTGCTTCGCCTTATACCTGGGATGAAGAGTTTACGGCTCGAGACAAATGGTTGGGTGGCTTTAAAGCCGCTACCGGCGAAAGTTTTACGACACTGGAAGGACTTGCCGAAGTTCTTGCATCAGAGTTTTCTTTGATTGGTCAGCCCAAAGACATTCCTTATGTCATTCGTGAAACGGGACGAAAGTTTCAATATGGCGTGTCACAGTTGACGATTTGGGAAAAAAAGTAAGCGTGAAACGATCGAAAGATCGCAGTCGATTCCATGACAACAATAGAAACGCTGCCCGAGCTGAGTTTTATCAGTGAGTTGTATGCTGCCGATTTGGCAAACTCGGTTGATGACGTCGTTCTCCTAGCAGAGTATCCATCGTCCAATAGCGGTGATACGGATTTTCGGAATAAGACGAAGTACATTATTCACGATCCATTCCCTCCACCGCGTCGAGAGTTACTCAAAGTGCTTGGCCCGCACCATTTGATGTGCGGTTGGGGCCAATCCGTTGCATGTGCTTCCGAAGTTCCGTTGCCCTCGATGTTGATGGACCATTGGCAACGACTGTTGGGATCGGAAAGTCGCCCAAATTGGAAGTCGCTTGATCACAGCAGCAACAACAAGTTCATCACCTTGTTCCCGCATGCGTCGCTTGCTGCGAAACGGCAGATCGTTGACCCGGATGTCAACTATGCAGTCCATTCGAAAGAAGTGATTGAGAAAATTGATTGCCCTCAAGCGGAGGTTTTGGATTCGATTCAATTTCCTTGTATCGTGAAACTCAGTCACGGATACGCGGGCCTTGGGAACTTCTTGATTGAAAACGCCGACGATGAAGCGCAGATGCGAAAAGAATTATCTCAACATTGGCCGGATGCGGTGTTGGTTGTTAATTCAATAATTGAGAATATCGTTGGTGACTACGGCGTACAGTTTTATTTACGGCGCGATGGTTCGATGGTTTGGTTTGGCCTGACTGAACAACAGTTTGATGCAAACAAAAAGTGGTGCGGCGGAACGTTTTCTGCGCAGCTGCAAATTGAATTGTGCGAAGCTCTTTCCGAATTCATCAGGCCGACCGGCGAGTATTTGCATTCGGTTGGATATTTCGGATTGGTTGGCATCGATATTCTTCGCGACAGTTCCAATCAATGTTTTTTGGTCGATGTAAATCCTCGGTTGACGGGTATCTCTCCGTTTCTGGCTGCATCGCGAATCTTCGCCAGGCGAGATGGATTCGATGAAGGTGTTTATCAAGCCAGTTTTCGATTTGATGGAACGATGGAGCAGTTGATCGCAAAAGCCGAATCGCGAGACGATGCGAAAGTACTTGTGCTGAGCGCGTTTGAGGATAGTGGCTCAGATCAAAAAGTTTCAACCGTTTGTCACATTTCGGTGACTTCAAATTCGCAACAAAAAAATCAGTCGATCATAAAAGAGATGTCTATTTCTTCGTGAGCGTCATGTTTTTGACGCTGACGGATCCCTTCGCTCCGCCAAGCAGGAAGCCGATTCGGTTGTTGTTGGCGACCACGTCGGTTGCCGTGAAGGTGACTTCGTGCATTCTATACTCTTGGGTGCAGGGAATTTCCTCGTGCAACCCGATTTCGTGCCAATCGTCTTCGTTGGTAATGCCATGGAGGAAGACGTTGACTTCATCTGGAGACTGAATCTCGAACGCGACGGTGTACGTCGCTCCTTCTTCAAGGTGAAGAGCAACCTGATAGGCTTGGACATGCCAGTTCTCAGCGCCGGCCTCCATTGTTGTGAACGTAATGGCCTCGTCCGTTTCGGTGGTGTTTCCCTTGCCGTCGCCATTAAGTTCAAAACTCCAAGACGAAACTTTATTTGTCGGTTTCAACTTTCCATCGGCGATCCGAATGTTGCGATACTCAAATTTTCCGTTATCGCCCTCGATGCCAATGGGGCCCGATGCAGGAACTTCGAATGCCGTTTCCAGAACTTCACCGTTGCAAGTGCAGTGAGCGGTAGTGCCCGTCACGCTGACGATGAGTTCGTTCCAGTCGCCCGGCTTGAACTTGCCAAGTGACTTGTAAGGGCCGGCGTTCGGATAGTCGCGACATTGGAGCTGTTTACCCCGAATGAAAACTCCGCTGTCGGCATTCTCGCTGGCTCGAAACTCAAGTTTTAAAATGAAGTCTTCACTGAATTCTCTTTGAGTGTAGAGAAACTGAACAGTGCGGCCCGCAGCGGGAACGGTTACTGACAACGTGCCGTCGTTAGCCACGAATCGTCCGTCGTCGGTTTCTGTTTTTCCGTCGAAGTCAACTTTTTTGGTAACGATTGGCCAGGCTGGAGCGTTCGGGTCTGATTTAAGCCAACCGTCTCGAGACTTTTTTTGTTGTTCCGTGGTTGGTAAATAGTTCCAGCCGGTTAAATCGTCTCCGTTAAATAGCAATTCAAAACCAGGTTCAACGCTGGTCTGTTGTCCAACAGAATCTGAACCGGCTGCAGAAACTACAACCATTGTCGCCAAGAAAATTGCAGTGTGTACAAAAGGCCTAAGTAAATGGTTATCGAAGTTCATGGTGGTCCTTTTCGTTGCATCGAAACGCTGGTAATTGAAAACAGTTTCTAGGTGATATTCCATTCTCATCAATATTGGTGGATTCAGCAGGTTGATCGATTAAATTGTAGTGTTTGGTGTTTCGGCGATCAGAAGTTGAGCGTGGAAATATTCAAATTCTTTGTTTGAATTCGTGTCTTGCGATCTTGTGACGCGTTGTCAAGATAGCGGTTACTTAATCTAATTCAGCTGGTTTTTTCGAAGCAGCGTTGAGTTCTCTGATGGGTTTTTTGCCGAAACTAATTTACCTAGGTGATGTAGGCGGCTGGCTGCACGTTTCATCTTGTCTTGCGCTTTGTGCCGCGAGCATCACATTTGTTTGGTGGGCGTTTTCAGCCGGGCGACGATCGATTGACTTGCGGTTGTCGATAGGTTTTTGGTTTCCGGTTTTGTTGGCGACTGTTGTAGGCGTCGTGAGCTTGTTGGCTTCGTTCGAATCCGATTTCTCTACGTCTTCGATATCGGTTGCTTTAAATATTGCTGTTGCGATTATTGCTTGGTGTGCTGTTGTCGCGTTGATCCGATCAGGTCGCGCGGCGATCAGCGAAACACAAGCTGAATCGAACCCACGAGCTCATGAGTCGTTACAAGTTAGCGAAAATCCGTCGATGCCTACGCTGGCTGACTATCCCGGTACGTCAGATTCATTTGTTGGCAAGTTGGAAACGGCAATCCATGATGCGCGGTATGCCAGGACATTGCTTGACGCGACGATCGAAAGTACCGCATCGGGCGTTGTCATCTGTGACCGGGATACGAATTTTCTGGTGGTCAACCCAACCGGAACTCACCTGCTTGGAGAAATTTGTCATCTGCCGCAAGCTTCGTGGACATCCGAGGTCGGTATCTTTCTCAATGCCGAAGATACAGAACCGGCGAAAGAATCGATTTTGCCACTGTTCCGAGCGACGCAAGGAGAACGAGTCGATGGAATGGAACTTCTGGTTCGAAACGGTGTTTCCAAAATTCCAATTTGGCTGCGCTCCAACGCCAGTCCGATTGTTGATCACAACGGAGTTAATTTGGGAGCTGTCGCAGTATTCGAAGACATTACGGAGCTGCGAGAGAGTCGCGAACAACTTCAGTTGTTGCAAAAGGAAACGGAGTTTGAGCTCGACAATACGAACCAACGACTGAAGCGGATTCTTGTATCGATTGAAGAAGTCATTTGGCGCGGCGAATTGGAAGAGTCAGTTTTTCAGTTCGTCTACTTTTCGCCGGGCGTGAAAAAGATGACCGGATTGTCAGAGGATCAGCTGATACCTGATTTGGAAGTCTATCTGGATTTGATTCACGAAGAAGACTTGAAAACAATCGGGCCAATCATGCAGAGCTTGTTCTCTGGTGAGCTTGATTTCTCTGAAGACGAATATCGTATCCGCCAAGTTGACGGGTCAACACGCTGGATTCGCAACCGGGTCAACGCGGTGAATGAAGGCGACAAACGAGTGTTCCAAGGAGTCATGATTGATATTACCGGTGAAAGGGATGCGAGACTTGCGCTTCAACGGGCCGAGCGCCTTGCCTCAATAGGTACTCTGGCTGCGGGTATCGCTCATGAAATTAACAATCCCTTGGG
Source organism: uncultured Pirellulaceae bacterium (assembly GCA_964584615.1). Taxonomy (GTDB): domain Bacteria; phylum Planctomycetota; class Planctomycetia; order Pirellulales; family Pirellulaceae; genus Mariniblastus. The sequence goes on along the minus strand of CAZPBE010000023.1, from coordinate 1,501 downwards.
TGCGATGATGCTGACAACCGAACGAGCGAAAGGAATGGTTGAAAGAGATCAATTCACCAAGAAACAATTGCTGGAGACCTGCAACACGATCACGAACCAGATTGAAAGATGTTCCAAGATAGCTACAGGAGTTTTGCGGTTTGCCAGTGATGATCGCTCGCCCAGAGAGTTCCATTCGCTGTTAACGACGGCCGAAGAAGCGAGAAACTTGATTCTCTTCAAAGCGGAAAAGAATGATATTTCGATCGAAATTGATCCACGAGGGCCCGTCGACGACCTCAAAGTCAGCATGGATGAAACGGGTATTTGTCAGGTGATCGTCAATCTTTTGGCCAATGCGGTGGAAGCCTCTTCAAGAAGTTCGAAAATAAGAATGGTTTTGGAATCACATGAAGATCGTGTTGTTTTGGCAGTTCATGACAATGGAGTCGGGCTGAACGAATCGACAAAAGAACGGGCTTTTGATCCGTTTTACACGACGCGACGAGAATCCGGAGGAACGGGTCTCGGTTTGAGCATGTGCCATACGATCGTGACTAAGCATGGAGGCGAAATTTCAATCGGTGACTCGTTTCAGGGGATTGGTGCTGTGGTACAATTTTGGATACCTAAAAAGCCAATCGCATGACGGCACATTGATTTTTTCGGATAATGAAAGATTTGGAGTTTGTTTGAGGGAACAGACTCCAAACCGAGATTACTAATCCACATTCCATGCAGTTGAATTGAAATGATCGTGAATACTCCTCAACTTACTGAATTTTCTGAACTGGTTGTTTATGTCGTCGAAGACGACGAAGCGATGCGAACATCGATAAGTGATCTTTTAAGTGATCACAATATCGCGTTCCGAATGTTTGCTTCGCCGGCCGAGTGTCTTGAACAGTTTGACAACAAGCCGGGCTGTTTCATTTTCGACCTGCGCTTGCCAGAAATGGACGGTTTGCAATTGCGGCAACACTTGACCAAGCAAGGTGTTCGATTGCCGTTCATCATGATTTCTGGAAACGGCGATATTCCGGCAGCAGTCGATTCAATGCGAATGGGCGCTATCGACTTTTTGGAAAAGCCTTTCCGAACTCAGCAACTGGTTGAGTCAATCGAAAAAGCTTTCGTTTGTGTCACGCGGGATATGGACATAAACCGTCGACTTGACTCTTTAACACATCGCGAAAAAGAATTCCTTGGCTATCTTGTCAAAGGAATGTCCGTAAAAGCGATTTCAAACGAGTTTGAAATCAGCCCTAAGACTGGCCACGTTCATCGACGCAACATCCATCAAAAAATGGCTGTCGATTGCGATGCTGCGTTGGTGAAATTGTTGGAAGGGTTTGACGTTTAGTCGTCTCAACAACCATTGAATTTAATCAAAATAACGACGATCTTCGTCGTTATTTTTTTGGACGATCAGAGCTTTAAAGATTCGAGCAAGCATTAACTGTTGCTAGAGGACATTTCAAAACCTAAAATCGTGCGATCATCGTAGCGGGATTCGCCAGAA
>CAZPBE010000022.1:0-83876 GCA_964584615.1 uncultured Pirellulaceae bacterium | reverse complement strand
GCCCAATGGCCCTTATTACGCATAAAGTTTCAGCTGTCATCAACAATAATATTGACTTTTGATTGCAAAAGTCCGACAAGCGACTTTTTTGGAAATCGTGATGAACGGTATCGAGTCGCCAGTTTGTACTGAAGTCTCTGAAGAGGCATTTTCGCCGGAAATCGAGTTTGCGATTTTGCAGCTTCGAGAGTATTTCGAATCTTCGTATCTCGACGGCCTACAGCGCAACAGCCCCAACACAGTCTATACGACAGCGGTAACTCTTTGGCTGCTTATCCTGCAGCGACTCCACGGCGGGATCTCCCAGGCTGCCGCAGTCAAAGAAATGATCCGCAACCTTCCGGGATTTGTTCCGGATAACAAACGTGTTCGTAACTCGCTGCTTTCCTCGAGCGACAGTTCTTTCAACCAAGCCAGAAAACGTCTCACAGTAGACACGGTTATTGAGCTGCTTGACCGAATCAGTATGTCGATACTCCGGCAAGCCAAAATGCCGGGTGAACGTCATCGGATACTGATCGACGGTACCACATTGACGCTGCCTCCGACTCCGGAACTCAAAGAGGCATTTCCACCAGCGATCAATCAACATGGTGAAAGTGTCTGGCCTGTGATGATGATGTTTGTCGGTCATGATTTGAACACAGGTTGTGCGATAAAACCCGAGATCGGACCGATGTATGGCAGTAAAACAGATTCGGAACTAAAAATGGCGCGGCGGATGTTTAAGCGACTTCCTCGAAATAGCATCGTCGTTGGTGATGCCGGTTTAGGAATCTTTTCAGTCGCTCAGGGAGCAGTCCAAGCGGGCCATGACGTGGTGCTGCGATTGAGCAAGACGCGGTTCAAATCTCTGACCAAAAAAGCGACACAGATTTTTGACAATACTTGGTCGCTGGTGTGGAAACCGACTGCCAAAGAAAGAAAAACCACTCTTGAACTCCCTGCTGATGCCCAAGTCGAAGTCCGTATTCATCGAATGATAGTTGGTGGCCAAGAGATCTATCTAGCCACGACGCTCCTACGTTTGTCTCGTCCTGAAGTATTTGATATCTACAAGCACCGACAGGATGTCGAAACAGACATCGGCGATATCAAAGTGACCATGGACACAGAGAACATCCGCGCCAAAACCAAAGACGGTGTTCTGAAAGAACTTTATACATCTTTGATCGCGTACAATAGCGTGGTCCAGTTCCGTCGCGACGCCGCGCGAGTAGCCAACAAGCCACCACGACAAATGAGTTTCAAAGGAACTCTCGATACGTTCCGGATCTTTCTCGGCGACCGACTCTTGACCCTAAAGCCTCAAAAGTGCATCGCGGCCTACCAAGAGGCTCTTCGCATCGCCAGCAAAGACATTGTTCGTCAAAGACCCGGACGAAATTACAAACGCGCAGCACACCCGCGACGTCCAAAAACAACAAAATGGCAAAAACAGCAAATCAAGGAAAAAAGAAAACTAACAATACAAAACGCAAGCTTGAATCAAAACAAAAATTATCAAACCGATTCATCGAAATAATAGCCAAGGGCGTCAGCCCTTGGAAACCGCACGCAATTACAATCCGCCCCGGATGGGGCCGGCGTAATACTCGCAAGTCTGTCATTCCAATGTCGGCAAAATTTTGGAGGCAGCGTTCTACGGCGACCCCGTCCGGGGCCATGAATTGTGTTGGATTTTTCTAAGGGCTTACACCCGTAGCTAAGAACGATGGCCCCATCCGGGGCATTTTTGTGTCGCTTCACGGTCCAGCCATGCCATGCCAGGGCTGGCCAGGAATCCTGCTGTTTTCGGCCCATTCAAGCGGTCGACCACCGATTCCTTAGGGCTTTCGCATGGGGGTCGGTGAACACGCGGTGATCGATGCTGTCGCGCCGCTCAACACGTTATTGAAAAGCCGCTTACTGAAAGAATGTATTGCTGAACAACGGCTTTGAGCACTAACAAACGCAATTCCAAACATCCAAGTTACTGGCCAACCGCTTCTTCGGTCTGCTCGGAACTCTCATTGATCCGCTCACGCGTAACTTCGCCGGCTGCCCACCGCTTGAGCCCGGCCAACCGGTCCTTGCCCCGTTGGAAATACATAAACGGCAATGACTCAAGATGCGTGTCGAATTGTTTTGCAACTTCCGCATTCAAATTTTCATTGCCGTTTGATTCAACGAATCCCGTTCGTCGCATCTCATCGATCAGCATTTGTGCAATCAATTGATGCCCATGGATTGTCGGATGCACGTGATCGATCAACGTCTCACGGCCTGTGATTCCGTCGGCGGATCGATCTTCAAACGACGACCGAACATCGACGAAATTCAAGTTGAGGTCGGTAGAAATACTCGCGATTGACTCGTAAATTGGCTCGATCGCTCGGAGTGGACAAATGTCTTCCTCTTTGGCTCGAAAAAAATGTCCGGCCGCTTTCTTGGGGTCGCCGTTGGCTAACAACGCCGTCGCCAATTCGAAATGTGTTCGGGCGTGTCGATCGTCGATTTCCAACATGGCGGTTAACGTTTTGATATCAGTTGTCAGACTTCGTTCTTGTGCACTCCCTTGCCCTGCAAACGTCGATTGCAATTCTTTGAAACGGTCTAGCTGAGTTTTTGTAAGCTCCGCCGAATTTTCGCTTTTGAAAGGCGGTGAGTTTCGGAGATCGCAAGTTGGATTGCAAACAATCAACGGCACGTTAGCCTTTCGAATCGATGACACCATCCGACGTAGATTAGCCTCGAAATGTTTAGCCACGCTTTGCTTCCAGTCATCATCGCGTGTGTATTGATCCAATCCGTTTTTGAAATCCAGCCGGGCTTCAACTTCGGTAGGCAAGGTGTTTTTTGCAGACGAATCATTGGATGATGCCGGCTGGCTCACGATGCAGCTTCGCAAGAACGAATAGGTCTTCAGTTGACTCAGTCGCTCATGCGTTCGCGTGATCCATGCGGGTGTCGCTTTGATCGACTCATACGTGCGGTCTTCCAAAAACTCGTTGTGGCCTGTGTAAAGCACAATCAAATCGGGCTCGTAGTTTAAAACTTCTTCAACGATTGGAATCAAACGATAGCTCGCATAGGAGACGCCCCCGCAGTTGATCACTTTCCATCGTCTTGATTTATCAGTGGTGTTTAAATTCAGCTCCATCCATTTGGAAAAGGCAGTTTCGATTGAAAACGGGCGACCCTGAACCGTCGAGCCACCGATGCAGAAGATACGGAACTCGTCTTCGGGTTTATTGATTAGGAACGAGTCAGGTTGGAAAAGCGGCAACCGCGCCTTTGATATCTCGTAGTCGGTTTGCGTGTTGTCTGGCTCAAATAGAGGTCGAATTTCCGTGAAGCCAATGAACGGATCTTGCACCGCGTCGACGTCGTTCCAGCCACTAAACTGCAAGACGAATTCCAGGATCAAGAAAGGAAGCAGGCCAACCGCGATTGCACCCACGCGAAACAACACGTTTCGTTTGAAAGATCGAGATTTAGTTTGACCGCTCACGGCATCCCCAACAATGTTTCTCTCCGACCGTCGCGAATCTTCCAACCTGAAGCTTCTTGATCGAACTTCAATGATGCCGGCAAGGAGACATCCCATTCGATGTCGGCCGCTAGTATAATCCACTTTTTAATTTTCATTTGGAATCGCAGGACTCTGTGACCACGATCCTTGGCATCTCAGCTTTTTACCATGATTCTGCCGCTGCGTTGGTCGTGGACGGCAAAGTCATTGCGGCGGCCCAGGAAGAGCGGTTCTCACGAATCAAACACGATGCCAGTTTCCCGACGCGATCGATCGAATGCTGTTTAAAAATTGGCGGTATCGACGCAGGTGAAATCGACCACGTCGTTTTTTATGAAAAGCCGTTGTTGAAGTTCGAGCGGATTCTTGAAACCCATCTGGCAAACGCCCCGTTTGGATTAAGTTTGTTTCTCGAATCGATGCCGGTGTGGCTGCGTTCAAAGATTTTCATTTCGCAGTCCATTTCGAAACACATCAAAGGTTACGATCGCAAAGTCATCTTTCCTGAACATCACGAATCGCATGCCGCCAGCGCGTTTTTTCCTTCTCCGTTCGAATCGGCCGCAGTGCTCACCGTTGACGGGGTTGGGGAATGGGCGACGACAACGATGGGCGTTGGCAATGGAAATCGGATTGAGCTGAGTGATGAGATTCGTTTTCCTGATTCTATAGGATTGCTGTATTCGGCCTTTACCGCGTTTTGTGGGTTTCGCGTCAACGGCGGCGAAGGCAAGTTGATGGGCTTGGCTCCGTATGGGCATCCAGTTTACGTCGAGACGATTTTGAATGAGATTTTGGATTTGAAAGACGACGGTTCGTTTCGGTTGAATCAAAAGTTCTTTTCGTATTGCAAACGATCAGAAATGACGTCCAGGGAGTTTGCAAACTTTTTCGATGGCCCGCCGAGAGCCCCGGAATCGGAAGTGACCGATCGCGAAAGAAATTTAGCGTCTTCGGTTCAAGCCGTTTCCGAAATGGTGCTGTTGAAGATCGCAAGTCACTTGCATAAGAAGACGGGAGCGAAAAACCTTTGTCTTGCCGGTGGAGTTGCGTTGAATTGTGTGGCCAACGGTCGGTTGCAACGAGAAAGCCCGTTCGAGAAAGTTTGGGTGCAACCTGCGGCTGGTGATAGTGGCGGGGCGATTGGCGCGGCGCTGTTTGTTTGGCATCAACTACTTGGAAACGATCGGGCTATCGATTCAAAACGATCCAGTTTGTTTTTGGGGCACTGCGATTCGCCGGAGACGTTAGCTGATTTTTTCCGCAACGGTAAAATGAAAGTGCACCGGTTCGATGAAGAGGATCAGCTTTATGACTTCGTCGTTGAGAAACTGGACCAACAAAAAATTGTTGGATGGTTTCAAGGACGCATGGAGTTTGGGCCTAGGGCGCTTGGCAACCGCAGCATTCTCGCTGATCCACGAAATGAAACGATGAAAGATCGCTTGAATGCGAAAGTGAAATTTCGTGAGTCGTTTCGTCCCTTCGCCCCGGTCGTCTTGGAGGCGCACTGTAATGACTACTTTGATGTGCAAAGCCCTTCACCGTCGATGACGTTTGCAGGAAAAGTGAAAACCGGTTCTGCGAACGTCCCGGTCGGTGCTGTGACCCACGTCGATGGATCAGCGAGAGTCCAAACGGTTGGCGAAGATAATTTTTCGGTCGCCTTTGAAACTCCCGATCCAAACCTTTACGGACTATTGAAAAAGTTTGAGCAAGTAACCGGGTGCCCTGCCCTGATCAACACCAGCTTCAACGTGCGCGGTGAACCGATCGTCTGTTCTGTTGAGGACGCCTACCAATGTTTTTTAAAAACGGAACTAGATGTGTTGGTAGCTGGGCCTTACGTTTTGTGCAAAGAGAATCAACAACACATCGAATCTGAATCTCAAAGAATAGCTGCCTTGAATCGCCAAGCGGAGCTTGCGTCAGGGAAAGTCTCTTTTCTAAAAGCGATTTTGACGACGTGGCAGCGAATCACGTTTCCATTAAGATGGGTTCTTTCTGTGTTGGTCCTGTCGCTGGTTTATTTGTTCCTGGTAACGCCGATTGGTTTATTGCGACGAGTGCTGCAGCGAAAACAAGAAACGGGTTCCAGCTTTTGGCAACCAAGAAAACAAGTCACAAAACCATCTCGCTACTTCAAACAGTTTTGACTGACGCAAGTTAACCATGAACGTGAATTCAGAATTGGAAGATGTCGACGCCGCGAAACCGGAGAACGAGTTTCAAAGATTGTCAAAAGAAAAACCGCAGTCCTTGTTGGCCGAGTTTGTTGGCTTTCTCTGGCAAGACAAAAAATGGTGGCTGTTGCCGATCGTTGTTGTTCTGTTGGTGATCAGCCTGTTTATCGTCTTAACAAATTCTGTTGTTGGCCCGTTCATCTATGTCTTTTTTTAAGCCTCTAAACTTTAAGCCTCTAAACGGTCATCTTCTTGATTGCATGTCCTGCTGCTAAACTCTCAATATGGTTTACGTCTGGCTTACACTGTTTATTCTTTTCTTGCTTGTTTGCTGGTGTGTGAATTTGATCGGAGGGCCAGGAAATTGGCTGATCGCTTTGATGGCCGCGCTGTGGGTATGGCTTGGGCCTTCGGACTTCAACTATCATTGGCTAATCGTGGTTGCACTTGCCGTGCTCGCTCTGACCGGTGAAGGGCTTGAGTTTGGAGCCGCGGTCGTGGGGACGAAAAAGTTTGGTGGCTCAAAACTTGGTGCTGGACTTTCGCTCGTCGGTTCGATTATTGGTGGCTTGCTGGGCGTCGTGCTGATTCCGATTCCCGTCATTGGCTGGATCATCGGACCGATTTTGTTCGCTTGCATTGGCGCTCTGGTCGGCGCGTTGATCGGCGAAAAGATCAATGGAAAGCCCATGAAAGAAAGTATGAAGATCGGCGGAGCAGCGGCAGCGGGTCGATTCTTCGGAACCCTCGGAAAGCTGGCAATGGGTTCAGCCATGATTGTGGTGACTTTGATTGCATTGTTTACTTCTTCGATCTAGTTCCCCATTTTTTTTGGAGCTTGCATCGCCCATCTAGGGATTAAAGGTGGAGAATTCCTTATCGAGAAGGTAAGTTTGCAGGTATTCGGTGGGTGCATTCGCTAGCTAAGATTGGTAATTGTGCTGCGTATTGTGGCGATGCAAAGCTGGGCGCCTCAGCATACTTGGGTATGTGAGCCCGCTTTTCCGAGCCGCCCATTGCCAGTTAAACATTCTAGGTGCTCTTTGTCGATTAATTTTGACAGCGCACGATCGCTGGAGGGTTGGGCTGCGTATAACTGCTCAACCGCAATTGATCACACAGAAGTAAACGAAACGATCTGGCTAGCGCCATTGTTGTATCCAATATTGAGTCGAGTTGACGTCATCATGAAAAACTCTTTTGTAGCTTTCTCTGTTTCAGCGTTGGTAGTTTTGGGCGGGTTCGCGATGGCGAACCCCAGCGTTGTGGTTGCCCAGGATAACCAGTCCGGCTCGATTTATTCCAACGGTCAACTACCTGGCTCAACGCCCGGCGTGACTCAGTTTCAGGAAAACGGATTTCAGCCAAATGGTTTCAATCCGGCGACCAAGTTAGCACCCAAACCACGAACCTTACCCGGCACTCAAGGCTCGACACTAAAACCGATGCCACAATCGAATCCGGGTTCTTCTTCTCCATTTGGCAGCCAAGTCGGCTCGAATTCATCCAGTTCGTTTCGTTCTGCGAGCGAGCCCAGATCGACCGCTCAAACAGTTAGCGAAAATGAAATCTCCATGCCCGTCTGTTCGGTCGAGTTTATCGATAACGTCATGTTGCCTGCTCAAGAAGCGGGAAAGCTACAAGAAGTTTTCATCAAAGAGGGAGAAGCGGTTCCTACTGGAAAAATTGTGGCATTGATCGATGACAGATTGTTGCGATCATCGCTTCGCGAAGCTCAATTGTTGGAGCAACAAGCGTTGGAAAAAGCCACTGACGAGATTTCAAAACAGGCTGCGGAAGCCGAGTTTCGGTTATCCAGCAATGAATACGAGACTGCGAGAAACCTTGGCCGTAAAGGCTCACAAGCGCAGAACGAAGTTGCTCGAGCGGGATTTCAAAAGGACATTGCCAAGTTAAAGTATCGTGCTGCGATACGAGATGGAAACTATGCGGCTGACGAAGCTGCCGTTGCCAAAGCGCAAGCCGATCGAGTTCGCGAGCGTATCGAGCTTCATCGCCTGCGGGTTGAATTTGATGGATACGTGATCAAACTTCTCAAACAGGATGGTGAGTGGTGTCAGGCTGGAGAGCCAGTGATGCAAGTTGCCCGACTCGACAGGCTCTACGTTCAGGGAAACCTTGCCATCGACGTTGCCAATCCGCACGAAGTTCTTGGCAAAACGGTAATAGTAGAAGCCGACATGGCTCGCGGAGAAACGATGACCTTTGAAGGACGTGTCACGAATGTGGGCTTGGCCAACACCGATACAGGCAAGCACTATATGGTGAAAGCCGAAGTCACGAACAAGTTTGAAAACGGACAGTGGCTTTTGCGCAAAGGAAGCAGCGTTGCTATGAAAATCAAAACCAATTCCAACACAGCGTCCACTTCGTCTGAAATGCCATCACGGTAAGACACTTTACTTACAGCGGTGAAATCCAGATAAACGGTTTGCCGACTTCGTCGATCCGCAACTCGTACTTCATTTTCGGTTTTGACTGCTCAAGAACTTTTCGCATCGCGATGCCATAGTTCGTTTTGTTTTTGACGTAAGTGACCTTGATTTCCGCTGGCTCAAGTCCTTTCCGTGCCATCCCATTTCGGTCGTATAAAAATGGGATTTCCAAACGTCCTTGAAAAGCATCGAGTACGTCTTTCAGCGCCACCATTCTGATCTGCAAATCCAGTTGAGTGAAAAGTTTTGGTGAAACGTTCACTGGTGAGTCGCTGATCGGCCAACCAACGGGCCAATTTTCATCGGCTTCTCTTGAGTCTCGCAAATGAAGTTTGATCTCAGCCCCCTGCTCTCGTTTGGGCTCAACGATCAACCCCAGTGGTCGGACGGCCGCGGACAATGCTGTTCCCACCGATAGGCCTTGCAGTTCGTCGATGATGACTTCTTCGCTTTCGATCAATGGTTTTGCGCTTTCATCGATCACCGTTGTCAATCCCGCCAAGTTCACCAACTCTCTCGCAACGTCAGTCGCTTTTCGGCCTTTGGATGACTCGACGACCGGAGAACTGAGCTGGTCGTGAAGCGCGACAAGTTGTTTAGCGGTTAAGCCAAAAGCCATTTTTTTTGCCAATGCTACTTCCGCACCGTCGTCACGGAGCTTTTGTAAGTGATCGCGAATCCTGGCCTTATCGCGGATGGAGAATTTTCCACCGGGCAACAACAGTTGATTGTTGGTAATGATGCCTGTCACTGCAACATGCACTGAGTCACCAAGGTCTGTCTCTTCAATGGTCGGTTGCGATTCGCGAGATGTTTGCGATAAAACTCGGTCTGCGCCAACGCCACTGAGCATCTCCATCCAACGCTGTTGTTCTCCGACAATGCTCCGATCGCTGGCTACAACTTTCAACTGAAGCGTACGAAGCTTTTGCGCTTCATCAGATGGCGAAACGCTTTGATTAGATTGCGAGAGGCCACTGGATTGCGGAGAGCGCGTGCGGAATTGGGCTTCGGCGCTGGACGCCGACAGAACAAGCAACGCCAAACTCAATCCGACAGCGCGAAATTTCAGATGCTGACGTTTTTTAAAAATGCAAGAGCGGTGGTTAGTCATGGGCACAACTTTTAGATTCAGGTCGAGGCTAGATTGTATACGTAGCTTCTCGTGAGTGCTTTTCATTGAAACCAATACTAGCCCTTAACGCCGTAGCCTAGTCCTTAACGCCGTAGCCCAGTCCTTAACGCCGTAGCCTAGTCCTTAACGCCGTAGCCTAGTCCTTGACTCCGTAGCGGCCGATGCACCAGATTGCATTGAATAAGTCTTTGACACCGATCTTCTTGCCTTCATCATAACCGCGGCTCTCATAGCTGATTGGGACTTCGACGAACCGGAACCCAAGTCGCGCAAGTTTCGCAGTGATCTCCGGTTCGATTCCGAATCGCTTTTGATCCAGTTCGATCGCGTTGATGGCATCGATGGTAAACGCTTTGTAGCAAGTCTCCATGTCCGTCAAACTCAATCCGCTGAACAAATTGGAAGCACCTGTCAAAAATGCATTGCCGGCCCGATGGATCCAGGATTCATCCTGAACTTCTTCGCCAATAAATCGGGAACCATAAACGATATCTGCTTCCTGTTTGAGCAGCGGCTGGATCAAGGCAGGGATGTCTCGAGGATCGTATTCAAGGTCTGCGTCCTGGACAACGACAAAGTCGCCTGTCACTGAATCGAACGCGGTTTGAAGTGCAGCACCCTTGCCCGCATTTTTCTCTTTCAGAATGACAGTTAGGTTTTCGATGCCTTGAACCTTGGAGAGTATGTCGCGTGTCCCATCGGTGCTGCAGTCGTCGACGATCACGATTTCCGAATTCAACGGCAACGCGGCCAACCGACTAATCACTCGCGCGACCGTCGCTTGTTCGTTGTAGACCGGAACCACAATCGACAACAAGTAGTCGGTGCGCGAACTCGGCGCATCGCCAAATGACGGCGCTCGATACGCGTTCAATTCTTCTTCGACTAAACCTTCGCAGTCACGAAGTCGACCGAGGATTTTTTCGAATCTTGGATCTCGCCTGATTGGTGTGATGGGCGTTTCACTCGCGACCGGGACCGGACTGAGTGACATGCCAACCAAGAGGCTGTCCCCATCATTAGAAACGCCGCTGAGCGAATTGGGCAGATCCATGGGGCCAGGCAGATTTGAACTCGGTGTAACGTCCACAATGTTGCTCGTGTAAAAAAGTCGTTTCGATGAAGCTATCACCGATAGTGTTGCAAGGGTTTACCTATAATTTCGACTGATTGGAAAGCAGAGTTGATAGCTTGAACAAGCAACTGAACAATCGGTATGAGGAGGGCGTGGTTCTGGTATGGACATCTGAAACAGAACCGATATTCGTTTGAATCGGTACAGCTTATGGGCACCGGAGGTTGTTTCAGAATCGATCTGGCTTGGATTGAGCGATTTCGATCTAATTTATGAATGAGCATCGTTCAAAGAAAAGAGAAGCGCCCGTTTTTTGGAAGCGACTGGATCAAGCGATCACTGTCGCGCCAGCGCCCACTTACCCATTCCGTCGTGGTCCACGGGTTACACAAAAGCGCCACCATGTTTCTGTTCGAGTTTTTCCAAACGGTTGCCGCCGACCGAGGCGTTCCGTTCTACTCGGCAAATCTTCCTGACGCGGGGTTACCACCCAATGACGGCACTCCCTTTTGTCTTTCGCCACTGCGATCGTTTGAGTTTGAGAACGCGCAAATGCCAAACGAATCAGTTGGATCGACGAAGCGGATTTTTCATATCCGCGATCCGAGAGACATTCTGGTTTCGGAATACTATTCTTTTGGGTGGATTCATCCAGATGAGAAAGGTCAAATGCTTTCGCGCCGCAGAACTGAAATCCAGGAGATGTCGGTTGACGATTACGTTCTGCAGCAACCGGAGTTTAGCTCTTGGCCTTTGAATGAGAAATTTGAACCTTTGTTGAAGCTTGACCTTCAAAGCCCGGACTTCGCACTGGTCCGATACGAAGACATGGTTTTGAATTTTCCGGTTTGGGTCAAAGCGGTTGTTGAGCCATTTGATTTTTCCGCACCTGATCGTACCGTAAACCGTTACGTCAAAAAGTTTGCGCATCAGTTCGAAGCGAAATCCGAATCGATGACCCATCGCCGGAAAGTAACGCCGGGCGATCACAAGGAAAAACTTCAACCCGAAACGATTGAACGGCTCAACGAGCGTTTTCACGAGGTGCTTTCCCGATTCGGCTATCTTGGTTGATGGACGATTGCGATGAACTGACGGCGTACCATGAAGCCGGCCATGCTTTAATGGCAATTGCGCTAGGTGGTCAGATTTTGCACGTTTCGATTGAGCCCAACAAAGACGATGGGCCGCAACGATTTGGTGAATCGATTGTCAAATGGCCGGTTACGGCGCGAGAGCAAATCGAGTTGTCGGAAATTCAAGTCTCCCTCGCGGGCCCGATCGCCGAGATGACCTATTCGGGTGAAATCCAGTCTATCGGTTCGGTGCAAGAATTCGCTGACGATTGGCAGCGATGCCTTGCTCATGCGGCTGTTTTGAAATCGACGGTGAAAGAGCAATTGATTCTGCTCGTGCAAGTCCAGGCTTCCTTGTTCAAATTCTTTGAGTCCGAAAATTCTTGGGCCGCGGTAAGCGCAATCGCTGACGAATTGTTGGCTCACGAGACAATTGAACACGAATGCATTGCCGAGATCGCGACATTCTGGAACATCATCGGAAACTAAATATTTAGCCCACGAAGCAATGAGAATTGGTTTCTCCGTCGCCATAATCGGCGCACTTTTGGAACGGTCAAGTTTTCGATCGCGCTGACCGAAAATAGTTTGTGTTGTAACGGTTTAAGCCGGCGCAGCATTCTTCATCCGAGCGAAACACCAACGAAATACACGAGAAAATATGGGATTTCTTTCCGGCAGCGCAACGTTTGAGCGATTTCGAGTCAAAGCAGACCCAACGGGAACGTTCGGTGAAGAACACCTGAAAACGCTGAAGAAATTTCGGGTTGGTGGGACCAAAACGAATCTTTATGAAACGCCTAACGTCGGATTTTCCGGTGGTGCCCATTTGCTGGATACCGAATTTGATGAAGCAAAAAACATCATCGGCGACGCGATGCATTTTGGGATTCGCGTTGATTCGTGCTCGATTCCTGGTCCGATAAAACGGGCTTGGACACAAATGGAGTTGGCCGGCATCGTAAAAGACAACACCGGCGGAAAGCCAACCAAGGCCCAACGTGAAGAGGCTAAAGAAGCCGTCGAAACTCGTTGCGCAGCGGAAGCTGAAAAAGGAAATTTTCGCCGGATGAGCGAAACGTCTGTTCTGTGGGACGCGAACACGGAGACGATTTTTCTTGGAAGCACGAGCGAAAAAGTGAATGACGGTTGTTTGGAGTTACTTAACAAAGCTTTCGGCTTGGAATTTTTGAAAGTAACGTCTGGTAGTTTAGCGGTGGAGTTGACGGAAGGTTCGTCGGAACAGACTTCCGTCTTGTTTGCATCGTCGTCGACTTCGTTCCATCCCGAAGGTCATTCGACTTTCCATTGGTGGAACGGCATGCAGGACAACTACGACTATCTTGGCAACGAATTCTTGATGTGGTTGTGGTGGTATTTTGAAACAAAGTCAGACACGATCAAATTGTCGGACGATACGGAAGTCAGCGGTATGTTTGCCCGATCATTGAGCCTTGATTGTCCATTGGGAGAAAACGGGAAGGAGTCGATCTCGTCTGATTCGCCTGTGGCGCTTCCCGAAGCATTACTTGCGATTCGAATGGGGAAACTTCCTCGCAAAGCCGGTTTGACTTTGGTTCGCGACGGCGAACAGTATGATTTCACGCTTAAAGCAGAAACTTTCTCAATCAATGCGGCACGTATCAGCCAAGTCGGGGACGATTCACCGATTCGTGACAAACTTGATCGTATCGAGAGCATCCGGCAAGTCGCGGAAACCGTTGACTTGCTGTTCGGAGTTTTTTGTGAACGTCGGCTAGGAGCCAATGGAAAAACGTGGACATCGGAAGCGAAGAAAATCAACGGGTGGTTGCGAACGGATCGGCAAATCGCGAAAAAGAAAGCGGCTTAGCGCTGGGGCCGACATGACTTGTATCACGCCTCAACGTGATTGATTGATCTTTCATCAATAAAAAAAAGCCGCCACGATTTCTCGTGACGGCTTTGTTTTTTGACGTCTAACTCAACCGGACATCAGTCCCAATCAAGTTGACCACCCGTCTGGTATTCAGTCACGCGTGTTTCGAAGAAATTCTTTTCCTTCGCCAAGTCCATTGTTTCGCTCATCCACGGAAATGGGTTTGAGCTGTTGTACTGAACCGGCAATCCGATTCGCTCAAGGCGACGATCGGCAATGAACTGAACGTAATCGCGGAATAGCTCAGCGTTGAGGCCTAGCACGCCGTTTGGCAAGCAGTCGTGAGCGTAAGCGATTTCCAGTTCGACCGATTCGCGAACACGATCGACCATTTGTTGTTGGAACTCTGGAGTCCACAACTCAGGGTTTTCGGCTTTGATGCCGTTGATCATGTCGATGCCAAAGTTCAGGTGAATCGACTCATCACGAAGGATGTATTGGAACTGTTCGCCGATGCCTTTCATCAAGTTACGACGATGGAATGACAACATCATCACAAAGCCGGTGTAGAAGAAGATGCCTTCCATGATCAAGTAGAAACCGATCAAGTTCTTCAGCAGGCACTGAGCTCCTTCGAAAGTCTCGGTCGTAAAATCCGGATCAAGGACTTCCTTGGTCAACTCCATTTCAAACGCATCCTTGCGAGCGATCGCAGGAACTTCGTTGTACATGTTGAAGACTTCGCCTTCGTCCAGGCCCAAGCTCTCCACAACGTACAAGAACGTGTGCGAGTGGACCGCTTCTTCGAATGCCTGACGCAACAAATATTGACGGCATTCGGCGTTGGTGATGTGCTTGAAGATCGCCAATACAAGATTGTTTCCGACCAGGCTTTCGGCGGTCGAAAAGAAACCGAGGTTTCGCATGATCACGCGGCGTTCGTCGGCCGTTAGTTGGTCCGATTTCCAAATCTCGATGTCTTTGTTCATCGGAACTTCGGTCGGCATCCAGTGGTTTGCACATCCGTTAACGTAGTGCTCCCAAGCCCAGTTGTATTTTAGAGGCATCAATTGGTTAACATCAACTTGTTGACAATTGATGAGCCTTTTCTCACTAGCGTCAACGCGTTTCTCTTTACCCTTGACGATTGAATTTGTATCGCGAATATCTGTTGCCATGCTTTGCGACTCCGTGCAAATTTGGGGGATGATTGAGTGATGGTCTAAATCTAACCGCGACTCAGAAGGTTGTGTAACGTGCAAACGATTTTACCAATTCGCAGCCACGCTCGCGGTCTTTTTGGTGAAAAATCGCCGGAACCTTCTCGTGTCGAGAAAAGGAACCGGCATAATTCAATTTACGCAACGATTACTGACAGGCTTCGCAGTCAGGGTCATCGATGCTGCAGGCTTTAACTTCAGGTTGACGTTCAACAAGAATGTCAGATGACGCACTGTCGCTCTTCATCCAACGTGGCTGTACGCCGTACTTGTTGATATCAACCGTTGATTTTTCGACTTGCGTTGCTCCGAGCGAACGGAGGTAATAAGTCGTCTTCAGGCCGGACTTCCAAGCCATCTTGTACATCTCGTCCAACTTGCGACCGTTGGCTTCACCAAGATAAAGATTCAATGACTGTCCCATGTCGATCCATTTTTGCCGTCGACTGGCACATTCGATCAGCCAATTCGGCTCGATCTCGAAAGAAGTCGCATAGCGAGCTTTGATATCGTCCGGCAGGCCAGGGATTTCACCCAGTGATCCGTCGAAATACTTGATGGCTTCAAGCATGTCGGCATCCCACAAGTCACGCTCTTTCAACTCGTTGACCAACTTCACGTTGATTTGTACGAACTCACCAGAGAGATTGCTCTTAACGAACAAGTGCTTGTAGGTTGGTTCAATCGATTGAGTCACACCGACAATAGTGGAAATCGTTGCCGTCGGCGCGATTGCCATTACATTGCTGTTACGCATGCCGTGGGTTTTCACCTGGTCGCGAACTTTGTCCCAATCCATCGTTGAGCTTTTGTCCATGTCGACTTTCATGCCACGCTCTTCTTCGAGCAAAGCAATCGTGTCGATTGGCAGCAATCCACGATCCCATTTGGAACCTTCATAGCTGGAATAAGTTCCACGCTGTTCGGCCAAACGACTGGACGCCATGATGGCGAAGTACGAAATGGCTTCCATGCTGCGATCGGCAAATTCAACACCTTCGTCGCTTGCATAGCTGATGCCACAGGCCGAAAGTGCGTCTTGGAAACCCATCAAACCCATGCCGACAGGACGATGGCGATGGTTCGCGTTTTTCGCTTCTGGGGTTGGGTAGAAGTTGATGTCGATCACGTTGTCGAGCATGCGAACGGCAGTGTTAACCGTCTCTTCCAGCTTCTCAAGATCAAACTTGCCGTCAGTGACGTGGTTAAGCATGTTGATCGAGCCGAGGTTGCAAACTGCAGTCTCTTCGGCAGATGTGTTCAACAAAATTTCGGTGCAAAGATTGCTGCTGTGAACAACACCGGCATGATCTTGCGGTGAGCGGATGTTGGATGGATCTTTGAAAGTGATCCACGGATGACCCGTCTCGAAAACCCGCGTTAGCATCTTTCGCCACAGGTCTTTCGCTGGAACTGTACGAGAAAGCTTAATGTTTCCAGCTTCCACTTCGCGCTCGTAATGCTCATACCGTTCCTGGAATGCTTTTCCGTACAGGTCATGCAAATCAGGAGTTTCGTCAGGGCTGAACAAAGTCCAGTCAGCACCTTCGACGACACGTTTCATGAACAGATCCGGAATCCAGTTCGCGGTGTGCATGTCATGGGTACGACGTCGATCGTCACCTGTGTTTTTGCGCAGATCGAGAAACTCTTCTACGTCCAAGTGCCATGTTTCGAGATACGAACAGACAGCGCCTTTGCGTTTTCCACCTTGATTCACAGCGACAGCAGTGTCACTGACGACTTTCAAGAACGGAATCACGCCTTGGCTTTGGCCGTTGGTTCCTTTGATGTGCGAGTTGGTCGCACGCACGTTGGTCCAGTCGTTGCCAAGTCCACCTGCCCATTTGGAAAGCTTGGCGTTGTCAGCAATCTGCTTGAAAATACCATCGAGATCATCAGAAACGGTACTCAAGTAACAAGAGCTAAGCTGCGGATGCAAAGTCCCTGCATTAAACAGAGTCGGTGTTGCCGATGTAAATCGAAACGTTGACAGGATATTGTAAAACTCAATCGCGCGAGCGTTAATATCGTCTTCGTTGATCGCCAGCCCCATCGCAACTCGCATCCAGAAATACTGGGGAGCTTCGAATCGGCGTCCATCGATATGAAGAAGGTACCTGTCGTAAATGGTTTGCAGGCCAAGATACGGGAACAGGGAGTCTCGCGATGAGTCGAGCACACCCGCCAATTTGACCAGATCAAACTTTTGCAATTCGGGAGAAATGCGTTTCGCTTCAACGCCTTCGGAGATGAAGTTCTCAAATCGATCGCGATAAAGTTCAGTCAGATCTCCACCAGCAGCCGACTTTCCAAGCGACTCACGGTAGATAATGTTAAGAACAAGACGCCCAGCAACGGTGTCATAATCAGGATCCGTCTCGATGCGGGCACGTGCAGCCAACACCATCGAGCGTCCAATCTCTTTCGGTGTGATACCGTTGTAGAATTGCTTTTTGACTTCATCGATCAGCTCGGTCGATGAACAAGTGTTGTCCAGGCCTTCGCAGGCTTCGTTGACTTGGCTGTGCATACGTGCAAAGTCAAGGTTCTCGAGTTTGCCGTCGCGATTGACCATCACGCTCGGGAAAGCAGCACCGCTTTCCATGTTCTCTTCTGCGTTGAGCTGTCGAATCTTGTTGTGTTCAGCTCGGTAAAGAATGTAGCGACGTGCTACTGAGAAGTATTCGCCTCGCATCAATTCTGCTTCGACGACATCTTGAATCTCCTCGACGGTGACTCCTTCGTTCGTCAAAGCTTGTTCACGTACTTGAGCAAGCACGCTGTCGGTCATCACTTCGATCTTAGCTTGCAAGGCAGCGTCAAGATCTTTGGGATCGTCCTTCTCACTCTCTGCACAAAACGCTTTGCCAATCGCACGGGCGATCAATTTCCGCTCGAAAGAGAGGACTCGTCCATCACGCTTTCTGACATTCATTGTGACTGCCGCATTTGTGTTCGTTGCCGTTGTCTCTAACATTCCATCGTACTCCTTGAGCCTGGTATTCCATGGCCATGAGTTGCCCCATTAGCCTGCCAATCATGACATCCGACAAATGGCAAGGAGCAATGAGCGAGCTCATTTCGCGAGATTACGCGTCCATGCTTCATTGTGGCTGTCCTCTACTCAGGTAGCTTGACGATCACCGTTGACACATTTGGTCATGCCTGAATAAGGAATATTGCCCGTGACCACTTTGGGTTTCCTTACCGAAGCAAATTCTCATTCAGACCAGTTCTCATCCGCAAAGCCGGTGTTGATATTTCAACTCGTTGTTCTCCCAACGAAGACAAAAATTTGTCTTTCCGACGCCCCGACCACCTTTGAGTGCATGCTAGCCACAGTATCTAGATGTGGCCCGTTTGTACCCAGCTCATTTGGGTTCAAAAGCTGACGCTTTTAAGCCAAATTGAGCCCGAATTGTGACAAATTCTGAACATTAACCTGTTTGAATTAAGCCAAATTCGAAGGCGGGAAGTCAATATATAGACGTTTCTTAATCTGTCAACACAAAATGTTGTGCTTGCTAGTGAAGATCGGCGTCAATGCCGGGAATCCTAAATGTCGATCGCGAAATTTTTTTTTGAGCCCTAATCACGCTAGCGAGTTTGATTGTTTGCAAACTATATGTTGTGAGAGTTAAGTTCAATTCTGGCAAAACAGCTAAGCTGGGTGTTAGGGGAAGTTGGCTTGTGCGCTCATCGTTTTTTGGCGCTTTGAGAATGAAACAAGTTCTTTGCGCAAGCTCGTCTTGTCGGGATTGGATGCAAAGAATGAAATGGCATTTCCCAATTGAACATGAGCCAATTATATATTGATGATGGCTCCTCCAACCAACTTCACGAAAGACAACCTCGATGGATAAAGCTGAATTATTTCAGCAAGTCAAATCACGACGACGATCGGATCGAAGTCTGTTGCAGCGACAAGTTTATGAATTCGTTTTGCTAAACGCACCGAGTGTTGGCAACGGAAACTTCGCGACGGTTTCCAGTGCCGATATCGGCGTCTTGTTCCAGATCACCGACGAGCTTTTTTTCGGTGGAAGCGTTTCGCGATACTTTGAATCGAACTTTAACAAACCGCTGAAGTTTCGTTTGTCGACGCGCATGACGACCTGTGGTGGAATGACGACCATGCAAAAGTTTCCCGATGCGCCGCTTCGCGAAACAGAGTTTGAAATCGCTATCGCGACGACGCCATTGTTTGGGACTTTTAAGTACCAATCACAAGCCAAGGTTGGCGGTTTGAAATGCAGTGACAGGCTCGAAGCGCTGCAAAGAATCCTGGAACATGAGTTGATCCACTTGGTTGAATTGTTGGTTTGGGGTGATTCCAACTGCCAAGGCAACCAGTACAAGCGGCTGGTCAAGTCGCACTTCGGTCATGTTGAGTCCAATCACCAGTTGTTGACCCCCTCCGATGTTGCTCGAAAGCAATTAGGTATTGCATGTGGCGACTACGTGACGTTCAAAATCGAAGGAAAGCAACGGCGTGGGTTCGTGAATCGAATTACGAAGCGTGCTACCGTCCTTGTGCCCGATAAAGCTGGTACTCGATACTGCGACGGCAAGTGTTATGCGAAATACTATGTGCCGCTAAATCGTCTTAAGCGCGCCTAGCGAATCAAGAGCCATGATGGTTGGCTGGAACGAACGTTGAGTTTCACAGCTTCGCTAGGGAAAACGTCCTGCTGGCATCATTCTGCTTGTCACAGAATTTTCCAAATCACCGGTTATTTAGTGATTTACATTACGGATGTAGATAATTGCGGTGATACCTGCATCGGATTCGGTAACAATAATCGCAGGATTCGACGTCTAATTTCGCTTAGTAGATAGCGAAGATCAATAGGACGGGTAAATATGAATTCGATGCCTGTCTTGAACTTGGTTAACTGTTTTTCCCCAGACGCTAATACTTTTAGGCATTCAAAGTGTCGATTCAACGGCCATCCAAAAAATCAGCGCCACTCGACGGTTCATGGAAGACCAAAGTTGTTGTGCCGCGGTTTCGCGCAGCGCCGCCAAAAAATCAAAATCGGCAATATTCTCGCGCCGTAATTTCAGAATTGTGTAATCGAAGCGGTGCGAAAGGACAGGAAGTCGATGCTCCAATCAAGGGAACAGCAGATTCGGAGTCGAGTGATGGCACTTTCGCCATTTTTCATCCATCGCTGGCTGAACGCCTACGACTCGTCGCGGCCTGGGGCGATTTTTCGTTGGCTTGGTCAATCGGTGTTCAGGAAGGTTTGAGCTATTTTGGCAACCGTCACGCCATGCTTGGGTTCGCGAAAAAGTGGGGCAACGTTTATGTATTGGCCGACCCGCTTGGACCACCTGAGGTAATTGGCCAATTGTTAGACGCGTTTTTGCAAATCTATCCCAAGGCTTGCTTTGTTCAGTGTCAAAAAACGACGGCCGCGATGCTCGAAGAACGAGGTTTTTACATCAACGAGATGGGAGTTGATACCCATCTCGATTTGACCGAATATAACTTTTCAGGAAAGCAAAAGGAGTCGTTTCGCTATGCGGCCAATTGGCTCAAACGCAGAGGCTTTCGAGTCGTTGAAGACCAAACGACCGAGTCCAGTCGGCAAGCAGCCGCGGACATCTCGACGGCGTGGCGCGCGACAAGAACTGTTAAACGTCGAGAGGTCGCATTCCTGAACCGTCCTTTGGATTTGGATCAGGAGTGGAACCGTACAGAAACGACAGATAGAGTGAGAAAGTTTTATCTGGCCGACGCCAATGACAAGCCCGTTGCGTTTGTCTTTTTTGATCCAATTTTCGAGTTCGAAAAGGTGATTGGTTACGTGACTTCGTTTAAACGACGTCAACCGGATGCACCAGCCAACGCAGAGCTTGGCATCACCAAGCATGCGATCGAGATTTTTCAATCTGAAAATATCCGGTCTCTGAATCTTGGGCTTTCACCATTGGCGGAGATTGAGAATTTGGACTTTCGCAAGAACCCATTTCTGCACTTTACATTTCGTTACCTCTACGGATCTTCTTTATTCAATCGGTTTGTGTATTCGCTTAAAGGCCACGCAGAATTCAAACAAAAGTTTCGTGGCGAGACCGAGAAGGTCTATTTTGCTTCACGAACGATCGTTAACGATCTAAGATTGTTTGGATTGTTGAAGCTTTGCCGGGTGATCTAAACTGAGACGTCGCCGTGTTCCTGCATTGGGTCGAATTGTAAATACGATTTCAAAAATGCGGTCAGCATATAAAACGGAATCGTATCCAAGAGCGCGACGACCAGCTTAAAAACGTATCCGGTGATGATAAAGATGGAAAGCTGCCGCCACAATTCGTCCGATGGCAGTCCCTCGGGAATTGGAAGCGCGCGGGCATAAAAGTGAGTAATCAAAATAACTGCGGTGGTATCGACGGCTTGGCTGACCAGTGTGGAGCCATTGTTTCTTAGCCACAGGTGTTTTCCTTTGGTCAACTTTTTCCAAAAGTGAAATAGATAGACATCGCAAAATTGTGCGGCAAGGTACGCGACCATCGACGCGATAATGGCCCCGAATGTTAAAGCGCGAATTTGGTAGAACGCAAAGCCATCCGGATCACGAAGTGCTCCATCGACGACGGACAAGTTTTCAATTGGTGGAATTCCTGACACGGGATCCATTGCAGGAACCGCCGGCAAAACGCCACCAAGCCACATGATAAACACGACCCACAAGTTGAGGATCAAGCCAACGGTAACGACCCAGTTTGCCCTGGCACGACCATAGAACTCGCTGATCAAATCGGTGCACAGAAATGTTATTGGGTAAGGCAGAACGCCAATTGCCAACGCGAAACTCCAACCATTTGCAGTTTGAGCCCATTGGCCCCAAGTCCATTGCCGGCCCGATTCTGTCATGTCGACACTGAACAAAACAAGAAACCGGCTGATGCCAAGAATGTTGAGCATCGTCAGTGAGCCGAGAAACAATCCAGCAATCAAGAGAAACACTCGTTCTCGTCGGGCTTGCAACTCGGAAGCTTCGATTGGATGCAGCATCGTTTGGCGTTGTCGGTTGGATTAGATATCGCTGAGGGAAAAGTAAAATCTAAAGGATTTTTGCTCGACAGGCTACAATTAACTGCTTGCCGCCTACCGTTCATCTAAAAGAAAACCGATGCAAAAACGATTCTCACTCTTTCTTTTCGTTGCCGTCAACTTAGTGCTCTTTTCTACGTCGCGCGTAAATGGGGAAGAACCCGTCGTTATGGCTCACTACATGCCTTGGTTCGTTGTCGATCACGGGTCCGAGAAAACCGTCTATGGCTGGCATTGGACAATGAATAAAGTTGACCCTAACGTGAAGATCGACGGGATACGGAATATCGCGTCTCACTTTCGCCCGCTTGTCGAACCTTATGATTCCGCCGATACCAAAATAATTGAATACCATTTGCTGACAATGAAGCTTGCCGGGATCGATGGCGTCATCGTCGATTGGTACGGCCGCAGGAATCTTTATGACTATGAAATGATTCATCACCGAACAACCGAAGTTCTCAAGATGTGCGAACGGCTGAAGATGAAGTTTGCGATTTGTTACGAAGACAAAACAGTCGTCGAGTTTGAGAAAGCCAATCAACTTCACGAAGACAATCGAGTGAAGCATTGTGCGGACGAAATTCAATGGTTGGGAAAATACTGGTTCAAATCAGCGAGCTACCTCCGCTACCAAGACAAACCGGTTTTGCTTTCCTTTGGACATGAAGGCTTGCGAGATAAAGAGTGGGGCGAAACTCTCAGCTCGCTGGATTCGAGCGTCGCCTACTTTACCGAACACGACAAGCAAAGCGCTGCCATCGGCGCCTACGATTGGCCGGAACCCTCATTGGGATTGGAAATGCAAAACCGTTTCGCCAAATCAGCAAGCGATTGGCCAGTCGCGATCCCAGTGATTTTTCCGCGCTTCGTAGACTACTATCAGGAGGCAGGTGTTTTAAAAGGCCATTCAGACATTTCGGACAACGACGGCGCAACTCTCAAAGACACGATCGCCCGTGCAAAGAAAATGGATTCACCCTTCATTCAAATCGCAACTTGGAATGATTGGGGCGAAGGCACGCAGATTGAACCAAGCCATACACATGGATATCGCGATCTGGAAATTCTTCAACAAGCCTTTCGTCCCGAACTCAATGCGGAAAATTTGAGACTTCCGAAATTGCTTTTGGAGCAACGTCATCAAGCTGATGCAGATCATGCCCAACTCGATCAGATCGCGAACTTGATCAACGACGGAGAGCTTTCGCAAGCCAAAACATTGCTCGACAAATAAATAGTTAGTCAATCAGGTCGAGAAACCAGGCATTCTCCCGAAAAGACGGTGGTTGCGTGGCCTGTGATTAGCAGCGTAGTTGAAATTACTTCGACTTCCATGCTGCCGGTTCTGGCGGAACACTGGAATGATTTTAATCTTTTGCGGTTCAGTTTTCTGGACCAGTATGGAGCTAGGAAGGTGTGAGTTCCGCCGGTGACCGGGTCTTCGTTGGTGCCGCTCCAAGGCCAAAAGTACCGGGAATGGAAATCGAAGTCGTCATCAGCTGCAGCCGTCACCAGAACGCCGTTGATTGCATCGTGCGACTGCACCAATGCAGGAAAATCGGGGCGTAGGATCTTCAGGGTTGTGCAATCATCAATCTCAATCATCAAGATCTGCGTTTCTTTGTTGAATGCAGAATTGACGATGTGGTCAATCCCTAGTGCGGCCAACAATTCTGGCGGCACTTCGGCTGGGTAAATTTCGTAGATCGGAAATTCCATCGTCAAAGCGTCGCCAGTCCGGCGAACAGGTAGGCGGACGGATTCAAGTGTCGTGAAGACCACTTCGTCGCTGCTTGTTTTGTCAAGGACAATTCGGGCCGCCGCTAACGTCGCATGTCCACACAGCGGGATTTCCATGCGAGGTGAAAAGTAGCGAATGGCCCAAGCGTTTGTTTTGTCCGTTGCTTGAATGAAGGCGGTTTCCGACAGTCCAAGCTCCTGAGCGATCTTCAGCATGAACGAATCTGGCAGTTGCTTGTCCGTAATGCAGACTCCCGCGGGATTACCCTTGAATGGCTCTTCGGTAAACGAATCAACGATGTAGGTTTTCATGGCGACATTCCGGCCTATATTTTCCTTGTGAACTATTTGCCTCTCTCACTGCCACCGCTGGACGCTTTATTTATGTTTGCAGGCTATTCAATGACTGTTCCAAATCGTCAATCAAATCCTGTGCGCTTTCAATGCCGGTCGAAAATCGAACCATGTTTTCGGTAACTCCGCACACCTGTCGATCGGCTTCAGGCATGAGTTTATGAGATGTCAGCGCGGGGATGGTGAGCGTGGATTCAACTCCGCCAAGACTCATCGCTGGAGTCGCTAACTTCAGTGCTCGAAGGAAATCGGTCACATTAAAACCGTCGGCCAGTTCAAAGGCGATCATCCCGCCAAAGCCACTCATCTGCTGAGCGGCCAGTTGATGCTGAGGATGAGACGCCAGGCCGGGATACAGCACATTGCAAGCTCGATCATGTGCTTCAAGAAAATGTGACACAGCCATCGCATTCGAATTCTGTCGCTGAACTCGAACATCCAACGTCTTCAAGCTTCGTTCCAGCAAGTGGCACGACGCGGGGTTCAGTGTGCCGCCATAGTTTCTTGCGTTGGCAATCACGGTGTTTATGACTTCGGATCCGCCCACTACCGCTCCACAGCTTAGATCGCTGTGCCCGCCCAGGTACTTCGTACCGCTGTGGATGACCAGGTCGATGCCCAGCGCAATCGGGTTTTGATTGATTGGTGTCGCAAATGTGTTATCGATGACGCTCAAAATGTTTTTCGACTTCGCCAAACTCGCCAGCGATTTCAGATCCAGAATTCCCAGGCATGGGTTGGTGGGAGTTTCGACGTAGATTAGCCGCGTGTTCGGGCGAATGAGCGATTCGAATTCACTTAGATCTGCTGAAGCAAAGTCATACTCGATGCCCCATTTTGCGAATTCTTTCGTGACAAAGGAATGAGTCCCGCCGTATAGTCCTCGCAGCAAAATCACGTGATCGCCGGGTTTGACAAACGGCATGATGCCACCGCTGATGGCTGCCATTCCTGAACTGAAAACCAGACCAGCTTCGGCCCCTTCCAGTTTCGCAATTTTTGTTGCGACGGATTCCTGATTGGGTGTGTTGAAGTATCGCGGATACGGTTGCTTGTCTTCGTCGATATAGAAGTACGATGTTGACGTTTGAATAGGCCTGACAAGTCCCCGTTGAGGATCGTGATCGTGTGAAACGCAAATGCTTGACTTATCCATGGCGAAGTTTGTCCTGTCTCTGGTTGTTTCAGAAAGCGATATTGTAGCCGACTATTCGAGTGTCAGACTATCTGCATTCTTTCTTCCTAACCTCACACCACCAATCTGCCCTACTTCAAGGTTTGGTACACTTCGGTCCACGCTTGTTGCGAGTTGTCTTCTACAACCTGTCCCGTAAGCTTTTCCAGCGCGAATACGACTGCAGATCGATTCTTATTCTCTTGCGCGTTGATCGCCTGAGTGACTGACGCTGCTTGTTCCGCGGTCAAGCTTTTATTTTTCACGACGTAATCAAACCGTTGTTCTGCAGGCCACGGGCCAGGATTCTCGACGATTTGAATCACCGAAAAATCTTGTCGCAGATAGGTTACGTCTGCGCGAACGAATGCGCTACTCGGTGAAACGACAGGCGAATAGTATTCTGCGGGTAACGGTTCCAGAAACGTCGGTGTCAAAGCTCGCCCGGAATCTGATTCGTTCGTTGACGGAGCGTGACAAAGCATGCAATTTTTCATGTGATTGATGGCGACCAATTCATGCTGAACATACTTTGCATCTGAAACCTCGTACGGAAGCCGAGGATCATTCTTTCCCAATAGATCGATCAATTGTGGGATAGCGTCTAGGTCATCAAGTCCAACCAGTGTCTCGGCCGCATGTTGAGCCACAACGTGCCAAGGGTACTCGAAACCGTCAAGCAATTTTTGACGAACTGTATCGGTGTCGAACTCTTTTAAGGCTTTTGTGGCTGCCTGACGAACTTTTGGCTGAATATCAAATTTGGCTCGTCGGACCAACAAGTCGATCGAAGCCTTCGGTTTCATAGCGCGAACCGTTTCAATCAACTCTAGTCTTAATCGAGGGTGATCAATCTGAAGCATCTGCTCCAGGGTTTTGAATGCCTGTGTTGGATTATCCAGCTTGCAACAATTTGTAATTTCCTGCATCAGAAGCATGTATCGCCAAAGTGTGTTTTTCGAAATGTCTCGACTGCCGAAATTGTCAAACCTGCCGAGCGTTTCGCCGACCCGTTTGGAAACCGATGCCATCGTTTGCGCGTCGTCTTTACTGAAATGGCAGTCATCCCCCATCACCAGTGGAAGTGCCTGTAGGTCAGGTCGATGCGGCAGGATCTCTTTCAGCGGTTCAAGTGCTTCGCCGTTTTTTGCCTTAAGCTGTTTGGTGACAAATGCCAGCTCGTTCTTGAGGGCATGCAAACGATCTTGCTCGTCGACTCGCAATGCCTCGCTTGCTGAAAGCCGTTTGACCTCATTGCGAATCTGCGCGCGGTAGGTGCGCAAACCGGCGTTCTGCGCTACTTGATCTTTGGACGTCACGAATCGTTGAGCGGCCTCCAATTCATTTGCGTTGAAGAATATGTCGAGAGAATGAGTCGAGCCATGCAAGGCCATTTTTACCTGTTCAACATTCAAACCTTGCAGCTGCAGCGAAGTGGCTCGACTGCTGGCTACCGGAGGTAATTTAAGTTTTCCGAAGCGCGCAAGCTTTGAAAACCTGTCATTGTCGATCGACCACCCATTTGGGTTGACATGTTCAACAGTAACCAAGCTGTTTTGTTCTTCAAAATTTAATCTCTCTTTACTTAACTGCTGCAACACTTGTGTTGTTTTACCAACCACCTCGGTGATGACATCAATTTCTTCTTGTAAGAAGAACTGAAGTGAGCGCTTTTGTGCGATTTGTTGGGGTGAGTTTTTATTGATGATTTTTGTCAGCGCAACATACTGCGGTCGATTGCTATTGCGCTTCAGCTCGATAAGATAATCGTCGCGAATTCTGAAAAGCTCATCCACTGAGATTGACTTGAACTTCATAAGATCGACCTGGTCACGACCGGCGACCAACGCGGCTTGAAGTCCACTACTGTTGTCAAAAGCAAATGACTTATCGGCAACCGTGACCGACCCTGAGATGCCTTGGGTCAATCGTGGCTCAAGAAATTCCATTCGACGTTTTACTTCCATGCCAATTTCGTCAAACAGCAGGCTTGTGTTTCGGTTGAGCAAAACACTTGGAAGGTCCAGCCCGTTGAGGTTGATTGAGCCAATTCCGTAGTCGTCATAGCGGACGACAAATTGCCAGTCACCTTCCGGTTGCTGAACCTCGCGCACGCCAAGCTTGAGTGATCCGGTTTTGGCGTGAGCAGTGCTCGCAATGTTAGCCATTGCCATGTCTGTCTTTGCGGCTTCGGTTTGCGATTTTGCGTTTGCATCTGCAATGTCTGTCGAAGCGTCATCAAATACGGCGTTGAATGCCTCGTTGTTGGTTGGCTGATTCTCGTGTGACTCATTCGTGAATTTGAAGCCGCTGAACAGTTCGGGTTGGCTTTGATTTTCTGCAACTTGCACTGAACTGCCGGAATCGGTGTTATCCGTGCCGCCGCCTGTATTCACGACTGCCGCAACTGGCTGAAGAATTTCGGTCTCTGATTCTAAGAGATCTATTCGGGCGAGCTGAGTTTCGACAAGTTCATTGTTCGTAACGTTTGGCGAAACACTTTCAGGGTTAGTTAGAACGTCAACTCGATCCCCCACTTGTCCCGGATGATAAAACTGAATCGCTGTGAAGATCACAACGCCTGCGAAAAACGTTGCAACAGCCAGCCAGTTTCGCTGGAAACCTGAATTTTCGGACTTGTCCAACCCAGTCAGACCAATGGTGTTTGTGTTTTCGGTTTCTACATCAGCGTTCGAGCTCGTCGCCGATGAATGAGGGTTGCCAGGCGATGGAGTTGGCACAGGAAGCGCACGTCTGCGATGCGGTTGAGAATCTGATTCGGCGATTCGTATGACGACACGATTGGTGAACTCATCAGAGTCTTTCTCCAATCGTTGGTGAGCAAGCTGTTGTAGCATTGAGTCGACTTCTAGCTCGTCGATTCTTGCATCATCAACGTCGATTGGGCGAAGACCACTTGTGTTTCTTGGGACGCCATCGATTTTGTTTTGATCCAGAAAATCGGCCCAATTCGCATCGGCTCCTTTGGAGCTGGGTGGATTGTTTAACCGATTTGGTTTCGGGATGTCGTTTGAATTTTTCATGGTCGTTCTCGATCGAACAGGATTCAACAGTTCAGTCTTCACTTTCAATTTTTGTTTTGATGCAAGCAACCAGTTTCTTTCGAATCCGCAACAGCGACATCCGAATCGCGCTGGGGTTCTTGTTCGAGCCGACAGCGATTTCGGCTGAAGACTGTTGAGAAAAATAGAACTGCTCGATCAGTAGTCGAGGGCCATCATCAAGTTGTTGGAGACAAGACTGTAACGCTGCGACGCGGCGTTGATTTCGCTCAGCCGATACGTTGGATTCGTAAAGTCGCGATAGGCTTTGCGCTGCAATTTCTGCCTCGCAATATTGTTCGCGTTGTGCGTGTCGACGGAGTTCATTTCGAACAAATGTCATGGCTTTATTCTTCGCGACCCCTAACAACCAAGTTGAGAAACTGGACTCGGCACGAAAGTGCTCCAGTTGCAGATGGGCTGCTAAAAAGACTTCTTGAGCTAAGTCATCAACGTGCGATGGACAGCGAATATACCTGGCGAGGAAAAGCCGCACTTTTCGGTGATGGAGTGAGACCAGTTGACGAAAAGAATCCACGCAGCCGTTTCGGGCTTCTAAAATCAGCCGATCAGTCAGCTCGCGATCTTCTTCTACGCCATGTCCCGTATCACCAGCCAGCTTTTTCGTCGCACGTCGGTTTTGGGGAATTGCAGTCATGTCAATCATTAGTACCGGCATACCAACGGTTGTCACTGAAAAACTCGAAAGAATCTTCAGATGGGATGGCTCTTTCAAGGAGCGATGCAGGTCAAGCGTCGGCTTCGGTTCGTCTGGCAGGAATCAAACCACTGTGCCCGCCCTGCTGCCCTTTTGTTTGTTTGCCAAGAAGTGAGTGGGCTGGCAAGTCAGGATTGAGTTTACCGTGAGCGCACAAAAAAAGCCGTCCAACTTTTGTTGGACGGCCTTTGCTTCAATTAGCGATCCGAAGATCACGTATTGTTATCGGTTAGTTACCAATGTTAGTTTCCAGATGGTGATGCTTCTGGGCCATCATCGTCATCAGCGATAGCGACGATCGCACCTGCGATTCCGCCAAGCAAAGCTAGTCGACGAAGTCCGCCGCCACCATTGAGCAATCCGCCACCAAACAGTCCGCGATTGCATGAGCAACCACAACTTGTTGAAGGCATGTTACAGCTGCTGTAACCGCTGAAATCACTGACGCCACCACAAGATCCGCCACAGGCACCGCCCATGCCGACTGATTCTGATGCGTACTCGATTGGAGCTGAGTCATAGACGATGCCTTGGTCAGCGTAAACGTCTGTGCCAGCGTAATCAATCTGGTCTCCAACGAAGCCGGCGTCGCCTTGGCATGTCATGCAGACGTCCAAAGACTGAGCAGGAGCTCCCATGTCAGAGTAGCCCATACCGCCATCGAAAGGGATGTCGGTGCTGATCATGTCTTGATAGATAGGAGCAGGTTCTGCGAACGAAGGCTCTGCCATTGGCTCGGCGGCGATCGATACAGGAACTTCTTCACTATCGACAACAACTGAATCGCCGATTTCGGCAACTGCGTCTTGAGCGATTGCTTCGAAGCTAACAGCTGCGAAACCAGTTGGACCAGCTGCCACGAAATCGTAAACGCCAGGCTCAAGATCTGAGACTTGGAAGTATCCATTCTCGTCAGCTTGAACTTCAGCAACAGCTTTGTCGTCCTGAATGATGTGAACGTATGTTCCTTTAACTTGATCAACTTCGCCAAGTAGTGGAACAACGTGACCGACAAGTTTGCCGTTTTTGATTTGAACTCGGTTTGAACCAACAACTTTTTCAGCGTTGGTTGAAGAGTTGGCAAGAATCTCGCTAGTAACTTGCGTTGGCAAGTTGCCTTGAAGAATCTTCTGAACTGCTTCGAAGCGAGGAGATACTGCTGCGGCTTCCATAACGTTAACTGATTGCGAGCCATCGTTTGCTACGACGTTGACGCCGTAAGCTGCGAAGCCATTTTCGCCAGTTGCCACGAATGAGTAAGCGCCCTCTGCAACGTTGGCAAGTTCAAACGTGCCATTTTCGTCAGTAAGTGTTTCTTGAGCGATTTCACCATCACGAACCAAGAAGACTTTCAAATTTGAAATGCCTTCGACGCCTTGAGTAAGCGATGCGATGCGACCTTCGATTGCACCGTTTCGATTAAGCGTGACGTTGTGAATCCGTTGTACTCCGATAACAGAGCTGATCGCTTCCGTCGAAGCGGGAGCTTCGATCGCAGCATTCTCTGCCATGAATTTGTGAGCCGAAGCAGCTGCAGTAGCTACGAAGGGTAAAGCGATGAGCATCGC
Source organism: uncultured Pirellulaceae bacterium (assembly GCA_964584615.1). Classification (GTDB taxonomy): domain Bacteria; phylum Planctomycetota; class Planctomycetia; order Pirellulales; family Pirellulaceae; genus Mariniblastus. The sequence goes on along the minus strand of CAZPBE010000022.1, from coordinate 53,677 downwards.
ACCCAATCGGATCTTTTTCCATTTGTTTTTCATTGCATACACCAATAAACAAGGTTGTCTAACTAATTGAAGCTGGCCTCACCCGATACAATACGGGCGTTCCAACCTAATGTTATACCTAACGAACTAGGGTTGGTCAAGGAATTATATAAGGAAAAGATGAAGGGATAGGAAGTTTGGGGTGCTCTTTGGGTAAGAGCTTTCAAATACTCCTAATTCAGTGATTTTCCCGTGTTATTTTGCTTTTTTGCGAGATTACTCCGATTTCGGGACTGCTCGCGATGCCATACGGCGATTTAGGGATTCGACCCCCCAAAAACGCTAGTCTGCCCCCAGAAACGCCGAAATTCATCGCCGCTGCCATAGAGATCGGGTCTTTGGCCAATGCGACTGCACTATTGAGTAAAATGCCGTCAAAACCCATTTCCATTGCCGCAGCGGCGTCACTGGCCGTACCAATGCCAGCATCGACAATTACCGGGTAGTAAGGATCGTCTCGTTTAAGCTCATTCAGGATAATTTTCAAATTATTCGGGTTCAGTAAGCCCAGTCCAGATCCAATCGGGCTGGCTGCTGGCATTACCGCGGTCGCGCCAGCGTCTTTTAGCTTCCGAGCGATCACCGGATCGTCGCTGGTATAGCAAAGAACCTGAAAGCCATCTTTGACCAACATCTCGGTCGCCTTAAGAGTTTCGATTGGATCAGGAAGCAGAGTTCGACTGTCACCAAGCACTTCAAGTTTGACCCAATCCGAGCCAGGGTTTTCAAGACCTTCCAAAATCACACGGCCCATTCGTGCGCACCGAACGGCCGTCACGGCGTCGTAGCAACCGGCGGTATTTGGCAAAAGCGTATAACGGTCGCAATCGATAAAATCGAGGATGTTGCGATTCGATCCGTCGTTGAGTTTCTCGCGCCGGACTGCGATCGTGACACATTCAGTCTGGGCAGCCAGATGGGAATCACGCATGACTTCAAACGATTCGTACTTGCCGGTTCCGAGGATTAAGCGGCTGTTGAATTTGTGAGTTCCAATTTGGAACGGAGAGTCGAGTTGCGAGCGCCAGTGCTCTTCAACTTGATGTTGTGAACCGCCTAGCTGGTCATTTGAAAGTTCATTGGTTTCCATTGTCATGCTTAACCACCTCCAACCAGAGTCACAATTTCCAGTTGGTCTCCGGCGGACAAAGACTCCTCCGTAAACGCAGCATGAGGAACCAGTTGTTCGTTCAACTCGATCGCAATCGCAGTCGTTTTGATTTCCAAAATATCCAACAGTTGTTCCAACGTCGTTTCTGTCGGAACGTCGCGCTGGTCACCATTGACGTGAACTGAAATCGTCTTGATTGACTCACTCATTGGTTACTCCGTCTCAGCCATGTCGCGTGCGTGGTAGCTACTGCGGACAAATGGGCCACTGGCAACTTTCTTGAATCCAAGCTGACGAGCGGCTTCGCCAAGCATGTCGAATTCGGCAGGCGGAACGTAGCGTACGACCGGTAAATACCGCTCTGTTGAAGGTTGCAGGTATTGTCCCAGCGTCAGAAAATCACAACCGACCGATCGTAAGTCGGCGAGAACGTCAAAGACTTCTTCGTGCGTCTCGCCCAGCCCCAGCATCAATCCGCTTTTCGTTTTGATGGCAGGATTGGCTTCCTTGACGAGCCTCAAAAGTTCCAACGTCCAAGCGTAATCTGACTTGGGGCCGCGGACACGGCGGTAAAGTCGCGGAACGGTTTCGGTGTTGTGGTTGAAGACTTCCGGCTTGGATTCAACAACCCGCATCAATGCCTCCGGGTTATTTAAGAAGTCCGGTGTTAAGACTTCAACGCTGGCTCCTGTTTTTTCGCGAACGGCCATCACGCATTGATAGAAGTGTTCGGCACCGCCGTCAGGAAGGTCATCGCGTGTGACTGAAGTGATCACGACATGTTTCAAGCCCAGTCGAAGTGCGGCTTCGGCGAGTCGGGCTGGTTCGTCGTCTTCGAGAGCTTCTGGTTTTCCACGACTGACGGCGCAAAATCCGCACGGTCGCGTACACACGTTGCCGAGGATCATGAAGGTGGCTGTCTGTTGCGAGTAGCACTCCATCCGGTTGGGGCATTTCGCGTTGTCGCAAACGGTTTCAAGTTTGAGCTCGCTAATCAAGTCGGTTGTGTGTCCGACATTGTTCCCTTTGGGGATGTTTCGCTTGAGCCATTTTGGCAGACGGCCATTTCCCATCGAATCGATATCGACATCAAGCGGGATTTGAAATCCACCGCCTCCTCCACACGATCCACCGCCAGAGCCGCAGCCTCCGCTGGAGGCGCTTTCGGTGCCAGGACTTACGATAGGTAACTGTGTCATTACGATTCCTCAAATACAGGCTCGCTTGAATGGATGCGATTGCTACGCTCGCACCAAGCCGCGAATATGTTTTCAAATAACTACAAACAGTTTACGCGTTGCTCTTCGAAACTTCTATATGTAATCCCGGCCCCAGTCGCTACTTCATTACATCCAGATAGCGGGGTGAACCTTGGTCATTGTGTCGCGTCTTAATATACTTGACCTTTAGATCCTCTTTCGATGTCGGTTAACGGCTGGACGACATCACTGTCAGATCACGATATCATTTTGACAATTCAATTCACTTCGAAATTCGATTTCATTTCGACATCCACTTCATTTTTTTCGGCTGGCTTTCACTGGCTTGTGGCTTGGCATCATGGCGTCCAAAAAAACCAAAACTAAACCCAAGCCGACGGCTCCCAAACCCGGCAAGTCGTCCAAGAAAAAGAAAGACACTGGTCCGAGCATCAAAGTCATTTCTGAGAATCGACGCGCGCGACACAAGTACCAGATTCTCGAATCGATCGAATGTGGTCTGGTGCTGACTGGCAGTGAAGTCAAGAGTCTTCGCGAAGGCAGCATCTCGCTCAATGAAGCTTATGTCCGTTCCCAGAAAGGGGCGCTGTGGCTGATTGGTGCCGACATCGCGCACTTCAAACAAGCCTCGATTTTCAATCACGAAACCAAACGTGAGCGGAAGTTGTTGTTGCATAAAAAGGAATTTGAAAAGTATTCCGATAAAGCGCTGACAAAAGGACTAACACTTGTTCCTTTGAAGTGTTACTTCAATCACCGCGGCGTCGTCAAGCTTGTGATTGGTGTTGGCCGCGGAAAGAAAGTTCATGACAAACGCGAGGCGCTAAAGGCAAGCGACAGTAAGCGCCAGATCGATCGGCAAATGAAAGCTAACTTGCGTTAGCAGGGTTTTACTGTGCACCGTTTTTCAAGGCTGCCGATTTAAGAGACGATTAGCAACCGTTAGCTCTCTGGCAATCTTAGTTGGGTCAACTCAATTCTCGCTTCTCGGATTTCGTCTGTCGTTGACTCGAAAGTCGCTCCGTCAAGGGCTATCATGTCGGTTCGGTTAATTCCAATTCTTCGGTTAATTCCAATTCGTATTGCGAGACAAGCATGAACCATCGTCGACAATTTTTAAAATCAGTTTCTGCTGCAACGGCTGGTGTGGTTGCGATGCCTTACTTTTTTTCTTCGTCGCCCGCGCTCGCGTTCGAAACCAAAATGAAAAACGACAAAGTCGACATCGGTTTGATTGGCGCTGGCGGAATGGGGCAAGGCAACATGCGTGCTGCCCGAAAATGGGTGAACGTTGTGGCCATCGCTGACGCTGACAAAAACCGCCAGGCTCAAGCCAACAAAGGTTTGAGCGAAGGCAAAGCAGACGTCTACGATGACTACCGGAAGATCCTTGATCGCGACGATATTCAAGTCGTTCACATCGCGACGCCCGATCACTGGCACACCAAACCGGTGATCGAAGCCATGTACGCGGGCAAAGATATTTACTGCGAAAAACCGTTGACGCTTACCGTTGACGAGGGAAAGCTGATTCGAAAAGTTCAAAAGGAAACTGGCCGCATCGTTCAAGTCGGCACGCAACAGCGAAGTACGTTCCAATTTTTTGTGAAAGCGATGGCGATTGTCCAGGACGGTCGGCTCGGAAAGATAAAACGTGTGACTGCGGCGATCGGTGGCGCGCCCGCGTCACCCGCGATTCCTGTTGTGGAAGTTCCAGACGGCCTGGACTGGGATCGTTGGCTGGGGCCTGCTCCAAAAGTTGACTACCGGTTTCTGCAACAGAAGGACGAACAAGGCAATAAAAAAGGCGCGAACACGAATTGTCATTACGAGTTCCGTTGGTGGTATGAGTACTCAGGCGGCAAGCTCACCGATTGGGGAGCGCATCATGTCGACATCGCGACTTGGGCGCTGGCCATGGCGGGGCAAGACGATACGCCGTTGTCCATCGAAGGCACCTCAGAGCATCCGGTCGATTTCAAAGACGGATTGCCCGTCGAAACGGATCGTTACAACACGGCGACGAAGTTTAATTTCTCCGTCAAATTTCCTGGCGACGTGGAAATGATCATCCGTCATGACACCGACAATGGCGTCTTGATTGAAGGCGAGAAAGGTCGCATCTTTGTCAGCCGCGGCAAGCTGGCTGGTAAGCCGGTCGAAGAGTTGGAAGACAATCCGCTTCCCGAAGACGCGATCAAGAAAGCTTACAAAGGTTTTGATCCCATCGAGGAAGAACGCCGCGCTCACTGGGCGAACTTTTTGCATTGTGTGCAGGAACGCAAGGAGCCAATTTCTGATGTTCATTCACACATGAAAATGCTGAACGTTTGTCACTTGGCGGGAATCTGTGCTCGGCTTGGCCGCAAACTTGAGTGGGATGCCAAGACGGAGTCGATTGTCGGCGACGATCAGGCCAACGGAATGCTCAAACGCGAATACCGAGAGGGCTACGAAATCGAAATGGGTCAACCGGCAGGAGCCGCGGGCTAAGGTAGAAGCCGCGGGCTAAGGCAGAAGCCGACGGAACACGAAGGCGACTCATTCGACGGAAGGGGTCGCCGGTCGAGATATCGCTGCGCTCGTCGGCTTTCTAGTCGCCACGGTGCTTTTGGGTTCGTCAGAGCTGGTGACCGTTTTCCGAGCAATTCCAACGTGAGCCTTTCAGCGTAAATATTCTGAACCGTAACCCGTGCTGTTCGTAGAACTAAATCAAAGCTACGATCAGCGGAAATAAGCGTGTTTAGTTTTATTTAGATCTCCATGCTACAACTTAAAAATATCAAAAAGAGTTTCTTGCAGCCCGATGGCCAGCAAGTGCCGATCCTCGACGTCGAGGAATTTACGATCGACGCGGGTGAGCAAGTCGTTTTGCTTGGCCCATCAGGGTGCGGCAAGACAACGCTGTTACACACGATTGCCGGGATCACCAAGCCAGACAGTGGCTCTGTATTCATTGACGGTGTTGAGATTACAAAATTCTCGGAGACGGGACGCGATCGAATTCGCGCTGACAAGATTGGCTACGTCTTTCAAACATTTAATTTGCTCGATGGATTTTCAGCACTCGAAAACGTGTTGTTGGGAATCAGCTTTGGCAGCCGACGGACTTCGCCTTCGCGCGCGAAAGAACTGTTGGAACGAGTTGGGCTTGGTCATCGTTTGAACAACAAACCCCATCAGCTTTCGGTTGGCGAAAGTCAGCGAGTTGCCGTGGCCCGCGCGGTTGCCAACCGCCCTGCTCTGCTGCTGGCCGATGAGCCAACTGCCAATGTCGATCCGCAAAACCAGCAACAGGTCGTGGACTTGATCAAAGAAACTTGCAAAACCGAAAGCATCACGATGTTGATGGTGACGCACTCGATGGAAGTCGCCGGTCAATTTGACCGTGTTGTGCAGTTGGATGAGTTGAACAAAGTCGTGGGGCAACTCAAGCAGGAGCAATCGGCAGCTTCATCTTCGGCAGCTTCAACCAGTGGAGGTCAAGCTTGAACGTCCTGAAAATCGCTTGGCGAAGTATTCAACACCGGGGCCTCGGTTCTTTCTTGACCATCTTGTCGATGGCTTTGGGAGTCATGACCGTTGTTGCCGTTCTTTCGGTCCATGGAGTTGTTTCACAATCCTTCAAGAACAGCAGTAATTTCGGTTACAGCGTTTTGGTCGGGGCTCGAGGCGGCGGTACGCAGCTGACGATGAGCAGCATTTTTTATCTCACGCCGCCGGTCGAAAATATTCCGTACGAGTACTATTTGGCGTTTTGCGATGCTGAAACGCGTAGCCGCGAGCTGGAACATTCGATTGCTTATCAAGCTGAGCAGCTGGAAGAAGAAACCCTGTTGCTGTTGGATGACTTTAGCGCCAACGGATCGACAAGTAGTTTGCCCGCTGCGTTGACGACCGCCTGTTTCGCTCGACAACAGCAAGCTTGGATGGGGCTTGACGAAGACGGAATGTTTCGCAATTGGACTCACACTGCGATCCCGATCAACCTGGGCGACTATTGGGTTGACGAAGAAACAGGGTCACAGTTCCGCGTCGTTGGTACCAAACCTACTTTCTTTACCGAGCAAGTTCTCGATATCGAAACCGAGCGTGCGTTCACGTTCGCCGAAGGACGCGCGTTTAGCGAATACGATGTGGAAGAAGGTCACGGGTTTTACGAAGCCGTGATTGGATCGCAAGTCGCACGCCAAAGTGGACTCAAGATTGGCGACACGATTCAGCCAACGCATGGAGATCCGCAAAGTCCTGGTTCTCACATTCATGAACAGGATTTTTTCATCGTCGGAATTCTCGACACCACTGGAACTCCAAATGATCGTGTGTTGTTTTTGAATATGGAAGGCTTCTTCCTGATGGATGGCCACACGAAATCGATCGAAGACGATTCGCAGCGAGGGATTGCGAAACGAGCTAAGGAAGCCAAGGAGCAAGCGCAAGACGAAGGCGAATCTGAAGAAGGCGATTCTGAAGAAGGCGAGGCGGAAAAAGAAACGCCCGCCGATACCGCCGGCGGCGAGCAAGATGAACATGACGATCACGATCATGGCGAACGCCCTCACGGGCCGACTTGGGAAGATGCCTTGTCGATTGAGCAACGCGAAGTCACATCGATCTTGATTCGAACGCCTGTTGGAGATGATGACATTGACACGGTCGGAATGTTTTTGCCGGCTCAGATCAATCAAGGAGATCTGAACACGACGTTGGGATGGTCTCCGTTTCGACCTGAGCGGAGTCAAACGGCTGCTCAAGCGGTGAACCCTGTCGAAGAAGTCACCGGACTCTTTTCGGTTTTCGTTGATCCGATTCAATCTGTTTTGCTCGGGCTGACTTTGCTGATTTGTTTTGTCTCGGCGATCAGTATTCTCGTCGGAATTTACAATTCGATGAGCCAGCGGCGACATGAGATTGCGGTGATGCGAGCCTTGGGAGCCAGTCGGACGAAAGTCATGATGATCATGCTTTGCGAATCGGTGTTGCTGGCCCTGACGGCTTGCGTGATCGGTTGGGTTGCCGGCCACGCATTGAATTGGGGCTTGAGCCCGATCATCGAAAGTCGAACTGGAGTTCAGCTGGGCTTCTTCGATCTCGCACCAAGCATCCCGTTGGCATTTTTGCCAGGCGGTTCATCGCTGCCAGGTTGGCTTTCCGCGTTCAAGGTTTCCCCTGAACTGCTGCTGATTCCTGGTTTGATTCTGTTGGCAATTCTTGTTGGAATTTATCCGGCGATCAGTGCTTACCGAACAGACGTTTCCAAATCGCTTGGCAAATAGTGCTGTGGCGTTGAGTTAGGCAATCAGGTAACTCTGCCAGCACAATTGGAGCTTGCAGGAAGAGCTTATCGGTTGGGTAAAAGCTGTTGGCAATCAATTGTTGCTAACAACGGATAACATTCTTCCGCAAAATGGCTTGATTTCGCAAACCAAGGATCGAATGGAAGCGTAGTTTCGGTATAATTTGGTACCTCTTCCGCGATCCTGGCAATGTAATTCGTTTGCACGGGACCCAACCGTGACCCACTATGGATGCGCGTGCATTAGCCAGTCATCCGGATTCGTCATCTGATCATTTGAGTTACAGTGAACCGATATATCGTTAAATTCGATTTTCAATCCCGCGCCAGATTTGCAATGGCGTTTTGCGTTTTTGCAGTGGCCAATCTTGCCCTCGGTGTGTCTGCGTTTGGCTCGTCGGCAGTATGTCCGTTTTGTTCAGCGGTCGCGATGACGCTGACGGAGCAGATGGAATCCAAAGACGTTGTCGTTTCGGCCAAACTTTTGTTGATTCCCGAAATACCTGAAGACGCTGAGGAGATGCCGAAAGCGAAATTCGAAATCATCAAAGTTTTGCGAGGCGAGGAAATTCTCCAACCCGGCATGACTTTTAACGCCACCTTGATTGGTCGTCATCCGGTTGGACAAGAGTTCTTTGTGATGGGCGTCGATCCGCCAAACATCAACTGGACGACCCCGATGAAAGCCAGTCCACGGTTGTTGGTTTACTTGGAGGAACTTGGCAAGCTTCCCGAAAAAGGGCCTGATCGCCTCGACTTTTTTCAGGACTATTTCGAGGACAAAGAATCAACGCTGGCTTTTGACGCGTATGACGAGTTCGCCAAGGCATCCTACGAAGAGTTGATTCAACTTAAGCCTCGTATGGATCGTCAGAAGCTCATTGATTTTATCAATAACGATAAGACGTCGGACAATCGACGTCGACTTTACCTGACGTTGTTGGGAGTTTGCGGGGAACCTTCCGATGCAGATTTTTTGGAAGAGCTGATTGATTCAGGTGACTCAACCAAGATGCGTGGCTTGAACGCGTTGATTGCATGCTACTTGAATCTCAAAGGCGAGGCTGGCGTCGACTTGATTGAGCGATTGTTTCTGGCCAATCCTGATTGCGAATACACCGAAACCATGCAGGCCGTTTCGGCGCTCCGGTTTCACGGTACCGAAGCCAGTATCATTCCAAGAGATCGAATTGTTAAAGCGGTTCGTCAAGTGCTTGATCGAAAAAACATGGCTGACATGATTGTTCCCGACCTTGCACGTTGGGAAGACTGGACCGTGATGGACCGCTTGGTAACGATGTTCAAGGAAGCAGACGAAGACGATAACTGGATTCGCGTTCCCGTTGTTTCTTACTTACACGCTTGTCCTAAACCCGAAGCAAAAGCTCACATCGAAGAGTTAAGAAAGATTGATGCAAATTCGGTTGCTCGAGCAGAGTACTTTTTGACCGGGTTTGATGACAGCGATGAAGATGAAGATGAAGAAGACGAGGACGACGAAGACAACGAAGTGGAGGACGTCGAAGTCGAAGCCGATTCAGAAGTTGAATCTCAATTACAAGACGTTGGTGATTCTTTGGGCGTTGGTGATTCTTCGGACGTTAGTTTGATCAACGCGACTGCCGGGTTGACCAATTCTTTTGTTGCGTTGTCAGCCGATTCAATCGAGGATGGCCACACGGTACGCCGAGTCGATTTGGATGCGGACAGTTCAAACGCTTCAGGTCCCCAAGTTTTGACCGCAGATGCGGATATTGACAAAGTTGAAGAATTGGCGAACCAGGTTCCTGGAACGTTCGTAATAAATCGAACGGCAGATTTGCAAAGTTTGTCAGAAGAACAGTTGGCTCAAACCCCAATCGCCAGTTCGTCGCCACAGCCCGACTTGGCGGCCGCACCGGTCGCCGCAACAGCGTCGGCAAATTTGACTTGGTACATCATCTTCGTTCCGATGGCGATTTCCGTTGTCATTTTCATGTTGCTATGGTCGGTCGTAAGTGGCTGGTTCGAGCGACTGATCTTCTGAATCGGTTTCACCGAATGAGCCATTCGGGCTTCTTCGAACCATTCGGGCGTATTCGAGCCATTCGGGCTTCTGCAGGATTTGACCGGCCAGTTTGGGCGTCCAGACCGGGTTTTTGCGCCAACCGGACTTGGTTGGAGAATTCGTCCCGATCGATCCCTACGATTAAGGTCGTAGCTCCCACTTATTACAAAGCATGCTAAACTTTAAGATCAATTGTTCAGATGTTAAAAACTCCAGAAAAATCAATGGCCACGGACTCTGCTGACATTTCATTTAATTCGAATCAATCGAATGTCTCTGACTATCGAGCGGTCAGCAAGGCCGCAGTTGCTTCAGTTGTGTTGGCGGTTCTTGGCGTGGCCAGTTTTCTGGCGCCGATCTTTATCGTCTTACCGCTGTTGGGCGTCGTGTTCGGAATACTGGCAATCTCTGCGATCAACAAATTTCCGTCAGAGCTTGTGGGCAAAGGCGTTGCTGTCTTCGGGCTTGTCGTTGGTTTGCTTTGTCTGGTCAGCAGCATTGCGATGCACTCTTACATTTATGCAACTGAGTTGCCAGAAGGTTACCAAAGAATTTCGTTTGGTGAACTGAAACCTCCCAAACGATTCGGTATAACTTTCACCAAGCGTTCCGAAGAACTTAATGGCCAAAAAGTTTTTCTTAAGGGCTACGTTCGACCGCCTAGCGGCAAGAAAACGAATTTGAAAAACTTTATCCTCGTCGGTGACTTTGGCGATTGTTGTTTTGGCGGCAACCCGGACATCACTGACGTCGTGGCGATCAAGATTAAGTCTGATGATACGGTCAACTATGGATACGGCTTGCGGAGAATTGGCGGAACGTTCAAGCTCAATCCTCACACCGTACCTGGTGGTGAAAAAGATATCCCACAAGTCTATTATGAAATCGAAGCCGACCACGTTCGATAATCATGAATACAATCAATCATTGCCGGCGCTATCAAAATGTTATCAACTATCGGGCAATGTCCGCATGGATAACAGTCGTCTCCGTTTGTCTTGCTACAACGGTTTCAGTGGGCTGCAATCAAGTCGAAGGTCCTGTCGTTGCTGCCACCAATGCTGATGATAATCTAAATGACGAACCGAGCGTCATTGCAGACGACGTTAATTCTTCGAGCGTCGATCCTTCGACCAGCGATCCAGTAAACGTTGGTCCAACAGGCGACGCTGATCCGGCAAGAGGTTCACGTTCGCCGGCTGATCCTAATACTAATGGTGGTGTTCAGGTAGCGGATCCGCCACGCGATCCTGCGTTGGTTCAAGAACGAAGAGTAGTCACTGCGGAGAACGGGGTTTTTGATCTGACTTTTGACGATCTAAAATTTGACATCGAAGTCGGTGAAGCGTTTGAGCGAGAAATGTTGTCCGAGGATGTAAAGGCTTTTGACAAAAAACAAATCAAGATTGGCGGCTACATCAAGCCCAGCTACAAAACGACTGGGCTCAAGGGTTTCATTTTCGTTCGTGACGACAAAGAGTGTTGTTTCGGTCCGCAAGCCGCGATTTACGATTGCGTAATCGTCAAGTTGGCGAAGGGAACGACGACTGAGTTTACTGTCCGTCCGATAACGGTAGAAGGAAAGTTCTACTTGAAAGAGTACGAAGGGCCGGACGGGATGACTTGGGCCATCTTTCAAATGAAAAATGCGAAAGTGGTCAGGTAAGAAAGACGCGTGACTCAGTCATCCCGCGTGACTGAGTCATCCCGTGTGACTCAGTCAGGCTGCTTGATTCGGCCAGCCGCAGAGTTCTTCTAACGCGATTTCTCAACAGGGCTTGCCTAACCCGATTCATACAGGCCGTGCGTTTTTCAGCGGTCGAAATCTTCTTCTGACATTCGCTGCGAAAAACGGATTCGATCCGTGAAGAAAGCGAAGCAAGTTGATACAATCTTCCAACATTACACAGCTTAACGATTCCCTCATGATGAATGGCGATGGCAATATTTGATTGGGTTGGCCGCAAGATTTTCAAAACGGTCCACGGAAACAACTTGGTTTACAACACGTGCTGGGAAGACCCGCGTCTTGATCGTAAGGCACTCGATTTAGGACCGGATGACAACGTCCTCGTGATCACGTCGGCTGGCTGCAATGCGTTGGACTATTCATTGGCGGGGCCGAACCATGTGTATGCCGTCGACATGAATCCGCGTCAGAATGCGCTGCTGGATCTTAAAAAATCTGCGATCAAACATTTGGACTACGACAGTTTTTTCAAAATGTTTGGCGAAGGTCGTTTGCCAAATGTGAAGGGAGTTTATGACGACAAACTTCGCGGAGAATTGGGCGCTTGGTCGCAGGAGTTCTGGGACAAGAAGATCAAGTGGTTCGACAATCCACGAAAGTCATTTTACTTTCGCGGTACTTCGGGCATGATCGCCCGAATGATTAAGACCTACACGGACAATGTGATTCGTGTTCGTCCCCATCTCGATGCGATTCTCAATGCTGAGTCGGTTCAACAGCAACGTGAAATTTATGACGAGCATCTGCGCGAAAAGTTTTGGACGGGCTTGATGAAGTTCGCCATGAATCGTGACACCACGATGTCCATGTTGGGTGTTCCCAAAGCTCAGCGAAAACAAATCGAAACCCAATATCCGGGCGGACTGGTCAAATTCATTCAGGACTGTATGGAAGGCGTGTTTGCGGATCTGCCGATCAAAGACAATTACTTCTGGCGCGTCTATATGAACGGCTATTACACGCGGGACTGTTGCCCAGAGTATTTGCGCGAAGAAAATTTCCAGCGACTTAAAGATGGAGTCGCCGACAAAGTCACGACGCATACCGATTCGGTGCAAGGGTTTCTGGAAAAACACGACGGGCAAATTTCCCGTTACATTTTGCTGGACCACATGGACTGGTTAAGCGATCAGTATTTTCCATTGTTGGAATCAGAGTGGCAAGCGATCGTTGACCGGGCGGCTCCCGGGGCTCGACTGATCTGGCGCAGCGGCGGGTTGCGGACGGACTTCATCGAACAAGTTCAAGTCAATCGAGACGGCAAAATCCAAAACGTTTTTCCGCTACTCAGCTACAACAAAGAACTGGCTGAAGAGCTGCATGAATTGGACCGCGTGCATACTTACGGTAGCTTTTATATCGCGGATCTGAGCGCTTAACTCGAGATGACTCTGGCATCAGTTTTTGGTGCGCCTCTATCCTTTGTCGCACGTAAGTTTCATTCCACCGATCAATCAAGTCTAACGACAAACAACGATGGCTTTTTTTTCTGATATGAAGATCCTCTATCACATGCTGGTCAAACCAGTTCGTGGTGGAAATCACGCCGAAAGAATGGAAAGTTTCTACGGCGGCCAAGCGAAAAACTACGATGACTTTCGTCGTCGTTTGCTGCGAGGTCGTGAGGAACTCTATCAGTCAATCGAAAAACCTGAAGGCGGTATCTGGGTTGATATGGGTGGCGGTACCGGAGCCAATATCGAAAACCTGGGTGACGACATTTCTCGTCTGCAGAAAGTCTACGTTGTCGATCTGTCCGAGTCGTTGTTGAAAATCGCAACCGACCGATTCGAGCAAAAGGGTTGGGCCAACGCCGAGTCCGTTGCTGCTGACGCAACCAAATGGCAGCCGCCGGAAGGCCTAGCCGACGTGGTGACGTTTTCGTATTCGTTGACGATGATCCCAGATTGGTTCGCTGCGATCGATAACGCGATTCGAATGCTCAAGCCGGGAGGCCTGATCGGCGTTGTCGATTTCTATGTTGGCCGCAAGTATCCGCCGGAAGAACTGAAGAAACAGAAATGGCTATCGCGAACGTTGTGGCCCGCTTGGTTTGCAACGGACAACGTTTTTCCTTCTCCAGACCATCTGCCGTATTTGCTACAGAACTTCGAAACCGTGAGGCTTGAAGAAGATCGCTTCCGCATGCCGTACGTGCCACTTTTAAAGACGCCGTACTATCAATTCGTCGGCCGCAAGAATTAGTGGCCGCCAGCTCAATACAGCTTGCGTAGGTCACGCTATTGCGTGACGCGTACTGAATTTCTAAACGGTTTCCACAATCATCCTTCCGATAGCGGCTTCCACTACGGTGTTCGTTTCGTCTTCAGCTTCAACCAAAAGCTGGATCGATTGGTCTGCATAGTCGCCAAGGAAAATTGTCACTTCTTCCCAACCACCATTGCGTGTCGCGCCTTCATTGGCTCCCAACGTGAGGATATTGGTAAGCTGGCCATCAACCAGTACTCCGATTCTCAATTGATCAGCGAAGGTAGCACTTCGAGTGTGAGCAAAATTGTAAGCCACTCGCAGTTGTGCGGCATCCGACGGCAAGTCAATTTCGGGCGACAACGCTGAAGTCACTCCGCCATCAACGTCATTGTTGCCAATTCCGCTTCCTGCGTTCAGGCCCGTCACCAGCGACCGGTTGCCGACGAAGCCTTGTCCAAGCTGAAATGGCTCCCCGTTGATGGATGTTGCGTCGGCATTTCCAATTTCCCATTGGCCCTGATCAGCCGTATCGGAGCCAAATGGATCAAAGGTCCATCCGGCGTTGCCATTCTCAAAGGTCTCTTCGTAGATGATCCCTGGGTTGGATGGATCGTCGTCGACAAAAGTTTCGTCAAAAACTCCGAACTGAAAATACCCGTTGGAGTGGAGCGTGTCGCTGAAGCGAATGCCGGGCTGGATTCCGTCTTCAGGCAGCCACGTTCCCGTCGAGAATACCGTGCCGCTGCGCTCAGGGCGAATGGCGAAGTCGCGTAAGAAAAATCGACCGACCGAAACGTCTTCGACGACTAGATTTCTGTCGATTCCGTTTTCAGGATCATACTCGTCGTTGGTAAAGACGATCCGCACCTGGTCGTAGTCAATTCGTTGATCGGCAGGACCCGTCCATGTATAAAATTCTGAGTTCTGCGCGACGGTAAATGACTCGACAGTCTGGCCATCAATTTGCAAATCAAACTGTTCACCACCTTCGCTTCCTTTGGCTTCAATCACGATCCTGGTGCTGCCTTCAGGAGTGCGGCTGAAATTGAAGAAGCCATTGGTGTGAAGGATTTCACTTTCACGATAACCGCGAACAATCCCGTCTTCCGGCTTCCATGTTCCGGTCGAGTAAACGCCAGAAGCTTCGGTCTCATAACGAATCGGATCGTCGGTGGATCCGTCGATTTCACTTAATACGATCGCATCGACGCGCAGGTTGCGATCGACTTCACCAGCAATGTAAAGGTCGTTCGTGAAAGCAACAAAGAGATCATCTTCATCGCCGAGTTCACCGCTTTCGAAATCAACTTCGAAAGTAAACTTTTCAAACACGCCATTGTCGAAATCACCACCAACGTTTTCGAACGTGGCGAGTACCCGATCGAACAAGCGGACCTCCATCGTTTCTTCACCTGTTGCTCCTGCGGCAAAGACGTCGAAAGTGGCAAGCATGCGGCGCTCCTCCAACAGCTCGCAGCACAGAGTTGTTTCATTGAGGTTGGCCGATCGAAAAATTTTAGATGGGTTTGTTTGCCAAATCATGGTGGAGTCCTGGATGAGTAACAAGTAGATGTGTAACAGTGATTGGTCGGGCGAACATTCTGACCCATATTTCAACCAATATCAAATCTTTTGTCGCCCATTTCGCTCAAGAATTTTGACAATCTTTCCGCCATCGATTCGAATACATGTTGGTTGTCAAAACCACTGAATCGAACACGATCTTGATAGGGAAGAATAAGAAATATGATGCAACGATCCTGTTTGATATTCGTTTTGCTGATCGGATCTGTTGCCTTCGTTTCCAATCCTGCCTACTCGCAACAAGCCGCTTACGTTTTCAATGACATTGAAGAAGTCGTTGCGAATTGGATCCCTGATCAGCATCTCTATGTTCGAGGTGACATTCGTGTCAATGATGATCAACTGAGCCGTCTGGAAAGTTGGCTTGATGAGTTCGGTGCGAACTGGACCATCGTGCTGATGGATACTGGCTCATCACAAGCGTACCACTCAGTCGAAGGTCGGTTGATGAGCGGAATGGATGCGTGCGAATATGCGCTGGGTCATGGCTTGGCGAATCGCACCCAATTTGGCGAACAGATTCATGAGCAGACGGGCGAGACTAATGGAGCCGTTTTTATCCTGTATCTCGCCGAGCGGAAGTTTAACTATCTAAGTTCAGATGCGCAGGATCGACGAGGGCTTGGCGAATCCAAATGGAATGGGAAGTTGGATCGGGAAGCGGTTCGAGCCATGAGAAACGGCGGCCGAATTATGGACGCGGTCAAGAATACTGTCACGTACATCAACAACAACGTTGATCGTGCGATCGAGCGCGAAAAAGCCGCGGTGAAAGAGAAACTCGAACGTGAAGCCCGAATCGCAAAAGAAAAAGCTCGTCAAGTTTCCGAGTTGTCCGCGACGATCGTCCAGATACGTGGATCGATGATTGAAAGCGTAGACAAACAGGCGACGACGTTGCGAGGAAGTTATCCAGAAGCCGCTGATTCAAAGTTGGCTCAACCACCCATTGATCAGTGGCAGAAACGGCTCAATGAAGTCAGCACCAAACTAAGCGTGGGATCGCTCATTCGATCGACCAAATCGATTCAGAAAGTTCGAGATGAGATCAACGAATTCCTGGACGACTACGCGGCACACGATTCATTCGATTCAATGCTCGATACGGCTGAAGCCAGCCTGGATGTGTTGGCTCGGGATCGCACTGGTGCCGCAGACGAACAAATTGCCGCTATTAGACTCCTGTTGGCTGATGGCCGCGCAGGACATGCCGTTGCTGACCACTCTTTTGCTGACAAAATCCATCAAGCCAATCTGCTGATCAACCAAGGTTCGGATGCGATTCGACTTGAGAACAATCGGCGACAACAGGAACGCGAACAATGGGAATCCACCAAGAAAACGTTGCTTACGGTGGCTGGGATTGTTGGCTTGCTTTCCATCATCACATTGTGGTTGATGAATGTTCTCCGTCGTCCAGCCCGGCGAAAAGCCATGGATCTGTTCGACAAACGAGTTGCCGTCGTCGAATCAGAAATGAAAGAAGTCGCCGGCGTGATTGAACGGTCGAAAAAGTTGCTTGGTACCAAAGAAGAGTTTGCGGAGAAGAGTTTTGTTGGTGTGACCCATCAATTAGGTGAGTCGACATTCAAACATGTCGGCGAATTGGAATCACTTTCGACCGAAGCCTGGCGTTCCATAGAATCAGCCAACCTGTTGCTGCAGCCACCCAATCCTTTGGCTCAAGCGATGAACATGATTGTCTCCACTCGTTACCACCAATGTGTTGAAGACCTCAATGGCGAGACATACAAGTCAGAAGATAAAAGCGGTGCTCCCGTTTGGCTGACCTTTAAGGACTTCGTTTCCGTAATCGATGAGAATCGCACCACGACGACAGGCAAAATCGACAGAATGGAAAATGGAATTGCAACGGTTGAAAGCGAATTGAAAGAACTAGACGATGAAATTGATCAACTAACGCATCTCGACAGTCAACTTGACCGCGCGGCGAGACTGGATCGCTATTTCAAGTGCCCTGCCCTGCTGGATGCGTTCGTGCCATCGATTCAAAAGCAGTTCGATCTGGCGAAGTCATTTGAGAAAACCGATCCCGTTCATGTTGTGACCGAGACGATTCCAAACGCAAAACAAACAACCAGGGATGGCAAGTTGATCGCGAGTTCCGTTTTGGAAATGCGTGAAAAGACTTTTCCGCAACTCGATGAAGCGAGTCGTGAGTTGAAATCGCTTGGCTTTGAAACCATTTGGGTAAAGAAGCGAGTGGAAAGTTTGAGTGACTTGGCGAACGAACATTTTCAAAAGGGTGTTGAAGAATCGATCACCGAGCAAGCGACTCAGTTTTCAACCTTGACAATCGAGCTTGGCTCACGGGCCAAACGCACATTGGAATTGGCTCGTGAAGTTACTGACACCGTCACGCCGTCGTTGGGCGAAATTCAGTCGCGGATCAAAAACTCTCGGGAAACGATTGGAAGCAAGTTGAATATCGAGGCGAGCCAGGCGCTTAACGAAGAAGCTTACAATCCAGACGTAGAGCTTGCGCAAGCGCGTGCCCAACTTGATGCGGCTCGAGCGTCACTCAACTACGGAGGAGTCGAATCTGCGATGGAGTCTCTGGACGAAGTCGCCGTTGAGTCGGCACAAGCAACTCTGTTGATTGAGAACACTTTGGAGTCGCTGGAAAATTTTGCAACAGATTATCAATCGGTTCAATCGCGTCACGATACGATTTCGAGAAAGCTACCCGACCATGAAGCCAAGATTCAGCGGGCAGAGTCAACCTTCGCTTCCTCTGCCATGAACGTGCGACCATCGGTCGATGTGCTTGATGATGAAGAGCCGTTGGCAGTCCCTGAAGAGGCAGAGACGCTACGAGATTTCTTTCAATGCTGTCAAGACTTGTTGGCGGGATCGGCATTAGCGATCGAATTGGCGAACGTTGAGCACCACAAAGGTTGTGTCTTGTCGGCCGCCAGCGAGATGACGTTTGCGAACTCTGATTTGGATGGCGCTGGAAAATTGTTGGAACGGATTACATTTCATTGCAGTCGTCTGCATGAATTGGCTCAGTCCAATATCGAAAGTGTAGAGCAACTTTCAAAACGAACTCTTGAATTGAAGCAGGAACAGAACGACGCGCGGACTCAGCGACCGACGATGACGATGTTTGGTGAACTGGAACAACGCGTCAGTACGCTCAAGAATAATCTTGCCAATGCGGAAGCGTCTCGGGACCCGTTTGAAGACGAACTGGCTTACGAAGAATTGGATCGGCTTGCCGACTCGGTTTCGGGGAGCATTCATGCCGATCGCGAATCGCACGCTGCGGCGGGAAGTGTACTCACGGCCGCCAAATCTGAACTCGAGGGAGCCAGGCAGTTGGCTCATCAAGCGACACACGATCAGATTCCTGATAGTCAGACAACGACTGCGCTACTGCAGGAAGTCGATTCGCTTTCTCGGGAACTTAATCAGCTTGCGACTCAGTTTGAACAACCGAATCAGGACTGGACGGCAATCCACGTCGACGGAAGTAAAATCTTTACGCGAGCTGGAACGGCTGCCGGTCACTTGCGACGTGAGCTCTCTTTGGCGCAAGCTGCGATTGCCGAACTTGATCGGGCAAACAAGAAAGTCTATCAAGCGGCCAATTGGCGAGGCTCGTACTTTGTTTCGATCTCACGGAGTTATGGCCAGCA
The DNA here is from genome assembly GCA_964584615.1 of uncultured Pirellulaceae bacterium. Classification (GTDB taxonomy): domain Bacteria; phylum Planctomycetota; class Planctomycetia; order Pirellulales; family Pirellulaceae; genus Mariniblastus. Next base: position 34,757 of record CAZPBE010000022.1, on the reverse strand, counting down.
TCAATTGGCTCAAGCCAGAGAACGGCTGGGGGTTGGCGAATACCAAAATGCGACGGAACTGAGTGGGCAAGCTTATCGTGCTGCGAAAAGAGCGATTGAATCGGCGGAGTCTGAAGTCGCAAGTAAGAAACGTGCCGAACGCAGGAAACGAAGGAAACGCGAAGCGGCTCGTCGTGCGTCCATGTTCAGTTCAAGTAGGTCGAGCCGATCGAGCAGTTCGAGCTTCGGACGTTCTCGTTCAAGGTCCAGCAGCTTTGGCAGCTCATCGAGTTCGAGATCAAGTTCGAGCTCGCGATCAAGCAGTCGTTCAAGTTACGGCTCTTCAAGTTCCGGATTCGGTAAGCGTTCAGGTTGGTGATTCAGTTTTCAACTGTCTCTAAGCCTTCCCTTCTTTCGCGTAACTCATCCAATATTGCGTGGGAATCAACGCGATCGCTGCGATCACGACGTGAGCCAAGCCAATGTAGATCACCCACTTGAGCGATTCGTCTTCGCTGCCCGCGTAAGCGTGAAGTCCAACGCCCATCGCGTTGACACCTTTCCACGACCAAAGCACGACAATGTTTCCAAGTGCCGCCAGTACGGCGAGACCGCGTTCACGCACCAAGCCGCCCCAGCGAGAGTGAAGCACGACTGCATTCCATAGGACGATCATGAGTGCGCCGTTTTCTTTCGGATCCCAGCCCCAGAATCGGCCCCACGAATCGTCGCCCCACAATCCACCCAGCACGGTCCCGAAAAAGCTGCAGAACAAAGCGAAGCAAGTGATTCCATAAATGACGTTCGCCATCTCGCGCCGCTTTTCTTTGGTGAATCCGGGAGTCAACAAAGCCCGAATGATAAAGGCGAAACCAATGGCACCTGCGGCAAACGAAGCCGCGTAACCAATCGAGATGCAAACAACGTGAGTGGAAAGCCAAAACTGGGTATCGAGCACCGCCACCAAAACCGAAAACGTATCGCCGTCGATGATCGACATTGACCAAGCCCACAGCAGGCACAGAAACGCGCCGATCGAACCCATGGCGGTTCCGAATCCAATCTTGGTCATCTTCTCGGCGACAATCATGAGTACGACAAAGAAAGCAGAGACGGCAATGGCCGATGAATAAAGATTGGTAATGGGAGGTCTGCCGGAAATGACAACACGCATGACCAAACCGATAATATGAATGGCCAGTGCCAGGACCATCAACCAAAGTGCCGCGTTGCCAAGCGATTTGGGCCACACGGCCCAACTGCATACTCCAATGACGAAAGCGACCAAATAAATTGCCATCGCCAGATAAAATGGCGACCAGGCATTGTAAACTTTTTCCGTCGCCATTTTTCGTGTGCTATACGTCGGTGGCGGGTTGGATTTGATCTCAGCGAGATACTCCTCGACGGTCGCATTAAACGTTGCCGCATCGCCGGCGCGGTAGGCCGGTCCTAATTTCATAAACAACTGGGCAAACTCGTTCACGTTGTCTTCATTGATTTCATTTTGATCGTTGTTGATTCGCATCAGTTGAAAGCCCATTTTCGCATCGATGCGTTTGGCCGCTTTGTCGCCAAGCGGTTTGGTGATTTCGGCTGGAATCGAATCCCAGCGTGAAACAATCAACCTCTCAGCTTCTTCCGGCGTGCGAGCACCCATGCCCTGCTGTAGTCCCGCCGCATCGGGCATCGACATCAGCATTGAAGCGGCTTCTTCACGAACCAATAACTGACGAAGTTCAGCAAACTGGCTGTCGTCTTCGATCAACTTTGGAAGCAAAGCTCCTGCCGTATCAACATTGTGTTTTTTTGCTTGTTCGACCAACCATTGTTGATTCAGCATCGCTGGCAATGAAGTCCATGGTGAATCGTTCGAATCAGTTGGGATCGCGCGAGGCAATCCTTCCCGCATCATTTCGACTTGACGAAAAATTCGTTCATCGAATCCCATTTCGCGACTCGGATCGAAATTGAAGATTTGCGAATAGGCAGCAATCGTTTGAACTCCCGAATTCACTTTCGCCAGTCTTGATTGGTACTGGTTCCAGTTTTTAGGTTCGGTACCGCCAATCAAATTGCGGATGAGGGGCGGCGCTTTCTCCAACTGTTTTAACGAGTACCGGAAATTGGCTGCCTTGGGCGAACCGGCAGGCGGCTTTTCCGGCAAACTCAACTCTTGAATGACTTCGAGGTCTTCAATACGAAAGAGCTTATACGTGTCATAATCTTCGGCTTGAAAGATCGTATCGGCCAGCCAGCGAATCGCGGGTTGAGCTTCGTCCTTGTCGTTGAGCACCAATTCACGCTTGCTCAATTTTCGCGCCGTGTTACGCGCCAGAGCATCCAGTGGTTGGACGCGACCTTCATGCGTGATTGGAATTTCGCCAAGCATATCCAACCGCATTTCGTTGTGCACAACAGGTTTGAACGCTTTGCGAAGTTCGTTGCCGGCGTAAATTCCAAAAATGAGAACTAACGCGATCGCTGGCCAAACCGGACTGAAGTCTTTGTCGGCTGAATTTTGTAGCAATGCATCGGCATTCTGTTTTGGGGCTTTGATCGATCTCTTGCCGTTCACTTTTTTAGCGACTACCTCGACCGCTGTCGGGATTTCGCTTGAAGAGATTGTGTATTTACTGAGGTTCTGGCGCGAGTTTCTCTCTCGATTCTTTTTCAAGAAAGCCAGCAATGAAGTCCCAAATTGTCCCATAAGTCCGACCACCACAAACATGCAGCACACGTACGGAATCATCCACCCGTTGTTTTTGACAACCTGTAAAACCGACTGTTCGACACCGTCGCTGTTGTCGTAACCCGATTGATAAAACGTTTCGCCGCCGTAGCGGAGCGGGTTGTTCATGTAAATTTCTTTTTCCGTCGTTGCGCCACTTTCCAGATCTGTTAACACGACATCGGAAGAAAACCACTTGGGGATTTCTGTGCCGGGATAATATTTCGCCGTTGTGTTATCCAGCTTTAGTGAATACGGCTTGTACTCTGTTTTGAATCGCAACCCGAGTTGGTAGTCCTTGTCGTCCACGGTGACCGTATCAACCATGTCTTGAGCGTAGAGTAATTGCGAGACAATGTATTTGCCGATCGGTTTTCCTTCTTTGTCGCTCAGTTCAACGACGGCAGAAGCGTAGTCAACTTCTTCGCCCGTGAGGACTGGCAGCTCGATAGCGGAAATTCGGCTGCCGATACCAGAAAATTCAGAGTCCTGTTTTACCCTTCGCATCAGAGTTGAATTGTCGAAAAACTCGAGCGACTTGACCGTGAAGGGAAGCTGCGGGTCGTTAACGGTTTCCAAGTTGGCGAGCCTGGACTCTGGAATGACAATCATTTCGTCAAACTCTTCGTCGGATTGATCGATGATGACCAACTCAGTCTTACGAATATCAAGTGCCAGACTGACCGTTTGGCCTTCTGTGAAACTAATGCGAGTTTCGTTGTTGGTGTACGTCACATAAAGTTCGTTGACCATCAATCCAGCCAGCCCGATATGCAACAACACGATTCCGGCTTTGCGATTGAAAAGCAGAATACATGCGGCAAAGCCGACACATGCAGCAATAGTGGACTGAGCCAACTGCCAAAGAATCCGCATTCCGTAGTCGCCAATGAATGCGGACTCACCAAAGTAAACCGTCGCTCCCAACGCCGCCAACACGACAAACGCAAACGTTGCAAGAATGACTTTTTCGTTTCGCTGGTCTTTGCCCAGGTAGAAAATTCCAGCGATCGATGCCACTCCTAGGCCAAGCATGATGACTTGCAGGAACATCCACATTTGTGTGTATGGTATCGGAGGCTCTTTTTGAAATCCGTCTGGGTTTTGTGTGTTGAAAATGATGGCCCAAGTAACCACTGCTGCAAAAATTGCAGTGATGACACCAAGCACAAGCTTCATTCCTTTGGCTTGAAGCTTAAAACGCAACAGATGAGCAGCGGTCAAGTTAATCAACATGGCGACGATCAACGCCTTTCCGCTGGGAATGTAAAACTTGCCAGGAACATTCTGCAGGTCGGGAAACCATTTTTCAACGAAGATCCATTGGAAGTCGATAGGCACGATCCAATTGTTGTAGTGCATTGTTTTGACCGCCCACATGTCCATCGATGCCTGTTGAAGCGTAGCAATGAGCGTGACAAAAACAGCCATGACCAACAAAACGACGGTCAGTTTCAATGACGCCAAAGGAGCAAGGATCAATGCGGCAATGTCATTCACCGAAACGCCTGCCGATTTTTTGGCGACGCCGAACGTGCTTTGGGATGTATCTACGGCCATGTGGTTACCCGTTGTCTCTATATGACTACGAAGGGAATTGACTACGAAGGGAATTTAAATTTTTCAACAAAGTCATCAAACTCTGATTCGGCTTTTTCGACGGCGCTCATCGATCCCATCAGTTTTAAGAACCACGCCGTCTCGTCTTTGACAATCATTAGACCAATGATGGCTTTTCCGTCGGTTGCCGTTTCATCGACCAGTCGAACGCGCTGTCCGGTTTGTCCGTCCACGGTGACTTCGGACGTGATCTTCGACAATGATTCTTTGTCGAGCTTGAGCCCCAACTGGCTGGCGGCCCAGCGATTAACATTCGCGTCCCACTCGTTGGCTGCGGCAGGCAAGGGAATGACGGTGATCTCGGCTTTTTCATCATTGAAAGTCTTGTTGATCCGAATTGGCACCATCGAGTTGGTTGCACCGAGTCGCCAGCCCTCAGGAAGGTCGGCAGCTGGATCAGGGTTCATATTTGCGATCGGTGCAATTGGTTGCCGGGTCGCTTTCTCGTTGCCGCCCGGAAATTTGAATTCCGAAACGAATCGATCGAAGTCCGATTCGGCTTGCTCCACTGCACTAACTGATCCCATTAGTTTGATGAACCAAGCTGTTTCTTTTTCAACAACCATCAAACCAATGATGGCTTTTCCGTCGGTTGCCGATTCGTCAACCAAGCGAACTCGCTGACCGACTTTTCCGTCAACAGAAACCTCGGACGTGATTTTTGAAAGCGCCTCTGCATCAAGGATGAGTCCCAATTGACTCGATGCCCACCGGTTGACATTCGAATCCCAGTCGTTGGCAGCGGCGGGCAACGGAATGACGGTGATCTCAGCTTTTTCGTCATCGAAAGTTCTGTTGATGCGAATCGGAACCATTGCATTGGTCGCGCCGCTTTGCCAGCCCTCAAGCAGGTCTGAGCTTACCGGACCTTGTTGTTGTGCAAGAGGTTTGGCTGTCCGAATTCCGTCCAAGCCTGATCGTTTCTTGGGTATCTGATGGCGAGCGATTGGTTCTTCACTGCCACAGCCACAAAACGAAGTGGCTCCCAACAGAATCACAATCTGAAAAAATTGCGTCAGACGAAACGGAGTTGACTGGAATTTGTATTTGGACACGAAATCTAGATGCTTTGCGAAGCGAATTAATTGTTGGGTTACGCGTCAATTATATGATTGAGAGAGTGGCAGTCCTATATCACCGGCTGCGACAAACTTGCTCAGGAATCGGGAGTTTTGCGCTGAATGCCGGGATTTTCCAGCGACGCGCGAGCCAAGCCTCCGCTCCCACGGCCGACTATCGCGCACAAAAAAAGCTCGGCAGTCTTTCGATTGCCGAGCTCTGTATCGTATCGCGGGCGATTCCGGTTAGCCCTTCATGCCAAGCTGTTCAAGCATGAAGTTCAAGAACCCGCTGCTGATCACTTGTTGTTCCGGCATCCACATGTTGCGGGCGGCATCGTAAGCGATCATGGCACCTAGAAACAGCAACAGCGTGGTGAGTCCCAAGGCCAAAACGTTCATCAATGTGTAAGGAGCTTCTGGCTGAGCCATGACTGTGCCCGGAGCACCAATCAAAGCTGGTTCGCCGTATTGTCCGCCAACCAATCCAGACGTGTCGTCGAGCATTGCAGGTTGAGCGTCAAAGTCTCCGCTCTCGCCAAGAACGGTCGCTGCAGAATCGTCGGCATAGATCTCTGAGTCTTCTTCCAATGCGATCACTTGTGATCCGCTGGAATCGTCGTCGTCCATTGACTGCTCGAGCGGAGTCAGGTTGAAATCATCTTCCTGCATCAGTGTTGCCGAATCGGCATCAGCCGCGTCTTCCAAAACGATCATGTCGTCGTCTTCAGGAAGCTCAAGGTTGTCGATATCCGAACCGCCGAGTTCAAGTGGCTCGTCGCCAACCAGAATCCCGCTGTCGTTGGCACTCAATGCGATGCCGCTTTTGTTGGCTTCAAGAACCAAATCTGAGCTTGAGTCGCTGTCATCGAGAACGAGATCGCTTTCATCAAAATCGCTGCTCAAATCAGAGCTGTCTTCGAATGATGCACTGTCTTGAAGGACGAGATCGTCGTCGAACAAATCCTCTTCAGCCATCATCAGATCGTCTTCGCCGCCACCGTTCATTTTGCCGGTGTCTGAAGAGCTTTCTTTCTTTTCAAGTGATTCGTCAAGAACGTCTGAACCAGTTTCTGATCCGGTCAGCTTTTTGCTACTTTCCGATGCCAAGCTGATGTCGCTGGTTCCGAACGAAAGTTCGTCTTCGTCGGTGACGGCGCTTTCGGACATGTCGGCCGCGCTGCTGTCGTCGAGTTTTAGTGAACCGCTACCGTCTAACTTTAAAGAGCCACTGTCGCCGATCTTGAACGAACCGCTCTCGTCAATTTTGAATGAACCACTGTCGTCAAGTTTAAATGAATCGCCACTGGCCAGCGAAATCTCGCCGTCTTCCATGACTGATTCTTTTGAAGTGCCCGGCTTGAGCAAGCCGCTGTCTTCGAGCGTAAGCAGTTCGTCGTCGTCGGTAGCAAGGACATCTGATGCCGATTGCAACGGCTTTTGGAAGAGCTCGATCGAAGAGTCTTCTTCCAAGTCGAATGATTCGGATTCACCTGATACAGAATCAGAATCATCAAGGATCAGTTCCTCTGAATCACCAAAGTCGATTCCGAGATCTTCGGCAACGTCTTTGGCCTTGTCTTTTGCTCCATCAAGAAGTCCGCCGACTGCACCGGCTGCAGCACCAATAATCCCCTCACCACCGCCGTCATCGCTCAAAGTAACGCCTATTTCATCGGCGACACGTTCAAGCTCGGAACGTTTGAACTTCCAGTTCGCTCCATCGCGATAACCAAAAATTTCTTGGTTCGAACGAAGCTCGTTCAACTTTTCGATAGTCATTCCAAGCATTTTTGCAGCTTGATCCATCGGAATGAGTTTTGACATCTTGGTAGGCTCCAAATCGGCGAATCGGCAATCAGCCGAATTTTGATTGAAAATCAGGGTGTGCGTCGTGCGAAATCAAATATTGGTCAAGTATAACTTGCCAGATTGGACCTTCGAGAAGTTGTCCCAAATGTTCCAGAAAAATCGTGGAAAAAGGGTCGACCTGTCGTAGCTGGGATGTTCAAACCCAGAAAATATCGATCCAGCCAATTCTAGAAGCAACATTTCCGGGATCAAGCGATACCGCCGCTTTTCGTTTTCGTCGGCGTTTCCAAGGGTTTCCAATGAACAGGAACTCCTTTGCCAGCACATTCTGCTCATCGCCAATCGGAGAATCACTGCAATCGAACCAACCCGAGCGATCCCAATTGGTATTTCCCTTGTGCGCCGGATTTCCCTTGATCATCCGCCAATGCGGTTTCGTTCGCTGACCGCCGCAGGTCGTTGTTTTTGAAAAGCGCCGCCGAATTACCCTGGCGCGGTCGGATTTCATTTTTGAAAGTGCGACCTTTTTTGTCGACAGTTGAAGCCAGGAGAGCAATACTCTGTCTGGCGAGCAACATGAAGGGCAACTCACTGGAAGCGCCCTCTGGGCTTCCATGCTGACGGATTCTTGGAAAACATCGAGCTCGAAGTCATGCGACAAAGTCGAATTCTGATCAGGAACTCGCGCTGCGATAACTAAGCAAGGCTTTCTTGAAAATCCAACGGCTGACGACCAAGCTGCCAGTTGCCGCAAGAATTGCGTAGCCCGATTCCCAACTCCACCAAGTCTTGCCCAACGGTTGAGCCAGGATTCTTGCCGGTACGTTAGAAACGACCAGGATCGGAATCACAAACGTGAACGTTCCCCAAAGCGCCATGCCGATCCCGCTTCGTTGGTAGATCTCCGCCGGATACCGGTAAAAATTAGTGATGTAAAACCAAAAGGTATACAAGTTCTGATTGCGTCCCAGCCAGATACTTGTCGAAGCCAGCACGATCATCACGCTATACATCACGGTCACACCACACGCAATGAAGAAAAAGAACATCAGCCAATCCAGTGGTCCCAGCCATAACGCTTTCGCGCTGTCGGCAGACAACTGGCCGACTGAATAAATGATCAACGCGAATCCAAGAAAGCCGTTGGGCAATTGAGCCCAGTTGATCCGCGGAAATGAAATCAAAAACTGGGTATCAATCGGCATCAATAAAGCGAAGTCCAGACTTCCGGTGCGAATCTGCTCCGAGAACTGTTCCGCGTTGGCCATAAAGAAAGTTTGGATCAAGCTGTTGATTACCCAGATCGTTCCCAGGAAAACAAAAAACTCATTTTCTTGCCAACCCGTTCCTCGACCAATCGATTCCGTGTGTTGGTAAATGATTTTGAACAATCCAAAATTCATCAACGCCCAGGACATCGAAGAGACGCACTGCAGGATGAAGTTCACACGGAACGACATATCGCGCACCAGCGAATTTCTGGCGAACGTGAGAAAGACTTTTATGTAGGAAGGATGCACGATTAACCGCCAAATCCGCTGTAACGTTTTACGCCTCGGTGCCAGAAGACTCGGGATACGACGATGAAGAAAATGACCCAGGCCGCTTCAATCGCCAATCCACGGTACATCTCGGCTCCCTCGACTTTGCCGAGAAAGACGGCCGCCGGGAAATAGGCCAAATATTTGAATGGCAAAAACTCAACGATCGCGCGGATGTTGATCGGTGCTTCCGGAAGCAACTCCAACGGGAACATGTGGCCTGATAGCAGGAAATTCATCAACATATAAATGAATGTCAGCGAGGTGACTTCCAAAAACCAGAATCCAATCAGTCCCAGTGCTGATTCCATCATGAACCCCAACAGGAACGCCATGATGAGTGAAGCGCCAAACACCAACAGCACTTCTGTCGATGGCCAACCGTCAATGAAAAAGCCGCGACACAAAAAGAACACCAGCGCGAATGGCAGTGCCGCAATCAAATAGTAAACCAGTTTGTGCGCTACTCTTTGAATCAACAGACAGCCTTGCATATCAACCGGCTGGATCAAAAACTTTTTGACTTCTCCGCTGCGAATCTGATTGGCGATGCCGCTCGTTAAGCCCGGCATGCTTGAAAACGCTCGACTGATGGTGACCATCAAGTAGTACGCCACCATGTCTCCGTAGCGATAGCCGACAATCTCTCCTTCGGGTGCCGCGTCCGCGTTGGCTTCATCGACTGTCGATATCGAATCGTAAATCGCCCACCACAAAAAGATTTGCGTCAATGTCGGCAGGAACCGCATCAACGTGCCGATCATGAAATCTCCACGGTAGACCAATCTCTCGTTGACCGAGATCTTGAAAAACGTCCACCATGTCATGAGGTTAACGAACACGTTGTTTTGTCTTAATGTTTCTGTGAATGAATCGTAGGCAGCTAAGGTGCTGTTTTATTGGTTGTTCTGCAGCATCGCTTCATCGTCTTGCTGTTTTTCGGCTGCCGAAAACGCGTTCGAAATAACTTCTTCCAGAGGGGGATCTTCAACAACAATGTCGTCAACCGCATGAACGCTCAAAATCTCGCTCATGATTTTCCCGACATGATCGCGGTCAACCCGGAACTTGATTTTTGGCGCTTCGACTTCGATAACATTCGGCAGACTTCTAAGCCGTTCAAGCGACGACGCTTGCGCAAGCTGAAGCGTAACGATTTTGTCACCACTGAATCGATCGACAATCTCTTCCAAAGATCCGTCATGATAAAGCGAGCCGTTAGCGATGATGACGACTCGTTTACATAACGCCGAGATGTCTTTCATGTAGTGGCTGGTTAATATGATGGTGTTGTTTTGTTCTTCCTGATAGGCCTTCAAGAACTGTTGAATTTTATGTTGAGCAATCACGTCGAGGCCGATCGTAGGTTCATCCAGGAACAACACATCGGGCTTGTGCAGCAGCGCGGCGATCAATTCCATTTTCATTCGCTCGCCCAGCGACAACTCGCGAACGGGCTGGTTCAACAAACGCGTTACGTCAAGCATGTCGGTTAGCTCATCGCGCGTTCGATCAAATTCGCCCGCCGGCAAACCGTAGATGTGCTGGTTCAGCCGGAACGATTCCATCGCCGGCAAGTCCCACCAAAGCTGATTCTTTTGACCCATCACCAACGCAAACCGGCGACGATATTCACTGCGTCGCTCCCACGGCACATGGCCCATGACCGTACATGACCCAGAAGTTGGATTGATCACGCCCGAAAGCAACTTCAGCGTCGTCGTTTTGCCCGCTCCATTGGGCCCGAGGAAAGCGACGAACTCGCCCTCTTCGACGGATAAGCTAATGTCGCGCACGGCTTCGACTTCGCGATACTTGCGATGAAACAAGCCGCGAACCGACGCCATCATGCCTTCTTGCTTTTGGTAGACGCGATACGATTTGGAAAGATTCTTGATCTCGATAAGTGCCATTTGCTCGATTATATGCGGGGACGAATTTCACAACAGCGGGTAGACGCCCCTCGCGATACGCGTTCGCTCTATGGTCCTGCGGCAGACCCCCTTATAATTTGTCAAGCGTAAGTTAGTTCACTGCATTGGATGGATCGATACTCAGCCGAGAATCCGTCAGATTGAGATTCGGTCGGATTGAGATTCGGTCGGATTGAGGTTCGGTCGGATTGAGATTGGCTGGCTTGTCGCAAGAAAGCGGACGTTCAGAGGCCCCTATGGATTTCAAGATTGGCATCGGCCACGATACACATCGGCTTAAGCCGGGGGGACCGTTGCGCCTTGGCGGGATCGATATCGAGTTTGATTATTCACTCGATGGTCACAGTGACGCCGACGTTTTGCTCCATGCAGTGACCGATGCGATTTTGGGGGCCGCTGCCATCGAAGGGGTTTCAGATATTGGCGAGTTGTTTCCCAACACAGACGAAGCCAACAAGGACCGCGACTCTGTCGAGATGCTTTCGTTGGCGATGAAGCGAGTTGACGAGGAAGGATTTGTGGTTGGAAATTTGGACTGCATTGTATTTGCTCAACGTCCAAAATTGTCTGCTTACAAAGAAGCGATTGCCAAACGCATCGCCGGAATTCTTGGCATTGATCGGTCACAAGTTGGCGTCAAAGCGAAAACTGGAGAAGGTGTCGGCTTGGTTGGTGAAGGAAAGATTATGCAAGCCCAATGCGTTGCACTGTTGAAAAAACTAGATTGAGAAAAATCAGATAGAAGAAATAAGTTCGACGAACTGCTTTGGCAGATGAGCTCTCACGGAAGGAACGACAAGATGAGCAAGACACGCGTACTCGGGATTGATCCGGGGCTGAACATCACAGGCTATGGGGTGCTGGATTTTTCGGGGCAGGATTTATCGATCGTCGAAGCCGGTGTGGTTCGTAGCAAACGTTCCAATACGTTGGGCCAACGGTTGGCAGAGATTCATGATGGTTTCGAAGAAGTGATCGGGCGACTCAAACCCGATTGTGTTGGATTGGAAGAGCTGTACAGCCATTACGCGAATCCAACGACCGCGATCATTATGGGACACGCCCGCGGCGTCATTTGCCTGGCTTGTGCAAAACATGACCTCGACGTGAATTCTTATGCCGCGACCCAAGTCAAAAAAGTCTTAACCGGAAACGGTCGAGCACCCAAATCACAAGTTCAATCGGCGGTCGTCAATCAATTGAGTTTGTCGTCGGTTCCTGAACCGCCCGATGTGGCAGACGCGATTGCGATCGCCATCTGTCATTACTTTCTCAGCTCACGTCCAGCGTCATTGACGAGCTAACCGTGGCTTGGGAGCGGCTGCTCGGGCTTTATGTTTTCCACACCTAGCATTTAATCAAACTACTTTTAAACTTACCGCATGATCACAAAAATCACTGGCGTGCTGCTGGCACTTGAAGCAGACTCGGCCATCCTATCGGTACCCCCTTTTGAATATGAAGTCCTCATTCCCGATTTCACGCGACGCCATTTGCAGTTGAAGCTGAACGAATCAGTCAGTCTACATACGATCAACTACATCGATGGCAATGTCCAAAAAGGTGGGCGGATGTCGCCACGGCTGATCGGATTCAATACGACCGTTGAGCGGCAATTTTTCGAAGTCTTTTGCTCGGTCGACGGTGTCGGTGTCAAGAAAGCACTGCGTGCAATCGTCCGACCTGTTCCCGATGTCGCGCGGGCGATTGAAGAGCAGGACGTGAAAACGCTTTCGACGTTGCCAGGCATCGGGCCAGCCACAGCCGAGCGGATCGTTGCCAAACTACGAAGAAAGATGGCCAAGTTTGCACTCTTGGTCGCGGCCGAACACAAAGAAGGCGAGTCGATTGCGCCTGGCGATCGTTCTATCATCGAAGAGACATTTGAAATCCTGTTGCAGCTTGGCCATAACGAAGTCGAAGCCAGAAAGATGCTCGACGATGCATTGGCCGCCAAGAAGAAGTTCAAAGACGTCGAGTCGTTATTGCAAGCGGTTTACGAGCGACGAAGTGAGTGATCTGAACGGTTGAATTCCGAAAGTTTCAAACCTCAATCTGAGATCTCAAACCTCAAATCTGAGAATTGACATCTGAACGCGCTAACCATCGCTGGAAAGCTCGCAAACTTGGCGCGCGAAAAAAGGCAGGAGAATCCTGCCTCATGATTTGACTTCATCTCTTTCGAGACTTGTCCATCCGACCGCGCCGGTTGTCGCAAAAGCAACTTAGAAGATATCAGTGATGAACTGATGTCCCCAGTGGTAGCGACGTGACGAAGGGTAATAGTTGTGCCAATCTTTGTTGTAAACCGGGATCCGCATTTCTTTTGGATAACGGTAGTACATGTTGTCGGCACTGCGATAGTACTGGTTGTTCCAGTAGTTGTGCGGATACGTTACGTACGGATAGTGATAAAAGCGGTTCAAGTTTTGAGAAGTCTGACGACCGCCCCAGCTTGCGCCATATGCTTTCTCTTGTGCCTGAGCACAACTGGCTTGGTTAACGACTGCGAATGCCAATGTGCAAACAGCAATCACGCAAAGACGACGAAACATCGAGAATCCTCCGGTTAGCGGTTGGCCTAAGCCAGCCATTAAATTGGGTCTTCGAATCTTCAAGCCAGCGCGGTTGGGCTTGAATAGATCGGAATCGCAAACTCACGACATTGTTCGCACCATGTAGGCGCATGTGCGTTGGCGACGACTACGATTAGTTTCGGCGTTTGACACAACGCGGATTAAACGAATATGCCACATTACCGTGCCAAGAGGGCAAACTTACCCAGCTGCCAGCAAATCGTTGTCGGTTAAGAAAGATAGTTAAACTTTGCGGGCAACAATTCGCGATTCGGCGAGCAAAAAACTGAGAAGTCTATTCGGGCATCTTTCCAGCTGCGATGTCATCTTCGAATTGATCCATCATTGGCCAGTCGATCGCGCAAGTTCCAAAGTCCGCCATATGAAGATAACTTTCAACGCGATCAATGGCTCGCTGGAGTAACGCGTCGTCTTTACGAAAGATGGGTCCATGGCTGGGTAGCAACCATTTGACATCGCTTTCTAAGATTCGAGTCAGTGATTTTTTGAACGCCACGAGATCACTTCCATGATGGGCATCGATAGCGCCGATACAACCGTCTTTGTAGATGTTGTCGCCGCTCAGCAAGTAATCTCCGATGCGAAACGAAAGCTGGCTGTCGGTATGACCGGGCGTCAACCAGACTTCAATTTTGACGTCGCCGACGGTAATAACATCCCCCTCGTTGATCATCGTTTCAACTTCTACCGGAGGCATCACCATGTCGATATTCTGTGCTTCGATCAACGCAAATGTTTTCAAGCGGTCACCTGTACGCAAGGGCTCAGCCGCAAGTGGGTGAGCTGATACCGTCGTCCGCAGTATTTGTTTGGCTTTGGCCAGTCCCTGGCTGTGATCAACGTCCGCATGGGTCGCGATCAGAGATTTGCAATTGGAAAACGGAAAGTCCATCTCACGGATCGCGTTGACGATGTCTTCAACAACTTCTTCATAACCAATGTCGATCAAAACCCATTGGTCTTCATCAAAGATCAAGTACACGTTGCAGCCAAGCACTTGGCCTAGCTGGTGATTGATCTCGATGATATTGGGGAAGACGGGTTTGCGTTGAAGCATCATTTGGCTCAATGGCTCAGGAAAGTTGAGAACTAGATTTTACGAATCGAACGAGCCATCACAACCAGTAGGGTGACAATTCGAGGTTGGGTCCGAATTTGGGAGTCGGGAGATTTCCAACTTGCTGTTAACTTAACGCCTCTTTCAATCCCGATCGAAAGTCGGGATAGACCAGTTCTAGTCCTGTGGCAGCTAAAAGTTTTTGATTGCTGATTCGCTTGCTACTGCTGGATCTCGCGTTTGGATCAGGTTGGGCTGAGAGATCCCACGGAATCGTCGCGAGACCAAAGTGATCGGCAATGAATTGATAGTAGTCGCGGCGAAGTGATGGATGGGAGTCGCTGGCCAGGAAAAGTTCGTTCTTGATTTCAAGGCTGGCTATTTTGCGCATCACGTTGACTGCATCGACGACATGAATCAAATTCAAATAGCCGTTTGGAGAAAGTTTGTTCCACTGTTTGGTTTCGATGATTTTCCGTGTCGGCACGCGAGAGCCACCGTACAGTCCTGCCATTCTGATAATCGTTGTTCGATCAGCAAACGGACTTGCTCGAAGCAGTTTCTCTGCGGCCAGACAAGCGATTCCTCCTTCGCGTTTTGGAACCGTTGGTGAATTTTCGTCGACCCACTCACCCGAGAAATCTCCAAACACTCCGGTCGAACTGATGTAAATGATTTGCTGGGTCGAATTTGGAAGCGCCGCCAAAACGTTCTTTAGTCCTTCAACGTAAACCTCATGCACGCTGGAATGAGTGGAACGGTCCATACCGACTGCGATCACGGCCGTATCGACTTGCGGCAGTTCGGGCATTGTTTTTTCGTCAGTGATGTCGGCAACAATTGGCTTCAATCCCGCGTCGGCAAACGCGTCGGCACGACTCTGTTTTCGAGTCGTAGCCCAGACTTGGTCGCCGTCTGACAGCCAAGAGTCCGCCAGCGGCTTGCCCAAAAACCCGCATCCGACGATGAGTCTATTCACACTAAATTCCGTTGGTCTGGGTAGTATGTTCGTAATAACCGTATGATACCGCATGTTTTTCCCGTCAAAACGCTATACAGAAATGTTGGGCCAGCGTCTGCGGTAATCGAGGCGTAAAAAATTAAGGGGCAGGTGCTACAATATGGATAAGCGGAACTGGCGGCCCCCAGTTGCATATTCCCCGCAAATATAGACATCAGAAGATTTGAGCCAACTTTATGAACTGCATGAAAAACACAACACGGTTGCCCCAGTTGCCATTGTTCGTTTCCGCAATCTTTCTGTCGAGCTTGATCTTATTTAATTTCGATCAACCAATTTCTGAGGCGGCCGCTGCTCCGGTTTGCCAGTCGGCTGATTTGCTTGAAGAGGAAGAGTTGTTTGAAGGACTAGAGCCAGAGTTCGGAATCGTTGTCGACAATGAAGTTGCTGACGCGACCGACGAGGATGAAGACGCCAGTGTCTTTCTGGACGATGATCGTGATGTCATGGAGCGGTTGCCGATTCTCTTTTCAGGTGAAGCCCCCAAGTCGGTCGAAGATTTGATCGCAATGGAAAACCACTTCGCTGAGCTTTTTGAACAAGTTGAGTCTTCGGTTGTTAACATTCGCGCTGGACAAGGACAAGGCAGCGGCGTCGTTATTTCGAGTGATGGTTATATCCTGACAGCTGCTCATGTGATTGGTCGTCCCAACATTGATGTCTTGATCGAGTTCCCTGACGGTCGTCGCGCCAGAGCACGAACGTTGGGTATGGAGCGGGATCTCGATTCAGGAATGTTAAAAATTACTTCCATGCTCAAGCCGGCAAAACGGAATAGCGATTCAGATTCAAATGATGATTCTGATGACGAGAATGAAGATTCTGATGAAGACGGAGATGACATGGCTGAGCCCGGCGATGAACCGGATGAAGAAATGTCCGATGAAGATGATTCGGGTGACAAGCTCCCCTCCGAATCCCCCTGGCGCCGCATGCGCGAGGGTGGTTCCCAGGACGAGAGTTCCGATGATGACTCAGACAACGAGAAATCGAATGACGCCGATGATGAAGACGACGCCGATGATGAAGACGACGAAGACGACGAAGACGACGAAGGCGATGAATCAGACGAGAACGGATCAGATGACGAAGAGTCTGATGAAGATGGCATGGACGAAGATGATGAAATGAACGACGACGAGTCGGATGGCGAAAAAGATTCAGACGAGTCGGACGATAAAGCAGATTCAGGTGACGATGAAGATTCAGACGAAAGCGAATCAGAAGACGAGGTCTTAAACAAAGAAATGGTTATCGATGAGGATTTACCCTCGTTCGAGTACCTTGATCTCGGAAATTCAGCCAACCTCAAACGTGGACAATGGGTGATGGCGATTGGTCATCCCGGTGGCATCGATCCCAAACGGGGCTTGGTGATGCGAGTGGGGCGAATTTTGTCCATGGATCCTGGCAAGCTTCAAACCGATTGTACTTTGGTTGGAGGAGATTCTGGGGGACCACTGATCGACATGGCCGGCAACGTGGTTGGCATTCACAGTCGAATTGGTAGTAACCTGACAGACAATTTGCATGTTCCGGCTGATGTGTTTTCTTCAAAATGGGAACGATTGGATCAAGGGTATGTGCTTGACCGAACTCCTACGCTTGGCTTCATTGTCAAAGACGAAACAACCGTCGTTGAGTCAGTGATGAGAAAACGCGCAGCGAAGACCGCAGGCATGGAGCGTGGCGACAAAGTGATTCGTATCAACGACACCGAAGTCAATGACAAAAAAGAACTGGCCGCAGCGATCAACAAGCTTCGTCCTTTTGACAGGGTAAAAATTGTTGTGGAACGCAAAGGCAAGAAACGCAATTTGATCGCTACGGTTGAAGAGCGACGGAAGTAGTCGACAACGTTTTAGTATTCACTTTACTTATTTTTTCGCATTCTCAATTTCGAATGAACAACATGAATTGCCATAAAACATTTTTGATCATTGCTTTCGCAATCGGGATCGTCGGCTCAATGCTAGTCGTCGACTCATCGTCAATCATGGCTGCGCCTGTTTTGCTTCAAGAGAAGGAGCAGGAGAAAAAGTCCGATGACAAAAAGTCGGATGATCAAGATGCCAAGCCTGACAAGCAGGAAAAATCTGACAAGGACGATTCCGATACAGATGGTGAAGATAAGTCGGACAGAAAACAGAGTGATGAGAAAAAACAAAGCGAAAAGTCTGACGATCAAGACGACTCAGAGGCGGACGAAAAAGAAACCGAGAAAAGTTCGACTCGAAGGAAAGGATCCAAAAGAAGGGGATCCAAAAAGCGGCTCAGTAAGCGAGGGTTTTCGAAGCAGGACGACAGTCTGGTTGATTTGTTCAAGCCGGTTGTCGGATCAGCCGCAGCGTCGACCGTTCGTGTCTTGGGTGGACGTCGACAAATTGCGATCGGGGCGATCGTTGATTCCGATGGCTACGTGATTACCAAGGCCAGCGAAATGAGAGGCGAACTGAAATGCAAGTTGTCTGATGGGAAGTCATACGAAGCTAAAGTTGTCGGTATCGATAAAGAAACCGATCTAGCGTTGTTGAAAATTGAAGTGGAAAACTTGCCGGCAGTGAACTTGAGCAGCGAACCGCCACCCGCTATGGGCAAGTGGTTGGTTACACCTCTGGGATACGAAGATGCCGTTTCGATTGGAGTCGTCGCCGTTAATGCACGCGAGATTCCACCGTCACGAGCCTTCGTTGGAATTCAAATGGATCCCAAACGCGACAAGCCCGGTGTGCGAATTACCAGTGTGGTTCCAGATTCTCCCGCCGACACAGCGGGGATCTTTATTAGCGACATCATTATGAAAGTAGACGACGTTGATGTCATGAATTTGGCGGGCATGCACGAAACGCTGGGTCAGTTTAGCCCTGAACAAACAGTCACTTTGACCGTTCGGCGAGGTGACGAAATCATCAAGCTGAAACTTACATTGGCAGATAAGTCCAAGGCCAGTCCCGATAATGCGAGAAGCAACACACAGAATCGAATGGGAAGCAGCCTGAGCCGCCGAAGTAAAAATTTCGAACTTGCGTTCCAGCATGATTCAATGTTGCAAGCCAATCAATGTGGCGGCCCCATTGTCGATCTGTCTGGTCAAGTGGTCGGTTTTAACATTGCTCGTGCGGGTCGCGTTTCCAGCCTTGCCATTCCCGTTGCGCAAATTCCTGAATTGGTGGAACGACTAAAGACGGGTGAGTTTGCGCCGGAGATTATCAACCGTGAGAAAATTACCGGGCAAGTTTTGCAGATCGCTGAGACTGAGAAAGAGCTCGTCGAAATCGAAGAAAAAGTAGAAGACTTGTCAGGAAAAATGATGGTTGAGAAAGCACGTATCGAAGAGCTTGAAAAAGTGCAGCAGGAAATCGCTGAACGGGTCAAGAAGATGAAGGCCTCAATCAAGCTCATTGAAAAGAGCTATTCGAGAAGCAAGGCGAAAACCAAGAACAAGAAATACGAGTTGAAGAGGTTGAAAGACTACCTCGATGGCCTAAAGTCTGGCCAACGTTATTAAGAAAGATCAGCGGAAAAAATAGCCGGTCGCCGCGTCGCCATGGATCGGCCGGCAACGTGTCACGATAACGAGTTGATTGTCTGATCGTCGGAGTCTTTGTTTCTCTCCAGGTAAGTTCGCAAAATGATCTGGGCAGCAATTTTGTCCAGTTTCGCCTTTTTCTTTTTTGGTGAAAGACTCTCCTGGTTTAAGACTTCCCGCGCCAAAGCGGTTGAATATCGCTCATCGACCCAGGCGACTGGAACGTCCGTTATTTCGTGCAACCACAGTCCAAACGTTTTGGCTTCTTTGGATTTCTGGCTTGCCTCGCCGCTCATGTGTACCGGCAGACCGACGATAAAGCCAACGGCTTGTTCTTGTTTCGCCAACTTCACGAAATAGTCCGCGTCCAGTTTCGTGTTTCGGCGCTGGTAGATTTCCAAAGGACTGGCGATCGATTGTCCGGGATCGCAAATCGCAATACCAATTCGAACGGTCCCGAAATCAACTCCAATCAACCTGCCCTGCGGCGGGATGAACATCGACTCATGATCAGAAGGATTGACGTTGTTCAAGATATTGATTGTTGAGGCTGGTCGTTAAAAACTACTTGAGTGGAAACCGGGAATCGTCTGCGCGAAAGTGGCCTTGTTTGAAAAATCGAACCGTCGATTCGAGTGTCACTGGTTGTTTCATCATGGTTGAGTGAATCAAGGGTTCAACCAGAAAGTCTCTTGCTCCGACGAGCTTGGTTTCTTCAACGCTAACAGTATAGTCGTCTCGACCAGCCAGCATAAAGTTTCCGAAACGCGAGTCAGAAGCCTGGCCACCGGCGATGATGCCGAATTCAAAACTTGGAGTTGCCAGATTCGGTTCGAGTTGCTCCCAACCTTCGGCCAATTCGCTTCCGCTGGCCCCGGCGACTAACTTGAAGGCGACATTCTTTTTCAGCAATCTGGCAATGCGAGATCCCTGATTCGGCGGTCCTATCATCACCATTCGACGAATTCGAGGATCACCCTGCTTTGCTGATATCGGGTCAGTATTGTCTGCCAAATAGTGACGGACTACGATGTTGCCCAATGAGTGACAAACGAAATAGATCTCGGTGACTTCTGGACCAAGACCATCGATCACCAACTTCAGGGCGTCGGCATGTTGCTCAACTTTTTTGCGCGAACTGGCATATTGAAAATTAACGGTTTGGAATCCCTCTGATGCCAAATGTTGTTGCAAAGTCGACATCGATTTGCTGGACCGAATCAAGCCGTGAAGCAGAATGACAATCGGGCCGCGATAGGGTGACACGGTTCCGTCAGCAATTTTAGAATCGAAAAATCGATTGCAGTCCTCGAAAGAACCCCAGGCGTGTCGAACATTGTTGGCGTCAAGCAAACGGTAATGCTGCGTTTCGCTGTTTTGTTGGACTCGCCAATTTCCAACAACTCGATGGTCAGTCCAGAATTGACTGCCACCCATTGTTTTCATTTTCCAGTTGAACTGCCCCGTTGAAATTTCGGCAGAGTCATTTTCCTGGGCGGATGATTGCGATTCCGGGAATGTCATCAGCAAAATTCCTGCTGCAACTAAACAAATAAAAACAGGTTTCATGGTTTCAATGTTAGCGTTGGAAATCGCTCGCGTATTACAGGTACTCGGTCCAGCCACGTTCTTCGAGCTGTTTGACAATTTCTTTGATCGAATTCTCATCATTGCGATTGGCGATTAATGTTGCGTCAGGAGTTCGCACGACAATGCAGTCCTCCATTCCAACCGTCACGATCAAATGATCATCATCGCTACGAACAATCGAGTTTTTTGTGTTGATCCCCAAATGTTTACAGTCGATCGTATTCCCCAAATCATCGACCCCGCGTTGACGCGGGACGGCCGTCCAGTTTCCAAGGTCGTCCCATTCAAATGGAGCTTCGACAACGACGACATTGTCATAACGTTCCATGACGGCATAGTCGACAGACGTTCCTTTGATCGCCGTAAATTCTTTCTCCAGCGTCTCAGCAAATTGATCGGTGCCGATCGAGGCTTGAATCTTTTCAATGTGTGCATACATTTCGGGTTCAAACTTTTTCAACGCATCCAAAACGGTTTTGGCTTTCCAGACAAAGATTCCGGAATTCCAAAAGAAGGTTCCGGCAGCCATAAATTCTTCGGCAGTTTTAGTGTCGGGTTTTTCTCGAAAGCGAGCTACCTTTCGTGTGGCGAACTTCCCTTCGTCTATCGGGTCGCTGCTTTCGATATAGCCAAAGACTTCAGCCGGGTAAGTCGGCTTAATTCCAAACGTTACGATGCGGGTTGGATCGGATTCAACCAATTCTGCCGCATGAGAAAGCGCTGCTTGGAAAACGTCATCCGGCGTGATTACGTGATCGGCCGGCATCACAACCATCGTGGCGTCGGGGTCGATCGCGGCAACCCAAGCCGCAGCCAGTCCCACGCACGGCGCCGTATCTCGCTTTGCCGGTTCACCAATCACCGACGAAGGCGGAACTTCCGGAAGTTGTTTCGCGATCGCGTCGACCAAAGTTTTGTTGGTGACAATCAACACGTTTTCCGGCGGGCACATTGAACCAAGTCGATCAACCGTTGATTGGATCATCGACCGTTCACCGGCAAGTTTAAGTAATTGCTTTGGAGTCGCTTTACGGCTGGAAGGCCAAAATCTTGTTCCCGCGCCGCCTGCCATGATGGTTGCAAAAATCATTCGTTATCCAAATATTGTACATTTATTCTGATATTGTCACGCCGGCCGCTATACAAAGTAAGTATCTGATTCGATCTTTATTCCCGACGCGATTTTTTCTTTGAGCGATTCTGCATCGGTCGCAAACAACGGACTGATTTCAACTTTAACTCCGTCCACGACCGCTGCGCCAGCCTCCGTCAACCAGCGTTTATGGAGGTCGACGATTGCCGCTTTTACATGATCAGGTGTTTCCGAAGGCGCCGGTGGCGAATTCTTGACGGCGCAAAATCCATCTGCCGCATTGACCTCGCAAACGATTGCGTTCTTGGCACCAGGCAACAGATCGAAAATGAACTTTTCGAATTTAACTGCGTTTGCCTGTTCTGGTTCGACCTGTTTGCCGTCGGCGTCGACGAAGGCAACTTTCTTGTGAGCTCGATGAAACGGAAGTGAATCGGCTTGTCTGGCGGAACCGTATAGGAAATCGGACTTGAAAATGTGGACCGCAATGCTTCCCGCCCACAACTTTAACGATCCATCCGCGTTTGTCTGTTTGGCGAATTCTTCCGGAAGATCACTGTATTCAATGATCTGCACTCGGCCATCAACTTCCACAACGTTGCCGACTTTCTGAAGCGGCTCGTTTTTGCGAACAACTTGAGACGTCATTTCTGACTTGCTCTCGATGTGATAGCCAAGCAATGCCGGGTTGCAGACTTGAACTAAAGGATTGTCGATCTGAGCGTAAAACAGGTGCTCGACACCTCTGGCTTTCATGTCCGCCAGGCAACCATTTACTTCCAGGGCCCGCAGCGTGCCGCCGTGACCATCAGGGCTTGCAAAGATCGAGCCTTTGTTTTCCAGCAATAGCTTTCCGTCTTGGTCAACTGCCGGCATAACGCCCTGGCAAAAGATTTTCAGGTCTTCGGAATTGAAACCGAAATATCGATTCGATTTCAAAAACTCGGAAGTCTCTTCATGGGTTGGCGGACTGGTCATGATGTACAGCGGAATTTTCGCGTGACATTCCATCGATCGCGCCATGACTTGCTCGATCATCATTTGGTAAAGAGTCCGCTTGCTAATTGGACCGATTGGGAACATTCCTTTTGGGTGATCAAAGCCCAGTCGACTACCCTGCCCTCCGGCGACGAGGATCATCGCAACTTTCCCTTCGCTTAACGCCTTCAAGCCAGTCGCGCGAGCTTTCTCGTACGAATCAGCGTTGGCGAAATCGTCCAACGTGATTGCAGTTGGGACTTCGGCGGCTGCTGCCAACTCTTGCCATTTGTCATCGGAGGCAGCGATCTCATAAAGCGTCCGAATTTGCTCAAAGTCAATTTGTTGGATTTGCGAGTTGAGCGATTCTTGTTGTGCGACTGAAAGGTCATCCCAAAAGCGAAGCAAATGCTCTTGGCCGTGCTGTTTTAGTTTTTCCAGTAACTCGGTTTTCACAAATGGTCTCTCTTTGCTTTTAAAAAGATAATGAAGGGAATGTCAGAAGGAGTTGGGGAGGGTGCTTGGCAAGGATTAGCAGCTAGTCTTGCCGACGGATCGTCGTCTCAACCACTGCGATAGCTGGATGATCCGAACTATCGTTGGCAACGATTTCGATACGTGCGCCGAATCTTTGGCAGTCAGTGACTCGCACACGCGCGTCGAATTCGATGACATTGGCATCGATGGTCGGTTTGTTGGCCAGTGTCGGAAAAAACGGAATGTGAAGTACATACCGAGTTTGTCCGGGCTCAAATTGGCAACGCGAATAATGGACGATGGTTTCTGAATTTTCATTCGTGGAGTGAACGGCAAGTTGCGTTAGCGATTCATTGGCAAGAAAACGGTCCAGGTCCGAGATTTGAAACGGGTCAGTGCTTGAAAGTTCTTGCCCTTCGTCATTGCCCGTTTCGTTCGAGTTCGAGTTGGCCGAACCTGGATTTGCCGAGTTCATTAGTTTGTTCAATCGAGATTCCAGATCGGAATCGATCGACTCATCAAATGCGCCGACGCCTCCTGCGTTGGTCGCGGATTTTGAAATGCGCGCAAAATCATTGATGTGGCTGAACGGAGCCACGCTCGTGCGATCCAGATTTTGTTTGAGTGTATTCATGGCACTAAAAAAGGACGACCTGGGGTCGCCCTTTTGTATCAAAATATTGGCTATGACTGAACGTGGATCAGCAAACCAATTTTAAAGTAACACGTATCGAATTACGCTTGTGTTGAAGAAGCCGCTTTTTCTGCAAGCTGGGCTGCAGACTCAGTGTTTTCCCACAAGAATTCAGGCTCACTGCGACCGAAGTGGCCGCCAAAAGCCGTCTTGCGGAAGATCGGACGTTGCAGCTTGAGGTATTCGATGATCCCTTGAGTCGACAACGGGTAGTGATCTTTCACGATTTGGCAGATCAATGCATCGTCAACGGATCCAGTTCCTTGGGTGTCAACATGAACGCTAACAGGATCAGCAACTCCGATGGCGTAAGCCAGTTGAACTTCGCATCGTTTGGCCAAACCAGCCGCAACAATGTTTTTCGCAACGTGACGAGCCATGTAGGCTGCACTACGGTCGACCTTCGTTGAGTCTTTACCGCTGAAAGCGCCGCCACCGTGACGACCCCATCCGCCATAGGTATCAACAATGATTTTGCGTCCGGTCAATCCGCAGTCACCGTGAGGGCCACCGATTTCGAATTTGCCCGTCGGGTTAATGTGATACTTCACGTCCCCTTTGACTAATTCGGCCGGAAGTAATGGCTCGACAATTTCTTTTTGGATGAAGTCGCGAATCTCATCGTTGGTCACGCCAGGAGAGTGTTGAGTCGAAACAACCACAGTGTCGATGCGAACAGGCTTGAAGCCATCGTACTCGACGGTGACTTGGCTCTTGGAGTCTGGGCGAAGCCAATCGACTTTCTTGGAAAATCGTGCTTCGTTCAAGCGATCAAGAATTTTGTGCGAAAGTGAAATCGGTAGCGGCATCAGTTCTTCTGTGTCGTCGCAAGCGAATCCAAACATTAAGCCTTGGTCGCCGGCGCCGTCCGCATCTACGCCCATCGCGATATCGGGACTCTGTTTGTCCAGCACCACGCGAACGTCGCAAGAGTCGCAACCGATTCCGGTCGCAGCGTCGGTATAGCCAACGTCGCGCATCACGCCACGCACGATTTTCTCAATGTCGACGTTAGCCGAAGAAGTAATCTCGCCAGCGATGACGGCCATCTCTGTCGATACCATTGTCTCGCATGCCACGCGGCTTTTCGGATCCTGCTCAAGCATCGCGTCGAGGATCGCATCAGAAATTTGGTCAGCCAGCTTGTCGGGATGTCCCATGCTGACGGATTCACTGGTAAATAGATATTTGCCTGAGGCCACGGAGCTCTCCTCTTAAAGGTCAAGAATCGACAGATAGGCTTGTTGGGTCGATCCGTAATTACGTCAATTTCGACCCATAATCATAATCGCTGACTCCCAACACTCCTAGACGATGAATTGGAAAATCGCTGTTTGATCAGGAAGTTTGGGAGAACCGGAGTGAACTAAATCACGGTGAAAATCGTAAAATCACAGCTTCCGCCAGCAGCTGCCAAGCAACATCAGACTTGCCAACGTCAAATCAGGCAACGTCAGGTCAGGCCGCGGGTTTTTTCACGCCCCTTTGCGGGAACGTCTCCGCAATCGAATGACTTGGATTTTTCAGTATGCTCGCCAGAAGCTCGACTGTCCTGTCAGCAGCCCCGGCGTTTTTGGAAATCACTTTTTGAGCGCCCAAGCTTAATTGTCGAGCAGATTCCGAATCTTTGAGCAACCGTTCGATCAACGTGGAAAGCTCAATTTCGTTCTTTACAACGCGAGCGCCTCCTGCGGCCAACAGTTGTTCCACAACGGTACGAAAGTTCTTTGTATTGGGGCCAAAGCAAACGGGGACGCCCAAGGCCGCTGGCTCGATCATGTTTTGTCCGCCGCGTGATCCCATGCTTCCGCCAACAAAAGCCACATCTGCCAAACTCCACCAGGCACTCAATTCGCCAATCACATCCACGATCAACACCGACGACGAATTGAGAGTTGCTGGCCGATTTGGATCTTCAGAATAACTTGATCGAAAAATTGCCGTCAATCCTAACGGCTCAAGAGTTGAAACAATCTCACCCACACGGTCTGGGTGCCGAGGGACGATGACGAGGCGCAATTCTTCCCAGCGTTCCCGCAGCGATACAAACGCTTGTATTGCTGCCAATTCATCTTCGAGCTGCGTGCTGCCAGCAACCAAAATTTGATGCCGATCAGGGAGCAGGCCCATTCGTTGTGCCAGCCGATGGGTCGATTGAAAGGATGGGTGATTCTTATCGGTAAGTGCACCGTCGTATTTTACGTTGCCCGTGACGAGAACTTTGTCGGCGGCGCAGCCGACTTCCACGAATCGATCTGCATAACGTTCGTCTTGCACTGCAACCAGATCCAGTCCACCAAAAGTAGAACCAAGTAGCCACCGAAGACGACCGTATCCGCTTGCGCTCGACTCACTGAGTCGTCCATTAACAATTGCGACTGGGATTTTCCTTCGTTTGGCAATTTGCAAAAAGTTCGGCCAGACTTCCAACTCAGCTAACACGATCAGGTCTGGACGAATTCGATCCAACGCTCGATTTACTGCCCAACTGAAATCGGAAGGAAAAAAGAAGACGGTTTGATCGCCGAATTTTTTTGATGCCAAGTCAAAACCGGTTTCTGTCGTCGTTGAAATCGCCAGCGTGGAATTTGGAAATCGGCGCTGCAATCGTTTGACGATGGGCTCCAACAAGTTGACTTCGCCGACGCTAACGGCATGCAACCAAATACATCGTGTTGAATCGGCAGAATCGTTTGGGGCAGCGTTGATGTGACTTGACTTTGAAACGTCGTTAGTTGGTGGGCCGATGGTCGGAACCAGACCGAAAAGTTTCGCTTGCCATCCGCGACGATTTTTGCGTTGAACAAAATATCGCCAAACCAGCCAAGGAGATGAAACTGTCAACAACAATCCGTACACGACGTTGAACAGAAGAATTCGGATTGTCGCTGTTGATCCCAAATCAATCCTTTAGTTTGAGAGTCAGTTTCGGTTGGCGTTGGCTTTACTTATTCTTCCGCATACAGCAAGACTTATACTTCTTGCCGCTACCACAAGTGCACGGATCGTTACGGCCAATTTTATTCTCACGATTTCGAATCGTTTCTGCTTTGCCTTTTCCTTTGCCAGAGTTTTCAATGGCGTCCTGCTGTTCCTTGGACATTTCGTTTTGGTGAGGCATGTCTTCTGGAGGATCTTTGACTTCGTCGTGTCGAGCGCTTGTTTCGGTCAACGTGTGGCTGACGAAACCTTCGTTCAGTTGTTCCATCCGGAAGATGAATCCGGTGACGCGTTCGCCAATCGATTCCCACAATCCGTCGAACATCCGCATACCTTCGCGCTTGTATTCGACCTTTGGGTCCATTTGGGCCATGCCCACATTTCGGACCGCACTGCGAAGGTAATCCATTGCCAGCAAGTGGTCTTTCCAGGCCGAATCAACGACTTCCAGTAGCACCATGCGTTCCATGCGGCGGAACTCGGGGTGGTAATGGTCTTCGACAATCGCTTCGAGTCTTTCTTCCAGTTGTTCCTGTTCAAGCCGCTCAAACGCTTCGACGTCCAATTCGAAATCGATCGTGTCTTTAAACCAGTCAGCCAGTGACGTTGCCGAGCCATTCGCGTTTTTCAGCGGAACGTGTCCCTGTTTGGACATCGTTTCGATTTTGTCCTGAAGCGTTGCAATGGTTGTTTGTGCAACCGCTTGGTGCTCACGGCTTTTTACGACCAGCAAATCGCGAATCTCGTCACGCTGTTTGTTCTTCAAGTCATCCAAAGAGATTTCAGATTTAAAACGTTTGGCGGCCCAAGTCACCAACTCTTCGCGATCGATGCGGCTTTGCGAACCAGCAGATCCCGGGACGGCAAACTGATAAAGCCCAGCCATCACGGGGTACTCGGCTTCTTTTTCGCTGTAAGTATTTTCGGCGGCGTCGATGATAAATTCTTTGACTTCGTCAGTCGTTTTGTCCCTGAGTTGTGCGGGATCGATCTCTTGTCCAAATTTCGCTTTGATCCACATCGCAGCCGTTTTGATCCCGTAGTCGGGATCAAGCATTTGGTCGGCGCCTTCGATCTCTCGTTTCTCGAGCGATGCTTGAGCTTTCTCGATCAGGAACTCGTCAACGCGGTCACGGCCAATTTTCTTGAGGTCCCGATCACGAACGCTAAGACCCCAACGTGAATTTGCAAACGAAGCCAGTGCCGCCCAGTTCCACTCTTCCTCATCTTCCGAAAGCGGCAGATCGTCTTCGATTTGGCTGACGATCATCGTTTCAGCCATTCGCTGCGCTTCGTCTTTGGCGACTTTTTCAGCTTCGCCTGGACTCATGTTGCGGAACAGGCGTGGTTCGAAGTGGTCAACAGCCAATTGCTGGGCAGCGAATCGAGCGAACGATTCCTGGCCAAACGAATCTGAAAGACACGTATCAAGATTCTTTTCGACTTGATCGCGAATCATGTCCTGAACCAGGTCACGACAATTTCCGCCATCCAGAATTCGTTGGCGGAACCGATAGACACGCTTACGCTGTTCGTCCATCACCTCATCGTATTCGAGCAAGCTCTTGCGAATTTCAAAGTTGAACTCTTCTCGCTTTTTCTGAGCGCTATCGATACGGCGCGAAACCATCTTGCTTTCGATCGGCACATCGTCTTTGAATCCGCCCATCTCCAGCACACGTTTGACAAACGGGCCAGCGAAAATTCGCATCAAGTCATCATCGAGACTGAGGAAGAAGCGACTGCTTCCTGGATCGCCCTGGCGACCACAACGTCCGCGAAGCTGAAGGTCGATCCGCCGAGCGTCATGCCGTTCGGTACCGATCACATGAAGTCCGCCAATCTCTTTGACTTCTTCGCCCATCGCTTTCATGTCGTGCTCCTGATCGATCGACTCGACCAGGTCGTCCCACTCTTCCCGTGGAACATCGAGACGCGTCGGATACGTTTCCTGCAACCGCGCCCAAGCCATCGTTTCCGGGTTACCACCCATCACGATGTCAGTACCACGGCCGGCCATGTTGGTGGCAATCGTAACCGCTTTGAATCGACCAGCCTGAGCAACAATCTCGGCCTCACGTTTGTGGTTCTTCGCGTTAAGGACTTCGTGTTTGATTCCGCGACGGGTGAGCAGGTTGGACAACAGCTCACTTTTCTCAATCGTCGTCGTTCCAACAAGAATCGGACGCCCTCCGACTTGCACTTCCTGGACTTTACTTTTGGAGAACTGGTGCTCATTCCCATCCATCTTGTCTTTCAAGATCACGACTTCATCATTCTGTTTGAGCTTACCCGCGTAGATTTCGCCGTTCTTGAGCATCACCATATCGTGGAGGTGATAGTTTTCGACTTCTTCAGCGACCGCTTCCCATTTGAATTTTTCACTACTGTAAATGATGTCTGGATGTGCAATCCGTTGCAGCACGCGGTTAGTCGGGATCGCCAACACGTCGAGTTTATAGATCTTGTAAAATTCTTCCGCTTCGGTCATCGCGGTTCCGGTCATACCGCCAAGCTTGTTATAAAGCTTGAAATAGTTTTGCAGCGTGATCGTGGCCAGCGTTTGAGTTTCCTCTTTGATCTTCACGCCTTCTTTTGCTTCGACGGCCTGGTGCAAGCCATCGCTCCACTGACGACCTTCCATCAAACGACCGGTAAACTCGTCGACGATGATGATTTGGCCTTCTTTGACCACATAGTTCACGTCCTTCGTATACAGCGTGTGTGCCTTCAGCGCGTTGTCGATCAAGTGCGGCCATTCCATGTTGCCGGCCGTGTAGAAACTTTCGACTCCGGCCAGTTTCTCAGCGTAGCGAACGCCTTCATCAGTCAGCGTCGCCGTATGATCTTTTTCGTTGACTTGATAGTGCGTATCCTTGGTCAGTTGCGTCGCGATTTTATTGGCGTCTGCGTATTTTCCCGGGTTCTGATGAGCTGGTCCCGAAATGATCAACGGTGTACGTGCTTCGTCGATCAAAATGTTGTCGACTTCGTCAATGATCGCAAAGTGCAACGGACCTTGAGCTTGTTGATTGCGAGGATTAAATCGCTCGTCGCCGCGCGACGCAGGTTTCATGTTGTCGCGCAGGTAGTCGAAACCGAATTCGTTGTTGGTTCCGTAAGTGATGTCGCAGTTGTAGGATTTTTGCCGCTCCAACGCTGGCATGTTCGATTGAATGTTGCCAACGGTCAGACCCAGCCCCATATACAACGGACCCATCCACTCCATATCACGTCGCGCAAGATAGTCGTTAACCGTGACCACGTGCACGCCCGCGCTTTCAATCGCGTTGAGGTAAGCCGGCAACGTCGCGACCAAAGTTTTACCTTCACCTGTTACCATTTCGGCAACACCGCCGCCGTGCAACACCATGCCGCCGATCATCTGCACGTCGTAGTGACGCATGCCCAGGAATCGTTTTCCACCTTCACGACAAACGGCGAAAGCCTCTGTCAAAATATCGTCAGTCGTCTCGCCATCTTTGATCCGCTGCCGAAAAAGTTCAGTTTGATGCGCAAGCTCTTCATTGGTCATCTTCTCGTAAGTCGCTTCGAGCGCATTGATCGCATCGACGCGGCCTTGAAGCTTTTTGATTTGACGCGCATTTGAAGATCCAAATAGACCGGTAACTCCACGCTCAAATCCGCGGACCATGCCGCCAACGAAGTGCGTTGTGTTATCCCAAAGACGTTCCAGGTTTTCCATGATTGGTTTCCGGTGACGGTTTGACTCGCATTGCCGCAAGCGTCACAAAATTTATACGATTTGTAAATCGAATGGCCTTACGACCAGATTTGCGTTGATGTTTTCAGTTTGACGACGGGTCATCTGTCCTTAATCGTCTTAGTGAATTCAGGTATTTGATGATGGACTGCCGTTTCCAGGTAACTCGCCCCAGGAAGCAATTGCTCCTGAAAAAAGCAGCGCTTGCTTCCTACCGACGAATTGTCACCTCGCGAAACGGGGTCAACAATTGATGCATCTACCGCGCCGAAATCGCGAAAAGCGCATTTTCATCGCCAGCGAACAAAGTTCACGTTCAAAGTCCCTCCAAAATTCACATGATTGTCCAGCGAATTGGCGGTTGGATTCCATCGGTTTACAAGGCTAAGCCCTGTTTTTACCGAGCAGAATCTGCACACAGCGTATCCGTGATGCCATTTTGGGTCAACGGAGAAAGGACCGCCGTTAAAGCTCGGCAGCCAATTCGCTAACAACGGCGTGAATTGTGACAAAGTCCGACAAGTAAGGTCAAATTTGTCAGGTATCGGCGGTCATTATGGTGTTGGACGGCCACATTTCCTCAGCGCCAAACTCCAGCCCGACAATGCTTCTCTCCAGTGAGATTGGAGTTGGGGAACGAGATCGATTTCTTGAATCCAGGGGGCTTCATTTGCGGTCCGTCCAACGGCAGGAAGCTACTCGGAACGTCCCGTTGCGAGCGGGACCGGCAGAACTTTGGTTCGTGGGTGGAGAATGTTTTCAAATTTCCCTGAAAGAGTTTGGATCGGCAAGCGTGTAAACTGACAGACAGCCGATTGGTTTCACTGGAAATTTTGTGAAAGAAGTCCCAAAAACCCGAGTGAGTTTGATTCTTCGACTTCGCCATTCTTCAGATGCCGAAGCCTGGCAAGAGTTCGTTGAAATCTATCAGCCGCTCATTTATCGGATCGCTATCAACCGCGGACTTCAACCGGCCGACGCCCGTGACTTGACTCAAGACGTTTTATTGCGAGTCGCAAAAGCGGTCAACCAATGGAATCCGAATCCAGCCAAAGGGACGTTTCGCGGGTGGATCAGTCGCATCACGCGCAACATGGTGATCGACTACTTCCGGAGCAATCATCGCCTTCCAATCACAACCGATGAAACTTCTGTCTTCAAGCTAATTCGATCAACGCCTCAGCCTGGCGAAGAGGCGGGGCAATTCGATTTTGAACAAGAGCGTCAGACTTTCGCCTGGGCGGCTGAGAAAATCAAAACGTCGTTTAGTGATAAGACGTGGCAAGCATTTTGGTTAACGTCGGTTAAGCAACAGGATGCGGCAAGCGTTGCCAAGCAGTTAGGTATGTCACGAGGCGCGGTCTACATCGCGCGTAGCCGCGTGATGGCAAAACTCAAAGAGGCCGTTGCTCGAACCCAATTTGACGGGCGGATTCATGAATAACAATCAGAAACATCCAGAGCTATCATCTTTCCAAGCTTTGATCGCGGAGGAACTTTCGCAGCAGGAAGTGCAACGAATTGAATCCCATCTCGATGAGTGTTTGGAGTGTCAACAACAGCTTGAACGGGCTACCGCAGAAGATCAAGAATGGAGCAAGACGCAAACTCACCTTTCCGATTCAAATTTGCTACGACCTGACGACTGGATGATCAATCAGCAGACAGTTGCCATCGGGCCGTTGCCTGGCACCGACGACGTTGAGGTCGAAATGGAACGGGTGGAGTCGCCGGCCGACATGTCTCAATATGATCGGATGGCACTCGACCCGCCTACCCATCCCGAAATGCTTGGACGGATCGACGAGTATGAGGTCGAGAAAGTCATCGGGCGTGGCGGGTGCGGTGTCGTTTACAAAGCGTTTGATCGAGAGCTGAATCGGCCCGTGGCGATCAAAGTTCTCGCGCCGCATTTGGCTTCAAGCGGAATTGCTCGTCAACGTTTTGCGAGAGAAGCTCGAGCAGCCGCGGCCGTCGTACATCCCAATGTCGTGCCAATTCACGGAGTCAATTCGGAACCAAAGCGACCCTACATCGTCATGACACTGGTCAATGGACGTTCGCTCGACGCTCACGTTCGAGAACAGGGGCAATTGGAAGTCAAGGACATTGTTCGCATTGCACAACAGATCGCTTCGGGGCTTGCTGCCGCGCATCGCCAGGGACTCATTCATCGCGACATCAAACCCGCGAATATTTTGATGGAACAAGACATTAGTCGGGTCATGATCACTGACTTTGGCTTGGCTCGCGCTGCCAACGAGGCGGCGATCACTCAGACGGGTTGGCTCGCCGGTACACCGCACTACATGTCTCCAGAGCAAGCGAGTGGAGATGAGATTGATCAGCGGAGTGACCTGTTTTCACTTGGTAGTCTGATTTACTTCATGGCGACTGGACGAGAACCGTTTCATGCTGAGAAACCGTTTGCGATCATTCAAAAAATCATTTTTGAAGAACCGACTCGGCCAAGACAACTCAATTCAGACATCCCCAAGACGCTTGAGCGGCTGATCCAAAAACTATTGAGTAAGTCTGCCAAGAGTCGTTTCCAATCGGCAGAAGAAGTTCAACACACGCTTGAAAATTATCTGGCTCATCTGCAAAGCCCATTGGTATCACCGAAACCAAAGATCAAGCTGGATCGAAAATCAAACCGATGGCCTTGGCTGATGTTGTTCACGGCATCACTGGTGGCCATTGCCATGATCTGGATTGGGTACCTACGGAAACAAGATGGTTCGGGCTTACAGCCAATTTTGACTGACTCAAATCCCGCGTCGACTGATCAGCTAGCGCCGCCGTTGATCAACAATACTTCGACGGCAAACAATTTCGAGTTTTCTTTCTTTGAAGACGACTCAGCGCTTAAGGAGGAGATTCGATCGTTGATGCGAGACCTTGAGCAAATCGAAAACGAATTGGGCGGCAATGAAACATCCACTAAATTTGAATCCACGCGAGGACAGGACGATGAGTAAAAGAAGATCAGGCGCACTTCGAGCATTCTTTTTTGTCTTGCTGTGCATGTTTATTTCAATCGGATTGCTGGTCGGCGGAGCGTGGTACTCGTATGCCAAAACTCAGCAGAGGGACGCGAATGAAATGAGGGTTGTTGCACTTACTCAGCAAAACGTTGCAAAGCAGAATGCGATTGCGACCTATCCGTCCGAACTTGCTCAACACCCGAGCACTCGAGTTTCGTTCCCCCCAACACGCGCTCAGTTCGCCCCCACTCCCGCCCAATCGCTTCCCTATCAAACGTCCGCTTTCGTTCAGCAGCGCAATGCGTCGCCTAATTTTCAACCTCCGAGCATCCCCCGATCCCCATTGACGTGGCGGCCAACGGTGGCCGCGAACCCGTTCGACTCGTTTGTTGCAGCAATTAAAAATGCCGAAGACGATGATTCTCGGGAGGAAGCAATTGATCAGGCCAAAACCGCTTTGGAAAAGCACTATGACAACTACATCGACAACTATGAAAAGCAAGTTAATGAGATGGAGGATCGTGTCGCCAAACTTCGCGAGCAACTCGACAAACGAAAGGATGCGAAGGATCGTCTCGTCGAAATGAAACTTGAATCGATTACCAATCAAGCCGACGGCTTTGGTTGGCCTGACGAAGTTGACCAACCGAATGAAATCGGAGTTGCAACCGGTCTAAGCAACTTTCAACCGCAGCGGCGATCCTCTAATTCGTTTTCTTCTAGACCAAGTGTTTTTGGACATCGCAACAAGGTGCCAACCACTCAATCGATTCCCGTGAGAACGGCTGCCAATTCTGGTGGGTTTGTGCCGACGCCAGGGGATAGTGCTTCTTTCGCTCCACCGAGTCTTGGAATCAACAAGAGTCCTGGAATCAACCGTATTCCTAGTGCGTTTGAGCCGTCTTCGTATATGACTTTCGAGTATTACTTTGATCAAGGTATTCGACTTCTTGAAGGCAAAAAATATGAGGAGTTTCTCGATCAATTTATGGAGCGAGAAAAATTTCTCAAAGCGATTTCAACACACTCTTTGGGACAAGTCGCTACCGCGTTCGAGAAAGGCGACGCAGAATCGATTCTAGAAATGTTGAGGGCTGCCAAGAAAGATCCTACTAAGTACGTCAAGTTTGAAGCCAAAACTTTGATTTGGGATCTCAATATTGACGGCGAGATCGTTAGCTTGAAGCTCGTTGGGCCCGACAAATCCAATCGCTATTACCTCGAATTGGAACCGCCAGTGGTCGTTGAATAGACCTGCCGGCAAAGAGAGCAGATTCAGTATTCCCTGCATGACGCATCAGTCTTTGCTTCATGCGGCCTTTCGCGTCTTGTTCACTAGTTGCGCGTCTCGACGGTTCTCTCGCTTCGGTGTGATCCCAGTGGTCACTTCAACTA